>CAXUOA010000291.1:0-3810 GCA_964252625.1 uncultured Acetobacteraceae bacterium | reverse complement strand
CGCCGGACCCGTCGCCGCCCAGCGCCGGCTGACGCGGAACACGGCGCCCGGATCACACACGGCACTGGTCCGGTGCCACGGCCGGTTCATTTCAGATACTTGTCGAACCAGGCTACCGCGCGCCGTTCGTAATCCTCGATGTGCTTGGGATCACGCATGTGGTGGCCTTCGCCCGCGTAGATCACGGAGGTGGTCGGCACGCCCAAATCGTGCAGCGCGTGCCAGAACTCCTCGGTCTGCGGCGCAGGACATTCGATGTCGTCCTCGCCCACCACTTCCAGCGTGGGCGTGTGCACCTGGGTGATGAAACTCATCGGGGAGGATTTCGCGTACACCGCCGGGTTCGCGTAGACCGAGGCGCCGAAATACGGGATCATCCAGGCGTCGATGCCGTTCTCGCCATAGTAGGACTGCCAGTTCGACAAACCTGCGCCGGCGACGGCGGCGTGGAAACGCTGGGTTTGGGTGACCGCCCACATCGTCATGTAGCCGCCATAGCTCCAGCCGGTGATGCCCAGGCGCTTGTCGTCGATGGGCGCCGCGTGTTCGGCGGCCGTCACCCCGGCCAGTATGTCGCGCAGGTCACCGTGGCCGAAATCATGCACGTTGGCGCGGGTAAAGGCTTCGCCCTGGCCGTAGCTGCCGCGCGGGTTGGGCAGGAACAGCGCGTAGCCGGCGTCGAGCAGGCGGCGGTGGTAGCCCTGTCCCACGAACTCCGGCTGGTTGGCCGCGGCCGGGCCACCATGCACCGAGGTGATCATCGGCAGCCTGGCGCCGGCAGCGACGCCTGTGGGGAGCAGCAGCCAGCCCTGCGCATGGAAGGTGTCGCTGGTCCAGGTGATGGATTGTGCGGTGGCGGCCAGGCTCTGCCCGGCGTTGGCGTGCGTCAGATCATGCCAGTCGCCCAGTGGGCCCACTTCGATCTCCGGCGCGCGGGTGAAGGTCTGATGTACGGTGGCGGTGGTCTTGGTGTGGCAGTCGCCGGCGAACTGGGCGTCGCCGACGCTCAGGTATTCTGGCTTGCTGACCATCGGCAAGGGCTGCGCGGCGGGGGCGGCCGGCTCGATCTGGGTGATCTGCGTCTGGTCGCCGGCGAGCAGGGAGGCGACCAGATGCGCGCCGTCACAGCTCCAGGCCAGCGAAGTGACGGTGGCGTGCCAGTTCGGCGTCAGGTCGACCGGTTTGGCGTCGGGCTGCTCCAGCTTCAGCACGAACGCGTCGCCGCCTACCGAGCCGAAATCGCTCATCAGGCCGCCGATGAAGGAGACCGTCTTGCCGTCCGGCGAGACGGCCGGCTGGTTCATCTGCTGCTGCGGACTGGACGGCGCGTGCAGGATTCGCGCGGCCGTGGTGGCGGCGTCGAACGCATAGAGCTTGGCCACCCACCAGTTGTTGTCGCCGTCGCCGGGGGCCGCGGTGCCCACGAAGCCGGCGCCGTCCGGGCGCCAGTCGTATTCATAGACATAGAGGTCCGGCGGCGACGCCCAGCGCAGCGTGCCGTCTGGCTGCACGATGGCCAGGCGCTGCTCGTGCACGTCACCGCCAAGCTCGCCCGTCAGGGCGGCACCGGCTTCCACCGCACCCGTCTCCTTGGCGGCACCTGCGGTTGCCAGCACGGCAAGCTGGCCGTGCGGACCGTAGCGCAGCGACCCCATGGTGCCGTTGAAGGCCATCGTCCTTGTCAGGCCGGTGCCGTCCGGCTTCACAGTGTACAGCGCGCGGGCGTGGCTTCCCGGGCTGTGCAGCACGAAGGCGAGGGTGGCGCTGTCCGGCGCCCAGGCGAGCGCGGAAGGCGTGCAATCATGCACGCGGCCGCAGGGCAGGGCGACGGGAATGGTGGCAGAGCCGTCGGTCGGGCGGATGACGACGGTCTGGATGTCCGGGGTGCCGGAGACGTCCTCGTCACCCTCGATGGAGGCGATCTGCTTGCCGTCGGGTGCGACGGCGACGGAGAGGAAATCGTGCACCGGTGCGGCGGCGCAGAGCAGGGCTGCCGCCAGGGGCAGGAGTGGGCGGGGGGTTTTTTGCATGCGGGTAGATAAGCAGGCGAGCGGATGGCTGCCAAGGCGGAGGAAGAAAGGCCTTCTTTTTTGAAAAAAAGAAGCAAAAAACTTTTGGTTCCTGTCGGCGGCCGTATCAGCGCGCGCAAGCGGAATGCATGATGGTGCGCATTTCGCGGACCGCGGCGGCCAGGCCTGTGGAGATGGCGGCGCCGATGAGGAAGTGGCCGATGTTCAGCTCGGCTATTTCGGGCAGCGCGGCAATCGCGGCCACGTTCTCGAAGGTGAGGCCGTGGCCGGCGTGGCATTCCAGGCCGAGTTGCTTGCTCAGCGACGCGGCCTCGGTCAGGCGCTGCAGCTCGCCCGCACGGGCCAGCGCGTAGGCGCCGGTGTGCAGCTCCACCACCGGGGCGCCCAGCTCGGCCGCGGCGCGGAGTTGTGCCGGGTCCGGATCGATGAACAGGGACACGCGTATCCCGGCGTCGCGAAGTCTGGCCACGATCGGCTGCAGCGTGGCAGACTGCCCGGCCGCGTCCAGCCCGCCCTCGGTTGTCACCTCGCGGCGATGTTCGGGCACGATGCAGGCGGCGTGCGGCCTATATTTCATGGCAATGCCGACCATCTCGGCGGTGGCGGCCATCTCCAGGTTTATCGGCGCGGTCAGGGTGGCGCAGAAGCGGGCCAAATCGTGGTCGTGTATGTGGCGGCGGTCCTCGCGCAAGTGGAGGGTGATGCCGTCTGCACCTGCGTCGAGCGCGATCTGGGCGGCTGTGAGCGGGTCGGGGAAGCTGCCGCCGCGGGCGTTCCGCAGGGTGGCTACGTGGTCGATGTTTACGCCTAGGCGGGGCATTGTTTGCGCTCCGGGGAGAAAGCAAGAAAGGCCTTCTTTTTTTGAAAAAAAGAAGCAAAAAACTTTTCCTCCCTGTCGGCGGCTGCGGACAGGCGCGCGACAGCGGAGTCAAAGTTTTTTGGTCCTTTTTTCAAAAAAGGACTGCTTGCTTCGTTGCTATATCGGCGGCAAGGCGCAGCGCTGCAATGAGGCTGGACGGATCGGCGACGCCCTTGCCGGCGATGTCGAATGCGGTGCCGTGGTCGGGGGATGTGCGGATGATCGGCAGGCCGAGCGTCACGTTCACGCCGCCGTTCATGTCGATGGTCTTGAGCGGGATGAGTGCCTGGTCGTGGTACATGCAGATCGCCGCGTCGTAACGGGCGCGTGCGGGCGCGGTGAACATGGTGTCCGGCGGATGCGGGCCGGTCACGTCCATGCCGTCCGCGCGGAGCTGGTCGATGGCGGGCTGGATGATGGTGGCTTCTTCGGCGCCCATGCGGCCTTGCTCGCCGGCGTGCGGGTTGAGGCCGGCGACGACCAGGCGGGGGTGCGGGATGGCGAAATCACGGCGGAGGGCGGCGTGGGTTGTGCGTGCGGCATGCACGATGGCGGCCGTGGTCAGCCTGTCCAGCGCCGTGCGCAGGGAGACGTGGATGGTGACAGGCACCACGCGCAGTTGCGGGCAGGCGAGCATCATGATCTCGCGGCCGCTGGCACCGGTGAGTGCGGCGAGGAATTCGGTGTGGCCGGGATGCGGGAAACCGGCTGCCATGAGCACGGATTTCGCAATCGGGTTGGTGACCACGGCGCTGGCCTCGCCGGTTTGCGCAAGGTGGACGGCGCGTTCGATGCTGGCAATCGTGGCGGGTGCGTTCGCACCGTCCGGCTTGCCTGGGATTGCGGGGTGGGCGAGGGGAATCGGCAGCACGGGGATGGCCTGTGCGAAAGCGGCTTCGGCCAGGGCGGTTACTACCTGGA
>CAXUOA010000290.1:0-3817 GCA_964252625.1 uncultured Acetobacteraceae bacterium | reverse complement strand
GCGCGGCGCCTTCATCTGCATCTCCAGGTTCCAGCCGTAGGTCATCTCCGTCATTCCCAGCGCCATCAAATACGCGGTGTGCAGGGCGCGGAAGGCGCACATGTCCGTATAGCGCTGGCCGCACAGCAGGCCGAGCGCGCCGCCGATGAGGAGTCCGGCGGCCAGCTGGTGGACGCCCATGCTGCCGGCCGCACGCGCGCCGCCCACGCGGCTGGCTATGGTGAAGCCGGCGCGGCCGTCGATCAGGGGTGCGATGAGGTCGCCGGCGTGCTCCACGGCGTCGGCGCCGTCGCCGTCCAGGAACAGCACGATGCCGGCGCCCAGGGCCTGGGCGCGTTCGGCGCCCGAGAAGCAGGCGCGGCCGTAGCCACGCCTCGGTTCGGCGACGATCTCGGCGCCGTGCGCCCGTGCCTCGGCCACCGTGGCGTCCTTGCTGCCGCCATCCACCACGATGCGCAGGCCGACGCTGGCGGGCAGGCGCGCGAGGGTGGGGCCGATGGCGCCTTCCTCGTTCAGCACGGGGATCACGGCGGCCACCAGAGGGGGTGTGGCGTCAGGTGGCATGGGTGTCTCCGGACAGCGGTCGACCGCGGCGCCAGTCGATGGCGGCCAGGATCAGGGTTGGCACGAAGACGAGCGAGGGGAACAGGATCGTCTCATGGTACGGGTCGCAATACAGGATGGTGGCGGCGCAGGACAGGAAGACCACGCTGCGCCAGGGGGCCAGGCAGGCGAACAGCGCCATCCAGGGGTAGTACCAGGGGTAATGCGGGGTCAGCGCCAGCAGGGTGCCGGCGGCCAGTATGGCGGCGTTGCTGCATACGCGGCGGAGTTCGGCAGGCCCGGTAGGCACGCGCTGGCCGAACGCCATCCACAGCGCCGTGGCTGCCAGCGCCAGCGCACAGAGGGCCACATAGGATGCGCTTGCCGCGTGCGGGAGGTGCACCGCCCGGCCCAGCACGGCCAGCAGCCAGAAGCCGCTTCCCTGGGAGAGCCCCTCCTCGGCGGTGTAGGACGGCAGGAAGCCCAGCACCTGCCAGCCCGCGCCCAGGTAGCAGGCATACAGGCCGGCGATCGTGGCCGCGCAGGCTGCCGGCAGGCGCCACCCCCAGCGCCGCCACAGCGCAGGCGCCACCGCCACGGGCAGGAACTTCATCAGGATGGCGCCGGCCAGCAGTCCGCCGGTCAGCCCCTGCCGCCCGGCGGCGCGTGCCAGAAGCGCCAGCCCGAGCAGGCCGACCATCGCACCGTCCACATGGCCGTCCGCGGCGAAGCTCCAGATGGCCAGGGGGTTCCAGGCGTAGATGAGCAGGCGGGCGGGCGGCATGCCGGCCAGGACCAGCACGCGCCACAGGGCGAGCATGCCGGCCAGCTCCAGCAGGAGCAGCGCCAGCTTGGTGGCGGCCAGGCTGTAGTGCACCCGGCCGGCCGCCAGGAACACCAGCTCGGCCGCCGGCGGGTAGATCGTGTGCGCGTAGTCCAGCCGGTTGATGTTGGGGAAGATCGCCGGGTCGCGCAGGCGGCCCAGCGCCGGGTCCGTCGGGATGTAGAAATAAGGGTTGATCCCGGCCGCCTGGACGCGGCCGTCCCAGGCGTAGCGGTAGATGTCGCTCGACATGAACGGCAGCGGTGCTACCAGGCCGAGCCTGGCTGCCATTGCCACGCCCAGCACGATCCAGACGGCGCGCGCTGGCAGGGGCACGCGCAACACGAACGATACCGCCGCACAATAGACGAGGCAGGCTGTGCCGATCAGGCCAACCACGATGTTCTTGCGCAGCAGCGTGCCGGCCCAGATCGAGCCTTCAAGGTGGAAGAGGGGCGCGACCAGAAGGGGGGCGGCGATGGCCAGGCCCAGGGCAAGCAGGCAAGCGGTTCTTTTTTGAAAAAAAGAACCAAAAAACTTTTGCTCCCTGTCGGGGACTATGGCGGCCGGCGGGTGCGGTGAGGTCACGGGACGGTCCGTAGGTGGGCGGTCAGGCAATACGCCGGCGGACCCTATCGTTCCAGCCACCGTGAGCCGCCGCATCGTGCCACCAGACGGCTGACCGAGGTAAGCCCAGTCGCCACTCCAGCGTCAGGACGAAAGTTCTTGGTGGTGTGTCTGCTTGCGTCGCGGACGCAAGCAGACAGGCCTTCTTTTCTAAGAAAGAAGAAAAGGATTTTTGGCTCGGCTGTCGCGCCTGAGCTGGATACAGACGCGCTGTGAGGACCGGGGAACAGCGCCGGCAACGCGAACAGGAGCAAAAGTTTTTTGGTCCTTTTTTTCAAAAAAGGACTGCTTGCCTTGCCTTCCTCACAAACTCCAACGCAGCCCACAATTCGCACAGGGCGCAGGCGGCGCGTCACCCAGCAGGCGGGCGCGGAAATCCTGGTACAGCCCACCGTTCCACATCTCCGCCAGGCTCTGCGTCTTCGCGTCGCCCAGCGTGTAGGTCTCGTAGCCGCGGGCGGAGAACGGCGCGATGCAGCAGGGCAGAGCGCGGCCGTGGGCGGTGAAATACATCAGGCTCCACGGGCGGCGGCAGGTGGCCCAGGGCTGGTCGCCCTGGCGTTGCAGGCTCAGGCCGGGCTCGGTGGCGCCGGAGGCGTCCAGCAGCACGCCCATTTCACGCCCGAGCGCCACGGCCGCCTCGATCGCCGCGACCTCCTCGCCCTGCGTCTGCTCGAACAGGCTGTTGTCGGCGCGCGCCATGCCGAAGCCGGCTTCGTCGAACACCAGGCGCTGGAGGTGGACTTCGGCCACGCCCATGCCGGCGGCCAGGCGGACGAATTCCGGCAGCTGCTGCACCGTCTCCTTCATGCCGGTCAGCCAGATGGACACCCGCGGGTTGGTGGCCCCGGTGCGCTTCTGGTACTCGGTCATCAGGCGCACGTCGCGCACGATGCGGTCGAAGAATGGCTTGCCGCGGACTTCGGCGTAGGTGGTGGCGTCGGCGGCGTCCAGCGAGACGCGCAGTTCGTCCAGCCCGGCGTCGATCAGTTCGCGGAAACGCCTCTCGCGCAGCAGGGTGCCATTGGTATTGAACAGGACGTGCACGTTGCGTGCTTTGAGGTAGCGGATCATGTCCGGCAGTTCGCGCACCAGCATCGGCTCGCCCACGCCGTGCAGGACGGCGCGCTTCAGGCCGGGCAGCTGGTCGACGATGCTGGTGAACAGGTCCCAGGTCATGTCGGCCGGCGGTTCCAACGCCTCGAAGGTGCGCGGACAGGTCTCGCACAGCAGGTTGCAGCGGTTCGTCACCTCCAGATAAACGCAGAGCGGCGGGGCGGCGGCCTGGCGGTCGCGCTGCGGTGCCACCTGCTCGAAGTAGCGGCGCGGGTCGGGCAGCGCCATGTCCGCCCTGGTTTCGATGATCGTCTCGGACATGCGGTCGTCTCCAGCGGGGCGTCGTGGGCGTCAGGCGGCGTGGCGAAGCCGTTCGGCGAGACCGAGCCGGCCGGCGCAGGCTGTCGTGGCGGGGGCGTGGTAGGCGGGGCTGCCGGGCGTCTCGGCTTCGGCGAGCAGGCGGCGCAAGGCGGCAGCGTCATCGACATCGTACCAGGGCGGCAGTTCGGCCAGAGGCAGGCCGGCGGATTGCGCGCAGGCGCGCGTCTGCCCGGCCACCACATCCGTGCTCCAGGAAATGCCGCTGAACAGGCATGCGTAGGCGGCGCGCATGCCGAGCAGGTAGTAGCCGCCGTCCTCCGCCGGCCCGATCACCGCGCCGCTGCCGGGTTCGGCCAGCAGGTTCGCGGCCCGGACGAGATGGGCAGTGGGTAGCGTCGGGCTGTCGGCGTTCAGCACGCAGACGCTGGCGAAGCCCTCCGCCAGGAG
>CAXUOA010000289.1:1104-3848 GCA_964252625.1 uncultured Acetobacteraceae bacterium | reverse complement strand
GGTCTGGGCGGTGCAGGAGCCGGGGCAGCATATGGCGTTGCCGGTAAGCGGGATCGTGGCCGCCTCCGCCGGTCGGGCGGGGGTCGGGCCAGACGTGGCCGGGGCGCTGGCGCAGGCGGCGCGCCTGACGCCCGGGCGGGTGCTCATCTGCGGCAGCCTGTATCTGGCAGGCGAGGTGTTGAAGCTCGACGCGATCACATAGGCGCGAGTGCAGGCCCACGCGCTACGCCTGCGCACAACCTTTGTCACAGGCAGCCGCTTACGCTGCATTGCAATATAGAAGGTTTTCGCATGAAGTTTTTTATCGTCGGATTGACGGCTCTTCTGAGCCTGGTTGCGGTGTTGCCGCTCTGAGCTTCAGCCGTTTCTCCTCCCCGACGCTCCTTGTTATCCTTGCGGTTCCGCCGGCCGCCATGGCGGCAGAGCCCGCCATTCAGTTGTTGGGAAGGGGCGTGCAGATATACGCCTGCGAGAAGGTTGGACCGGCTTACACGTGGCATCTGAAAGGCCCGGACGCGACGCTTACCGATAGTGCGGGCGATGTTGCCGGACACCATTTTGCCGGTCCAACCTGGCAAGCGAACGATGGCAGCACCGTCGTGGGATCGGTGCTGACCGCCAGTCCCGCCCCGCAGCCGGGCGCGGTGCCCTGGCTGGTTCTAGCCGCGAAGTCGCACACTGGCGCAGGACGCTTCTCCCATATCGGCTACGTCGTCCGTAGTCAGACAAAGGGAGGTGTCGCGCCTGCATCGGGTTGCGATCCGGCGCACGGCGCAGCGGAAGTGCGGGTTGCCTACCAAGCCACATACGTGATGTTTCCAGCCGCCGACTCACACTGAGCAGACCACGGCCGCGTGGCTTTAGTTGACATGGTCAACAAAACCCGTCCAGATCAGCGCATGGGCGATACGATAGAGGCCGTTCGTGCCTTCAACCGGTTCTACACCCGGTTCGTGGGCGCGCTCGAGGCCGGCTTTCTCGGCACCGACGCCACGCTTGCCGAGGCAAGGCTGCTGTTCGAAATCGGGCGGTTGTCGGGCGTGATCGCCGCGGACCTGCAGCATACGCTCGGCATGGACGCGGGGCATCTCAGCCGCTTGCTTGGCCGGCTCGTGAAGCGGGGCTGGCTGCTGCGGGAGCGCACCGAAGAAGATGCGCGACGGCAAAGTCTAACGCTTACGGCCGCAGGGCGCGCCGTGCTGGTGGTCATCGACACGCGGCAACGAGCGCGTGTGGCTTCGGCCGTGGCAGCACTCGGGCCGGTGCAGCAGGCCGACCTGATCTCCGCCCTCAGCACGGCGCGCCTGCTGCTGGAACCACCGGCGGCGCCTGCCATCACGCTTCGCCCGTTCCGCACCGGCGACCTGCCGATGATTGCCGCACGGCAGTCCCGCCTCTATGCGGAGGAGAACGGCTGGGGCCGCGGCCTGGAAGCCAACGAGGCGCAGACGGTGGCCAATTTCCTGCAGCGCTTCACTCCGGGCCGCGAGCAGTGCTGGCTGGCGGAGATGGACGGCGTGATGGCGGGATCCGTGCTGCTGACGGACGAGGGAAGCGGCCTGGCGCGTCTGCGGCTTCTATACGTGGAGCCATTTGCCCGCGGGCACGGTATCGGCGCCCGGCTGGTGGGCACCTGCGTGGCGTTTGCCGAGGATGTCGGTTACGAAGCGATGACGCTGTGGACGCATACGGTGCTGGAGAGCGCGCGGCGCATCTATGCACGCTGCGGCTTCGCGATCGTGGATGTGGCGGTGCATACGGAGTTCGGCACGCCGGTGCAGGGGGAGACCTGGCGCCGGCGGCTTTGAGGAAGTGAGAAAGGGCTTCTTTTCTGAAGAAAAGAAGCAAAAGACTTTTGCTCTGTTCGCTGGTCGGATGGCCCGGCTGTTCTGACGCTCCCGGGTGTTGCAAACTCCAAGCTGGCAGTTGTTAAAACACCCGTCTTTTCTGTCTTGTCATCACGGCAAACACTCCCGCTGCCGCCCCTAGCCCCAAAGCTGCCCAGAGCGTGTTGCGATGCCGGCTGGTGAACACTTCCCAACTGCTTGTGCGCGCCAGCTTGTCGAACCGGCCGTGCGCCGCATACTTGCCAGGCACGGGATGGAACAGGTTGCTCGGCGCATCCGGCGGCAAGGCCTCGCCGAGCTGGCCGCTGTAGCCGGCCGACGCCAGGAAGCGGTCGATCAGGCCGGGCGCCACACGGTTGGCCAGGATGGCTTTCACCGTGGGGAAGCCGATCCAGGTCTGCCGGCGCGGGTGGAACGCAGCGAAATAGATGGCGCGCGCCGGGATCTCCGGCTGGAAGATCGGCGGCACCGGGCGTGCGCGATGGCCGGTCTTGTTCAGCGCCCACTCGAATTGCGGCGTGTTCACCGCCGGCAGGTCGACCATGCTGAGGGTTATATCCAGCTTGTCGTGGATGATCTCCGAGCGCAGCGCGTCGGTGAAGCCGCGTATCGCGAATTTGGCGCCACAATAGATCGATTGCAGCGGCACCGAGCGGTAGGCCAGCGCCGAGCCCACGTTGACGATGGCGCCGCGGTTGCGCGGCGTCATGCGTCGCAGGGCCGCCATCATGCCGTGCACCTGGCCGAGATAGGTGACGGCCGTGCCGCGCTCGATCTCGGCGGCGGTGAGCTTCGCCACGGGGGCGAACACGGTGGACATGGCGACGTTCACCCACACGTCGATCGGGCCGAGTTCGGTCTCCACGCGGTCCGCCGCCTGCTCCACGGCATCCGCGT
>CAXUOA010000289.1:0-1094 GCA_964252625.1 uncultured Acetobacteraceae bacterium | reverse complement strand
CGTGATCGGGCCGAGGGCGGTCTCGATCTCGCGGGCGGCGGCCTCCACGGCGTCCGCATCCGCAACGTCCGTGGGGATCGGCAAGGCGCGCCCGCCGAAGCCGCGCGCCTCGTGGGCCGCGTCTTCCAGCCGGCCGGGGTCGCGCGAGAGCAGCGCCACGTCGCAGCCGTTGCGCGCGAACTCGGCCATGGTGGCGCGGCCTACGCCAGCGCCGGCGCCGGTGATGACGACGATCTTGGCCATGTCTCTCTTCCGTGGAGTTGCCCTGGGTGAACGTGGCCGAGCGGGGAAGGCCTTCTTTTTCTACGGTAAGGCGCGAACAACTTTGTCTCTGCGCTGCGGGCGCGCTGCTTCGGTACGGAACCCGGCCCGGTGCAGATGCGAGAAAAGCCCGCGCTCGAAGCACCGATGCCGGGCGGCTGTCGTGTCTGGCTTGTCTTCGATGTCAGGCCTTCGTTCGGCCGTCCGGCCTGCCGGGGCTCGCGCAGCGACCGCCGCGGGCGGCCCAGGCTTTGAACAGGCCGGACAGCCTAGTGAAAATCGCGTGCCGAAGATGACCACTTGCCTTCATTCGCGCCGTCTTGCTCCCCGGGGCCGGATGCGGGCAGGGTAGGCGCCATGGCTGAGACGCTGCTCGATGTGAAAGGCCTGAACTGCCCGTTACCGGTGCTCCGGGCCAACCGCGTGCTGCGCGGCCTCGCACCCGGCGAGAAGCTGCGTGTGCTGGCGACCGACCGCGCCTCTATCGCCGATTTCCGCGCCTATTGCCGGGAGACCGGGCACGACCTGCTGGCCTTCAGCGAGGAGGTGGGCACGCTGAGCTTCACCATTCGCCGGCGGCCGCACCGGCCCGACGAGCTGACGGACGCGGAGCCGGGTGCGTGAGGCGCGTGGCGCTGTTCAGCCACCAGGCGTGCCTGGCGCATGATGCCGGGGCCGGCCACGCGGAATGCCCGGACCGGCTGCGCGCCGTGCTGCGGGCGCTAGAGCACCGCGATTTCGACGCCCTGCTGCGCGAGGAGGCGCCGCTGGCAACGCGCGAGCAGCTGGCCCTGGCCCATCCGGTCGCCTATGTTGACGCCCTGCTGGCATTG
>CAXUOA010000288.1:0-3899 GCA_964252625.1 uncultured Acetobacteraceae bacterium | reverse complement strand
AGCAAAACAGGCACTTGTGCAAGCAAGAAAGGCCTTCTTTTTTGAAAAAAAGAAGGCCTTTCTTCCTTGCCCAAACTTGCTGTCTGCGCCTCGGTCTCAAGGCTCGCCAGGACTTGTCCTCAATGGGGTCCAGGGCCACCCCTGG
This sequence comes from uncultured Acetobacteraceae bacterium, assembly GCA_964252625.1. Classification (GTDB taxonomy): domain Bacteria; phylum Pseudomonadota; class Alphaproteobacteria; order Acetobacterales; family Acetobacteraceae; genus BOG-908. The sequence goes on along the minus strand of CAXUOA010000288.1, from coordinate 3,754 downwards.
CCTTCGCCGAAGCAGGATCACCGAACAACCGCACCGAGACGACCACAGCCGCCACGGTGCCAAGCAGGATCTCCAGCACGCGGTCCAGCGGCCGCGTCAGGGACAGGCCGTCAGGCTGCACCAGAACCGCAATGACCAGCGTGATGCAGCTCAGCCGCAGGTTCGGCCACACGGCGGTCAGCACCGCGAGCGGAACCAGGGCCACCCAGAACATGGGCAGAAGCGGCGCCCCGGCCCGCGCCGCCAGTATCACGCCCAGGGCCACCGCGGCGCCCAGCAAGGTGCCGGCCACCCTGTCCCGCCCGGCGGACACCGTCGAATTCAGCGCCGGCTGGGTCACCACCACAGCGGTTACCATGGCCCAGAACCTGTCCGGCAACCCCACCCAGGCCGCCGCCCCATAGGCCAGGGCCACACTGCCAAGTATGCGCGCGGCCTGCCCCGCCTGCTGGCCGCTCAGCCGCAGCGCATCACCACATATGCCCGAGCGAGGCGACCACGATCACCGCCACGCCGAGCGCCAGGTTCACCGTGATCAGCCTCCGTATCCGCTCCAGCAGCTCCGGCCCCGGCCGTATCGCTCGGCGCAGGCGCCGGAACGGCGCGAAATAGGCATACAGGAACACCGCAGCCATCAGCAGGCCGAGCAGCTGCATGACGTTCACGTACCAGGGCAGATGCGCCATGCCCCACCCCGCCAGGCCGATCATCGCCCAGCCGGTCAGCAGCATGATCGGCATCGCGTGCCACACCACCAGGAAGAACCGCTTCAGCGTCAGCATGTGCAGCTGCAGGCGCGGCGCCGGATCCAGCACCCCCAGCGCCGGCCGCAGCACCACCAGCGCATACAGCATGCCGCCCACCCAGGCGGTGGCGGCCAGGATGTGCAGGGCAAGCAGCAGGTTCAGCCAGGGCGCGTGCGGTATCATCTCGCGATCTCCAGAATGGCGTCCGCCAGCGCGGACAGCTCGGCCGCCGCCACGCTCCGCGCCGGCGCCTCCGTCACGCCCATACCCTGCGCAAAGGCCTGCGCATAGGCGCGCCGGTCGCCCAGCGTGTGCGGCAGCACCGGCATCCCCGACGCGGCAAACGCCGCCTCGACCGTGCTGCGCAAAGCGGATTTCGCCGGCGTGCGGTTCAGCACCACGGCCGCCCGGCGCCGCTCGGCCGCCACCAGCTTCAGCGTGCCGGCCGAAGCCCACAGGTCCGGCATGCTCGGCTGCACCGGTATCACCACCAGCGACGCCGCCCTGATCGCGCGCGCCGCGTCGCTGTCGATCTGCGGCGGCGTGTCGACCACCAGGATGTCGGCGGAGGCGGCCTGCCGGTCCAGCTCGGCCTTCACCCGCCAGCCGGACACCGCGGCCAGGCCGATGGCGGCCAGGGCCGGACGCCGCCCACGCAAGGCGTGCCAGCCGGCCAGGCTGGCCTGCGGGTCGATGTCGAGCAGGGTCACACGGTGTCCGCTGGCCCAGGCGGCGGCCAGGTTGGCGGCCATCATCGTCTTGCCGGCACCGCCTTTTTGTTGGGCGACGGTGATGATCAGGGCCATTCGCGCACCTGTAAGGAAGGAAGCAGTCCTTTTTTGAAAAAAAGGACCAAAAAACTTTCGCTCCCCCGCATTTGCACCGTTCGAGCGAGTCCGGATATGCCGAAGCGGCGGCACCAGCGGAGAAGCAAAAGTTTTTTGCTTCTTTTTTTCAAAAAAGAAGGCCTTGCTTCCTTCATGAGCATCACCGCGGAACGTCCGGACACCACCCTGCACACGCTCCGCCAGATCGAGCGCAAGCTGCTCTGGCTCTCCGCCTGGACGATACACAACGCCAACCACATCCGCATCAACCGCGACGGGCTGAAGGTCGGCGGCCACCAGGCGAGCTGCGCCTCCGTCATCTCCATCATGACCGCGCTGTATTTCGCCAAGCTGCGCCCGCAGGACCGCGTGGCCGTCAAGCCGCACGCCTCCCCGGTGTTCCACGCCGCCCAGTACCTGTTCGGCCGCCAGACGGTGGAGAAAATGGAGAGCCTGCGCCGCTTCGGCGGCGCGCAGGCCTATCCCAGCCGCGTAAAGGACGGCGCCGAGGTAGATTTCTCCACCGGTTCGGTGGGCCTGGGCGTGGCCGCCACCAGTTTCGCCGCGCTCATCCAGGACTACGTGCGCCTGCACAACATGCTGCCGGACGCCGCCCGGCCGGGCCGCCACATCGCCATCGCAGGCGACGCCGAGCTGGACGAAGGCAACATCTACGAGGCCCTGCTGGAAGGCTGGAAGCACGACGTCCGCCGCGTCTGGTGGATCGTCGACTACAACCGCCAGAGCCTGGATTCGGTGGTGCAGGATCGCCTGTTCGGCCGCTTCGAGGGCCTGTTCGGCGACATGGGCTGGAACGTGGTGCGCATCAAACATGGCCGCCTGCAGGAAGCAGCCTTCGCGCGCCCGGGCGGCGAGGCCCTGCGCGCCTGGATCGACGACTGCCCGAACAGCCTCTACGCCAGCCTCACCTTCCAGGGCGGTGCCGCCTGGCGCACCGCGCTGCTGGCAGACCTCGGCCGCAGCCAGGCCCTGCGCGCCATCATCGACCCGCTCAGCGACGCAGACCTCGCCGCGCTGATGACCAACCTCGGTGGCCATGACATCGAGACCATACTCGACGCGCTGACCGAAGCGGACCGCGAAGGCGACCGCCCCACCTGCTTCATCGCCTACACCATCAAGGGCATGGGCCTGCCGTTCGCCGGTCACAAGGACAACCATTCCGGCCTGATGACACGCGAGCAGATGGAGGCGTTCCGCGCCGACATGGGCATCCGGCCCGGCCACGAGTGGGACCTGGCGGAGGGGCTGGACCTCCCCGAAGCCGAACTGCGCGCCTTCATCGACGCCGTGCCCTTCGCCACCAGGCTCACCCCGCAAGGCCGCGCCTACGACGCCCCGCCGGTCCCGCTTCCCGCCACCGTCCCGCTAGGCAAGCTGGACGGCCGCACGCTCTCCACCCAGACCGGCTTCGGCGAGATACTGGGCGAGATCGGCCGCGCCGAAGGCCCCTGGAAGGCGGCCGCCAGCCGCATGCTCACCACCAGCCCGGACGTCACCGTCTCCACCAGCCTGGGCCCCTGGGTGAACCGCCGCGGCCTGTTCGACCGCCACACGCGAAACGACGTCTTCCGCGACACCAAGGTGGCCAGCATGCAGCGCTGGGGCATGAGCCCGTCCGGCCAGCACATCGAGCTTGGCATCGCCGAGCAGAACCTGTTCCTGCTGCTGGGTGCCGCCGGCCTCAGCCACGCGCTCACCGGCGCCCGCCTGCTGCCGATCGGCACGGTGTACGACCCGTTCGTCAACCGCGGCCTCGATGCGCTGATCTATGCCTGCTACCAGGACGCCCGCTTCCTGCTCGTCTCCACGCCCTCCGGCATCAGTCTGGCGCCCGAGGGCGGCCAGCACCAATCGGTCAACACCCCGCTGCTCGGCATGGCCGCGGACCGCCTCGCCAGCTACGAGCCGGCCTACGTGGACGAGCTGGCCATCCTGCTGCGCTGGGCGCTCGAACACATGCAGAAGCCGGACGGCTCGGCCGTCTGGCTGCGCCTGTCCACCCGCGCCCTGGCCCACCGCGCCCGCGTGCTGGACGCGGGCGCGGTGATCGCCGGCGCGCACTGGGTGGTGCCGCCAGGCGACGGCGCCCCGCTCGCACTGGCCTATCAGGGACCGTTGGCGCCGGAAGCCGAGGCGGCGTTCGCGACGTTGCGCGAG
>CAXUOA010000287.1:3138-3924 GCA_964252625.1 uncultured Acetobacteraceae bacterium | reverse complement strand
GCCCACCGCCCTCGGCCTGCGCCGCCAGTACGACAACGCCCTTGCCGACGACCGCCGCCTGGCCGCCGACGCGCGCGCGCAGGGCGCGCAGACGGAGGAACGCCGCCGTCAGCTGGCCGTGCTGCAAGCCCAGAAGCAACGCGCGGCGGCGGACATCGAGGCACGCCGGGCGGCGCTGGACCTCGCGCGCATACGCCTGGGCTACACGCGCCTGCGCGCCCCGTTCGACGGGGTGGCCGGCACCAGGCAGGTGCGCGTCGGCACGCTGCTGGAGGCGGGCACGGAGGTGATCCCCGTGACCCAGCTGGCCGCGGTATGGATCACCGCCAACTTCACCGAGCGCCAGCTGACCGACATACGCCCAGGCCAGCCGGCGCTCGTCCGCATGGACACCTACCCGGACATCCAGCTGCCCGCCCACGTCGCCGGCATCTCGCCGCTGACCGGCCAGCAGCTGGCCGCCGTGCAGGCCGACAACGCAACCGGCAACTACACCAAGGTGGTGCAGCGCGTGCCGGTGAAGATCGTGCTGGTTCCACCAGTGCCGAACGACACGCGCCTAGTTCCCGGCCTGTCAGTGGAGACGGCGGTGCTGACCGGGAACGCAAGTAGCGCCGGGCCGCGGTGAGGCCGGATGCGGTTGCGGCACCGATGCCGGTCATAGCCACGGGCGTAGCCCCGCCGGTCGCGATAGGCGCCGCGTCGGTCCTCGCCGCCATAGCCATCGAAGCCGCCGCGTGCGTAGCCGCCGCCGCCTGCTAGCGATAGATTAAAGTATTATTAATT
>CAXUOA010000287.1:0-3128 GCA_964252625.1 uncultured Acetobacteraceae bacterium | reverse complement strand
TGAAGCTCGTGCTCGACGACGAAGGCGGCAAGCTGCGCGGCCTCATCCGGCCGGGCATGTCCGCCCTGGCGCGCGTGCAGACCGGCCCGGACAAAGCCGTGAGGCCGGCCCGGTGAGCGGCGGCAACAAAACGGACGACAAGTCTCCCGAGCCTGAGAAGCCCGGGCCTGAGAAGCCCGGGCCTGAGAAGCCCGGGCCTGAGAAGCCTGGGCCCGAGAAGCCTGGGCCCGAGAAGCCCGAGGACAAAAAGCCCGAAGACAACAAGCCCGGGGACAAAGAAGCGGAGCAGGAAAAGCGGCGCTCGAAACAGCGCGCCGCCATCATACGCGCCATCCTGGCCACCGCCGCCCTGGCGCTGGTCGCCATCCTGCTGATCGACTGGAACGCCATCGTCTTCGAAGGCAGCGCCGCCGGCACCATAGACGCCGAACTGCGCGGTGACCCCGTGCAGATGGAATCCCGCGTCGCCGGCTACATCACCCGCATCGGCACGGATGACGACCAGCCCGTCCACCGCGGCCAGCTGCTCTACGAGATCGAGCAGGACGTCTACCGGTCGCAGGTCGAGCAGAACCAGGCCAGCCTGCACCAGACCCAGGCGCAGCTGGCCGAACTGGACGCGCGGCTGGACGCCCAGCGCGCCACCATCGCCAGCCAGCAAGCCGGCGTGCAGGCCTCCGACGCCGGCCGCTTCCAGGCCGCAGCCGAACTCGCCCGCCAGCGCGCCCTGCACGGCACCGAAGGCGGCATCCTGCGGGACTACCAGCGCGCCGAAGCCGACGCCCGCCAGAACAGCGAGATGGTCGTCTCCAGCCAGGACCAGCTGCGCGCCGCCCAGGCCCAGCTCACCGTCCTGCAGGCCCAGCGCGCGCAGGTGCAGGCGCAGCTCGCCGCCCAAACCGCGCAACTGGACGCGGCCCGCATCAACTTCGGCTACACACGCATCGTGGCGCCGGCCGACGGCTTCGTCACCGCGCGCCTGGCCTTCCCCGGCACCTACGTGACACCGGGCCGCCCGCTAATCACCTTCGTGCCGGCCGGTGACGTGTGGGCCGTCGCAAACTACCGCGAGGAACAGCTGATCGACCTGGCCGTGGGCCAGCGCGCGGAACTGCACGTGGACGCCTTCCCGCGCGTCACCCTGCACGGCCACGTGCAAAGCCTCGGCCCCACCTCGGTCGCCGACCAGAGCGCCCTGCCGCCGGAGCGGGCGACGGGCAATTTCACGAAGGTGGTGCAGCGCGTGGCGGTGAAGATCACCCTGGACCCCGGACAGCCGCTCGTGGCCCGGCTGTTTCCGGGGCTGTCGGTGGAGGCGCATGTGTCTACGCGGTAAGCCAGCAACGCCTTCTTTTTTGAAAAAAAGAAGCAAAAAACTTTTGCTTCCTGGCTGCTGATGCGCTCCCAAGCTTTCTTGCGCGTGCTGGGTGCTTCAAACCGCGCTACTTTGCCATCCCGGACAATCTCCTGACGGCGGTGGCCACGTAGGCCGCATCCATCTCTATGCCGATTCCGCGCGCATTCTCCAGCAGGGCCGCGACAAGCGTGGTCCCCGTGCCGGCAAACGGATCCAGCACCACGGCGCCAGGCCGCCCGTGCAGGCGTATGCACCACCTCGGCAGGTCCACCGGAAACGTGCCGGGATGGTTGTATTTCTCCGTCCGCGTCTGCACCGTCCGGTACGGGATGAACCAGGTGTTGCCGCGACACCGCGCATCCTGCGCGTGCCCGCGCCTGGCGATGTTGGACTTGTCCTTGAACGGCACGCCGATCGCCAGACGATCGAGTTGCACGTCACCCGTCAGCGTCAGGTGAAAGACGTGTTCGTGGTTGTGGTTCAGGAAACGCCGGCTGTTGAGCGGCTTGTGGTGGCCCACACTGTCCTGCCCGACGCTCACCGCCTTGATCCAGGTGATGTGGTTCTGCAACACGAACAACGGACGCAGCCGGACGATGAGCTCGAACGGCAGCCAGGGACGGCTGTTCGATCCTGCAATGTTGAGAAAGAACGAGCCGTCCGGCCGCATCACCCGCCCGATCCCCGCGCACACGGCAACCAGCCAGTCGAGGTAATCCGCCTCCGATTTCGCATCATTATATGCGGAATAAGCAAGGTTCAGGTTATACGGCGGCGAGGTAACCACGACGTCGATGCTCGCCGCGTCGAGAAGCGGCAATATGGCAAGGCAATCGCCGTAATGCAGGTCCTGGCCCGCGACGAGGGTAAGCATCTGCCGGTGGTGCCATGTGTCGCGGCGTCGGGACAAGGAAGGCAAGCAGTCCTTTTTTGAAAAAAAGGCCAAAAAACTTACTCTTCCGGGCGCTGGGCAGGCACGCACATCAATCAACAGGCCGGCGACAGCGGAGTAAAAGTCTTTTGCTTCTTTTCTTCAGAAAAGAAGGCCTTGCTTCCTTACTTCCGCGGCAACAACACGTACTCGACTCCCGCCTCACGCATCCGCCCGGCCTGCGCCTCGGCCAGATCGCCCGCACCCAGGAACACACCCAACCGCCCCGCCCCCACGATGTCCGACCCGACATCCTGCGCCAGCAGCAGCCGCCGCCAGGGCTGGTGCGTCAACGGGTCCGTGGGGTCGGCAAACACCGGCGCGCCGAGCGGCACGCTGTGCCGGTCGACCGCGGCGCTGCGCCCGGGCGTCAGCGGCACGCCCAGCGCCCCGGGCGGCCCCAGCCCCGCATCGCTTCCGTTCAGCACCCGGAAGAACACGTAGTCCTCGTTGCGGTCCATCACCGCCTGCGCCTGGCCCGGATGCGCGCCCAGCCAGGCGCGTATGGATTGCATGCTCACCCCGTCCGGCGGCAGCGCATGCTGCGCCGTCAGCACGCGGCCGATCGGCGTGTAGGGGCGGCCGTTCTTGCCGTCATAGCCCAGGCGGACCACGGTGGCGTCCGGCAGGCGCACGCGGCCCGCGCCCTGTATCTGCAGAAAGAACAGATCCACCGGGTCGGCAAGCCAGAACAGCGGGCGCGCCGCCTCGCCCATGCGGCCGGCGGCGATATCGGCGCGGCTCCAATACGCCACCAAACGGCCCTGCTCCATCCGGCCCACCACGGGTGCGCCGTGCGGGTCGCCCGGCGCGGTCGTCTGGACCAGGTCAGCCGGACGG
>CAXUOA010000286.1:0-3938 GCA_964252625.1 uncultured Acetobacteraceae bacterium | reverse complement strand
GAACTCGGGCAGGCGCCTGCCCGGGCGGGGGAGGCGCCGCCTTATGCGGTGTGGGTCGCGCTATTCGACCGCTGGGGCGAGGCGGAGCGGGCGGCGCTGGTGGCGGCTTCGGCCGGCGTGGCGGTCGAAGTGGTGGTGGTGGGTGGCGCGCCGGCGTCTTCCTTGCAATCGGTGGCGGCGCAATGGGTGCAGCCGGCCCGGGTGCGTTGCGTGGAGGACCTGGCCGGGTTGCAGCGCCTGGCTGGGGCGTGGCTGGTCGTGCTGGCGGCCGGTGACGTGCTGGCCGCCCATGCGCTGGGGTGTTTCGCCAGAGCGATACGCGCCGCGCCAAATGCCGCCGGGTTCTACGCCGATGCGGACTGCCTGTCCGGCGAAGGCCGCACGGCGCCGCTGTTCAAGCCCGATGCGGACCCCTGGCTGGCACAAAGCGGGTTGCTGGCGGTTGGTGCGCGGGCCGTGCACCCGGAGCAGGCGGCCGGCAGCTTGCCCGACGGGTTCCGGCACATCCCGCTGGTGCTGACCCACGTGGCTGGCGTGCGGGTGACGCCAGCCGCACCCGCCGTGCGGCCGGAGCGCTGGCCGAAAGTCAGCATCGTTATCCCGACCTCCTGCCGGGCCGCGCACGTGTTGCGGTGCCTGGGTGAGGTGGTGGCGCAGACGGATTACCCGGATTTCGAGATACTTCTCGCGGTCTCCCGGCGAGACGGCGGCGACCGCGTGCAGGCGCGCAACCTGGCGCGTGCCGCAAGCCTGCCGCGCGTACGTGTTCTGGACCTGGACATGGCGGTGTTCAACTACGCCGCGGTCAATAACGCGGCGGTGCGCGCAACCGAAGGAGAGCTCGTCCTGCTGCTGAACGACGACGTGCGGCCGGTGTGCGAGGATTGGTTGCGGCGCATGGTGGCCTTCACCCAGGCGGCGGCGCCCCTGCGGGCCGACATCGTCGGCGCGCGGCTGCTTTACGGCAACACACGGGTGCAGCATGGCGGCGTGGTCATGGGGCTGGCGCATCTGTGCGAACATGCGTTCCGGCTGACCGGGCGCGGCGATGGCGGGCCGCACGGGATTGCGCTGCTGGACAGGCAAGTCTCCGCCGTGACGGCCGCCTGCCTGCTCGTGCGCCGCACGGTGTGGGACGCGGCGGGCGGCATGGACGAGGCGTTTGCGATTGCGCTGAACGACGTGGATTTCTGCCTTCGCGCGGGCGACGCGGGTGCTGTCGTTGCAATTGCGGCGTCCGTCGAACTGTATCATTACGAGGGCACATCGCTTGGGCGGCACTACGCCGGCGCGCGGGCGGCCCTGGAGGCCGTGGAAGTACAACGTTTGCGTAACAAATGGCAATCTATGATTGCAGAAGATCCTTTCTACAACCTACAGGCATCCCTTGAGGTGGGACGGGAGTTCACGCCCGGTTTTCCACCGCGCCTGACACCGCTCTGCTGGATACGTGGCGAGAATGCAGCACTGCGCTAACGATTTTCCAAGCATAGTGTTGCGCGCGCCTGCGGAAACGCGTATTGCCGAACGTGGGGGTTGACGCTGCCGGATTTGCACGACGGGGGGTGCGGTGCCCGGGTCCGGAGGACCTTTGGCATTCGTTCACGTGCAATTCAGGGTCACGGCCAATCATCCACCGCGCACCCGGCCGGTGCAGGATCAGGAGTTCGACGACTATCATGAGCAAAGCCTTCATTGCCGACATCATCCAGGAAAGCACCGACTGTACGGGTGTTGCCGCCAATGCGGCTGCCGGCACGCTGATCGACGCGATCGTCAAGCAGCTGAAGAAGGAGGGAGGTTTCACGCTGCCGTCCTTCGGCACGTTCACCGTGCGCAAGACAAAGGCACGCAAGGCGATGAACCCGCGGACTGGTGAGCCGGTGAAGGTGAAAGCCGGCAAGACGGTGCGGTTCAAGGCCAGCCCGAACTTGAAAAAGGCGGTCTGACACCGTAAGCCAAGACGTCTTCTGTAGAGAAAGAAGCAAGAATCTGACGGCCCCGCCAGGATGCCTGCCAACAGGCGCGCGACAGCGGAGTCAGAAGTTTTTTGCTTCTTTTTTTCAAAAAAGAAGGCCTTTCTTTCTGGTCAGGAGCGCGCGTTGGCAGGCTTGAAAGTGGCGGTCGTCCCGGTGACGCCGATCCAGCAGAATTGCACCCTGATCAGCGATGCCGCGAGCGGGCAGGCGGTGATCGTCGATCCCGGTGGGGATGTGGACATGATCGTGGCGGCGCTGAACGCCCAAGCGCTGCTGCCGACGGCGATCTGGCTGACGCACGGGCATCTGGACCATGCGGGCGGGGCGGCCGAACTGGCCGAGCGGCTGAAGCTGGAGATCATCGGCCCGGACAGACGGGATACGATGTTGCTGGACGGTCTTGCCGAGCAGGCGGCGGCATATGGGTTGACAGGACTGCGTAATTGCACGCCGGACCGGTATCTGCTTGAGGGCGACACCGTCTCGGTGGGCGAGCACGTGTTCGAAGTGCTGCATTGTCCGGGGCACACGCCGGGGCATGTGGTGTTCGTCAACAAGGCGGCGCGGTTTGCCCAAGTGGGCGACGTGTTGTTTGCCGGATCGGTGGGGCGGACGGATTTCGCTTATGGGGACCACGAGGCGCTGATCGCCTCGATCAAGACGAAGTTGTTGCCGCTGGGTGACGATCTGCGGTTCGTCTGCGGGCATGGGCCGGCATCATCGATCGGGGCGGAACGGCGGGGTAATCCGTTTCTTTAGTCGCCGACAGAAGACTTGCGGTAGTTAGCGCAGGCCCTGGCCGTCGGCGGGTTTCATGACGTCGAGTTCGTTGGCCTGCGCGTCTAGCATCTGCGAGCGGCGGAACATCCAGTCTTCGGCTTCATCACGCGTGGCAAAAGCGCCCTCGTCGTTTTCCATCGCGGTCTCACCTATGCCGACGACGCTGTAACGGCCGTTCGCCAGGGCAGCGATCTGTAGCATGACGGATTGCGAGGTGTCGGCCATTCTGGGTCTCCTGCGCGCGTGGCGTAGCAGCATTAACCCGTGGCGATTGGGAAAGTTCTGGCGCACCTGAGCCGGTGAGTCCGCGACAGCGGAGCAAAAGTTTTTTGGTTCTTTTTTTCAAAAAAGAACTGCTTGCTTGCCTTACGCCGCCGTCTGAGCCTCAGGCATGAGATCCAGCAGCGCCTCGCGACCAAGCCGGGTGCAGAAATCGCCGAAGCCTTCGCCGGGAGTGGCGGACCAGGCGGCGAACAGCGGGTCGAACAGGCTGATGACCGCGGCGTGCGGCACTTTCTCAAGAAGCTTGAAGCTTAGGCGGGTGCCTTCGAAGTCACCGCCGACATAGATGGCGTAGAAGCCGGGCATGCGGCCGACGATGCCGATGTCACCGGCATAGGTGCGGGCGCAGCCGTTGGGGCAGCCGGTGATGCGCACGCTGATGCGGCGGGCGGCAAGGTCGTGGCGGGCGAGCAGGGCATCGAAGCCGGCGACAATTTCGGGGTGCATTCGCTCGGCTTCGGTGAGGGCCAGGCCGCAAGTGGGCAAAGCGGGGCAGGACAGGGCGTATTGCGCCATGGGGGACATGGCGTCTGCCGGGGTGACGCCGTGTTCGACGAGGAGGCTGTCGATGGCCGCGCGCCGGGCAGGGTCGATGTCCGTCAGCAGGACGTCCTGCTGGGGGGTCATGATGTAGTTCGGGGCGAAGCGTTCGCCGATGAGGCGCAGCGCGGTGCGCAGGCGAGCCCCTGCGGGCTGGGAGGGGCCGCCGTCGATTATGCGGCCGGCGGCGACGGGGACGCCCAGCCAGAGGCGGCCGTCGCCCTGCTCGTGCCAGCCTAGGATGTCCGGGACCTGCAGGGTCATCGGGCGGGGTTCTGGCAAAGGGCGGCCGTAATAGGTGGCGAGCGTGTCACGCAGCCACGGCAGGCCCATGTCGTCGACGACGTATTTCAGGCG
>CAXUOA010000285.1:0-3939 GCA_964252625.1 uncultured Acetobacteraceae bacterium | reverse complement strand
GACGAAGCGGGCGTCGAACTCGACCACCGGCTGGTAGCCGAGCTCGGCGAACAGCTCGAACCATTGCGGCAGTTCGGGCAAGGCCGGGCCGGCCCCTTCGGCGTTGCCGCCCAGCGGCGTGGGCGCCAGCAAAAGCCGGTCGCTGGCTTGCGCGAGCGCCTCCACCGTCGAGCGGGTGACCGGTGCGCCGGCGGCGCCGGGTTCGGCCAGAAGTATCGCCAGATCGAAGCCCTGCGGGGGTTCCGTGCCTGCCAGCAGCTCTGCCGCCGCGCCGGCCGCGGACAGCTCGTCAGCCAGCGCCTCGGCACCTTCCCCCGCCACCAGAACGGATACGAGCATCAATTCGGCCACCAGCCGGTCGGCAATCGTCATGACAGGGCGGCCTGGGTCGACGGCTGATGGGCGTTCAGGGTGAAAGGAAATCCCGGGTCGAACGGGCCTGGAAGCACCGACGCCGACTCCGTCCGCTCGCGCGAGGTCAGGCATTCCAGCAGCAGCGCCCGCGGCGTGAGGCGTCCGGCCGTCAGGCTCTGCGTGTTCATCCAGCTTTCCGCCTCGCTCGGCCAGCGGCCGAAGACGAACCGGAACACGGCGTCGGTGAAGCGTTCCGGGCCCAGCCGGGCGCAGTTCGCCTCCGGGTAGAGGCAGGCGAGGTTGGCGGCCACGTCAGCCGCGGTCCAGCCGGGCGGCTGGCACAGCATGTCCTCGACCGGGAGGATAGCGGGCGGGTCCAGTTCCGGCACGTCCACCGGCATCGGCGCGGCCGCACCCTGTGCCGGCAGATGCATCGTCACCACCCCCGGACCGGGCGGCAGCGGGCGCAGCAGCCTGGCCCGGAAGCCGTGATGGCCGTGGCCGTGGCCGCTTTGCAACACACTGCGGTTGAACAGGCTGGCTATGGCGTCCGCCACTGTCTCACCCGCATACATCATCTGCACACGGCAGGCATCCGGCCGCGCGCCGTCCCGCACCCAGCCGAGAAACAGGCCGCTCCGGGTGAGTGCGTCGATCTTGCCTTGGATCAGCTTGAAGACTCCGTCGTTTCGCAACTGTTGGAGGAGAAAGCCTTTTTCTGTGGGAAAGAAGCAAGAAACTCCTGCTCCCGCCGTGCCACCGGATGCAAGCCGACAGGCACCTGGCCGGCGGGGATGAGCAATCTCCCTCGTCCTGTTCACGAAGGGGCTGCTTGTCTTCCCCGATTTCATTGTCGCTCCCTAGCGCATATCCGGGCCACGCGCATACTGGCACTGCGTGACAGGAGACGGTTGGTTGAAGATGCTGGACGATTGGACAGGCGCGCCCTGCGTGGTGCTGAGCTGCCCAGGTCCGCTGCGCCGCCACGCGACCGCGTTGCAATCGGCCGACGGCCTGGCGCTGCCGCAGGTGCTGCTCGGCAGCGAGTCGCAGTTGCTGGCGTTTGCAGCATCGGCGGCCGCTTCCCGCGATGCGGGCCTGCTGCTGTTTGCACCGTTCCCGGAGATGTTCGCGGGCGAAGCCGGCCTGCGGCTTGCTCTCTCCCGCACTCTCGCCCGCACCCTCGTCAGCGCCGGCGCCACCGCGGCACCCGGGACGGACGCCGACGTCGTGCATCTGCGGTTCGGCGGCGTGCGGTCCGCGCGCGTGCTGAAAGGCGCGCGCAACGCCGCCGTTCTCGCCGAATGTCGGGGCGCGCCGTTGCTGACCGCCAGCCACCATCCTTTTGCCAGCGGCCTGGTTCTGCCCGCCGCCATGCAGCGTGCCTACCGGCTTACACCGCAGGCCGTCGCACCCGTTCGCAGCGGCGGCGCGGCATTGCCAATTCTCGATCTGCCCGAAGGCCTCGCCGCCGCCGCCCTGCCGCACGGCACGCCGGGCACGGCCGGTCTGGAGATCGCGTGTCTGGACGGGTTCCAGTCGGATGCCTGGGCAGCCGGGCATGGGCGCGACGCCGGAGCCTGTCCGGCAGACGGGACACCGTCCGTGCTGGTGGCCTGGAACATGGACCATCCCGGCAGCATCCTGCCCGAACTGCTCACCCGGCTCGCCCGCCTGGCCACGCCGCGGACCGCCTTGCCCCGCATGATCCTGCTGCCGTTCAACTATATCGGCCAGACCGGAATCATACGCGACCTGATCGCCCGGGTGAGGGAGGCCGCCGGCCATGGCCCTTCCATGCTGCGCCAGATGTTCCTGGCGCGTGTCCGCTCGCAGGACGGGGCCGCCGCGTTGCGCCGCCTGTCACGCGTGGCCTGGGTGGACGGCAACGATCCGGAGCATTGGTGGACGCTCGGCCGGCTGGCCGCCAACGACATCGCGCCTTTGCTGATCGGCGGCGAGCAGCCGGGCACGCCCCATGTCAGGGCGGACGAGGAACTGCGCGTGGAGGCGGAGACACGCTACGGCGCATTGATCTTCCTGGCGCGGCTGCCCTCGCCACGCCAGCTGCCCGCGCTTCTACACCTGACCGCCGGACAGCAGGCGATGATGCCGCCCGGCCCGGCTGCCACGCCTAAGCCCGCGCGCCGGCGCAGCAAAGCAGCCGCATGAGCAGCGCGACCCTGGCCCGTGCCGCCGCCGGGCTGGAGGCGGCGGACGCGCAAGTCTTCCTCGACGTCTCACCGTTGCTGGAGGAGCAGTGGACGGGCATCCCCATCGTCGCCGCCGGCCTGGCCGGTGCCATGCTGGCGCATTTTCCGGCACGGCTGCACTTCTTCCTGGGCGAGGCCGTCATCAGCCAGGACGTGGTGGCCGACGCCCTGCGCCGCCGGACCGGCCTGTTCCTCCTGCGTGCCCAGCAGACCGGCAGGGCGCGCGTCGGCACGCTTCCCATCCTGCAACCAGCGGCGGGCCCCACGCTCGGCGTGTTCCCCTCCGTCAAGCCCATACGCCGCGCCTTCAGCGTGGAATGCAGCGTCTTCCATGACCTCTCGACGCTCGTGCTGCCCTACTTCCACATCAAGGGAAACGTCGACCACCACATGGAGGCGATGATGGCCGACATCGCCTCGAACGACGTTGTGGTCGCCGTCTCGCAGGCCTCCGCCGACGACCTCGTGGCCTATCTCGGCGTCGACCCGGCCCGGCTGGTGGTGGCGCGTAACGGCGTCACCTGGCCGGAGAGCTTCGACGTGGAGGCGGCAAACCAGCGTGGCCCGGCCGGTGCCGAGCCCTACGTGCTGATCCTCGGCACGCGCGAACCTCGCAAGAACGTCATGCTCGTCTTCGACATGCTGGCCGCCTACCCGGCCTTGCTGGACAGCCACCGCTTCGTCTTCACCGGCAAGATGGGCTGGCTGGAAGAACAGCACGCGCTGCCTGCCAGCCTCGAGACCGCGCGCGGCTCCGGCCGCATCCTGTTCACCGGTTTCGTGGATGATTTCACCAAATACCGGTTGCTGGCAGGGGCTGAGGCCACGCTGTACCCGTCGCTCTTCGAGGGTTTCGGCCTGCCCGTGCTGGAGAGCCTGTCCGCCGGCACGCCTTGCGCGGCGTCCTGGAGCAGCAGCATCCCCGAAGCAGGCGGCGCGTGCTGCACCTATTTCGACCCGCTCTCCGCCGAGGACATGCACCGCGCGCTGGCGGAACTGCTGGCGCGCCGGGACAGGGGCGCATTGCGGCGGGCGTGCCTGGCGCACGCTGCTTCGTTCACGTGGGAGGCCGGTGCTGGCGGGATAATCGAGGCTTTGCTGGAATGTCTGGGCAAGTGAGCGTGCGGTTCTTCCGACAACCTTCCTTGCCGATCGAAACCCATGGCATGACCTGATACCAACGCGTTTCGGGACTGACGCTTGGGCAGGCAAGCAAGGCCTTCTTCTTTGAAAAAAAGAAGCAAAAAACTTTTGCTTCCTGCGCAGGCTCAAATGCCTCGATCAATTCAGAAGCACGCGGCTGCTGCAAATGCGAAGGGAAGCAAAAGTTTTTTGGTCCTTTTTTTCAAAAAAGGACTGCTTGCTTTCTTTG
>CAXUOA010000284.1:2669-3958 GCA_964252625.1 uncultured Acetobacteraceae bacterium | reverse complement strand
GTGTAGGCCCGGTGGTTGCCGCCGGCTGGCTGGTGGCCACCCTGCCAGGCGCCGGCGTGGGTGCGGCCATCGGCGGCGGCGCGGGTGGCCTTGTCGGTTCACTGACGCATGCCGGCGTCTCCGAGGACGACGCGCATGTGTATGCCGAGGGCGTACGCCGCGGCGGTTCGCTGGTGACGGTGCAGGCCGACGAGGCACGTATCCCGGAAGCGGAGCGCATCCTCAATGACCGGAGCCACGTGGATACGACGTCACGGCGGGCGGAGTACACCGCGTCCGGCTGGCAGCGTTTCGACGACCAGGCGGCGCTGCCTGCAAGCACGCCGGGCACGGCTACCACGGTTCGCCCGGGCATCTGAAGGTAAGGCGAAGTAGCGCGCGCGACTTGTAATCACGCCGCGGCTTGATGGAAAAAGGCCTTTCCTCCTCGTGAGGAAAGGCTTTTTTACATTGCGCGTATCAGCGGCAGCATGACCGCGACCGGATTGGCCGTCTGTACTTGTGCCACGGTCGCAGTCTGATCCGTCAACAGCCGTGGCAGGCGCGCCTGCACGATGTTCCAGCCTGACGCTTGCATGTCCTCGCACAGCATCTCGCCCGCGGCCTTTGCCATGGCGTATTCCACCATGCCGGCCGGGCGTTCGGTGACGGCGACCGAGGATGGATAGAACACCGAGGCCGGTCTGGGCTGCAACGCCGCGCAGCACTCGTGAAATGCGTCCACATACACCCGGCTGAACGCGTGGAAGACGTCGCTGGCGAAAGCCCGGGGTTTCTGCAGGAAGATTTGCGGCGTCGCGAAATAGTATAGTTGCGTGACAGGGCGGGCCATGCAGGCGAGTTGCGGTGCCGCGGCAACCGTCGCGTCATAGGCGAGCACGTCGCAGGTGTGCGGCCCGCAGGCGGCATTGATCAGTTTGCTGACCTGTTCGGCATCGTCGCGGCCGCGCGCATAGGTGATCGTCACGCCGGCGCCGCCCGCGGCCAGCAGCATGGCGGTCAGTGCACCCAGGCCACGCGAACCGCCGGCGACCAGCGCGCGTGTTCCGTGGAATTCGCCCGGGCGGACATGGCGCGACACATCCGCCATGGCGGGTGGCGCCACGGGCGCGTGCCGCGCGAACGCGGATACCTTGCCCGCCAGCCCGTCGCCCTGGATTGCGAGATCCACCAGCCGGAACCGTTCATCGGCTTTGCTGACGCGGAACGCGATTCCCGCCTGGCCTTCCGCAATGCCGGTCAGCTCGAGCGTCAGGCCCGCGTAGATCGAGTGCAGGCCCGGGCAGACC
>CAXUOA010000284.1:0-2659 GCA_964252625.1 uncultured Acetobacteraceae bacterium | reverse complement strand
ATGCCCACCAGCCGGGACGTCTGCGCCAGCCCGGACAGGCGGCGCGGCGTGAGGCCGGCGGCGGCGGCGGGGAACACCTCTGCGAAGCGTGCGGCGGGGACGGGCGAAGCAAGCCAGCCGCTCAGACCGTCCATTTGCGCCAGTGACAGCTCGGTGGCGCGCGGTGCATGGGGTACCGGCATTGCGGCCGAGGGTATGGCGGCCTGGGGCATGGCGGCCTGGGGCATTTGTGTGCCGAAGCGCAGTGCGACGGTGACCGCCGCCAGCCCTGCCGTCGAGACAGTCAGGCGGGCGGCTGCGGGGCTGGATTGCGCGACCTCCAGCGTCGCTTCCTGGTCCAGTTGTATGAACCGGGTGAACTGCACTTTCAGCTGCTGCAACCCGCCCAGGGTCAGCCCGGCGGACGCCGCGCCGTCCAGCGCCCAGAGCAGCGCGTGCACGCCGTGCACCACGGGCATGCCCGCCTGCGTGCGGCGCGCGGCCAGGGCGTCCATGTGCATCGGGTTGCTGTCGCCCGAGAGCGACGCGAACAACAGCTGGTCGGCGTGGGTGAAGCGGCGGCGAAGCATCATCCGCTCAGATCAGGCAACGCGCAGGGCGCCGGCAACGCATCACGCAGACACCCTGGCGGGGAGAAAATGTCTGTCATGCTTCACGGCAAGGCGTCCTTCCCCGATCCCGGCGTTACGCACGCATGGCAAAGCATCGCGCGATCGACGACAACCAGATACACAGCGTGGCGACCGGGTGGACTGACGCCTTGTTAATCTGCCGCAAATGCAGCCGCAAGCTGGATGGCGGCTTCGGCGCCGACGGCAAGGAGACGCTGCGGCGTGCCCTGCGGGGTGCGCTGCGCACCACCGGGCAGCGCGGGCAGATCGGGCTGGTGGAAGTGGCCTGTCTGGGCGTGTGCCCGAAGCGCGCGGTGACCACGGCCAGGGCCAGCCGGCCGGGAAGCCTGCTCATCATCCCGGAAGGCACGAAGGTGGAGCATCTGCTGCAGCCCATCGCCCCGGTCTGAAGCCGCCGCTTGCCGGCCCTGCAGTCTGCGTGTTCCAACCCGACCCAAATGGACACGGCACGTTCCGGACCTGCTTCTATGGCGGCGCTGCGCGGTTGCTTTGCCGGAAGGCTGCTTACCGCGGCCGACGACATGGCGCCGTTCCTGACCGACTGGCGCAGGCGCTGGCACGGCAGCGCGTGCGCCGTGGCGATGCCGGACACGGCACAGGACGTGGCGGCCGTGCTGGGCTGGTGCAATGCGCACCGGGTGCCCGTGGTGCCGCAGGGCGGCAACACCGGGCTGTCCGGCGGCTCCGTGCCGGATGGCAGCGGCCACGCGCTGGTGGTGTCTCTGGCAAGGCTGAACCGGATACGCGGGGTTGACGCAGCCAATAGCAGCCTGGTGGCGGAGGCCGGCTGCATCCTGCGCGACGTGCAGCTTGCGGCGGAGCGCGCGGACCGTCTGTTCCCCCTGAGCCTGGCCGCGGAGGGGAGCTGCACGATCGGCGGCAATCTTTCGACCAACGCAGGTGGCGTGCACGTGCTGCGCTACGGCACGGCGCGTGCGCTGTGCCTGGGGCTGGAGGTGGCGACGCCGTCAGGCGAGCTTTGGGACGGCTTGCGGGCGCTGCGCAAGAATACCGCCGGCCTGGATTTGCGCGACCTGTTCATAGGCGCCGAAGGGACGCTGGGCATCATCACCGCGGCCGTGCTGAAGCTTCACCCACGTCCGAAAACCCGCAATGTGGCGTTCGTCGCCGTTCCCACGCCCGCGACGGCGCTGTGCCTGCTGGAGGTGGCGCAGGACCGCGCCGGTGACGGGCTGACGGCCTTCGAATTGATGAGCGAGGCGTGTCTCGCTATGGTGTTGCTGCATGCGGGCGGCACGCGCCGGCCGTTTGCCGCGCCTTACCCGTGGTACGTCCTGATGGAAGTATCGGCCTGGCAGCAGGATCCCGCGCCGGCGCAGACGGCATCGGCGATCCTGGAGGAAGCCCTGGCGCGCGGTTTGGCGGGCAACGCGGTGCTGTCCGCCTCCGAAGCGCAAGCCGCGGCATTGTGGGCGTTGCGCGAAGGCATTTCGGACGCGCAGGCGGCGGACGGCGCCGGCCTGAAGCACGACGTCGCGTTGCCCCTCTCGGCCGTGCCCGGCTTCATCGCCGAAGCGGACGCGGCGGTGGCGCGGTTGGCTCCCGGCTTGCGTCCCGGTGTATTCGGCCATCTCGGCGACGGCAACGTGCACTACAACGTGCTGCAGGAAGCGGGGCCGCGCGGTCCGGCAGAGGCAGCGCGCTTCCTGGCCCGGGAGGACGCGGTGGCCCAGTGCGTGCACGACTTGGTCCTGGCGCGCGGCGGCACGATCGCGGCCGAGCACGGGCTGGGCGTGCTGCGCGCGGCGGAGGCCGTGCGCCTGCTGCCGGAGGTGGAGGTGCGGATGATGCGGGCGGTAAGGCGGGCTTTGGACCCGGGTGGGGTGATGAACCCGGGGAAGGGGGTTTGAGGGTGGACCGTACCGGCGGATGACGTAGGCAAGGAAGGCCAGGGCGTGGTGCGCAGCACGCGTCGCGTGACGCCGCTGGATCCCGCTGAGGACACTTGCGCCAGGAAGGAAGGCCTTCTTTTTTGAAAAAAAGAAGCAAAAAACTTTTGCTTCCTG
>CAXUOA010000283.1:0-3997 GCA_964252625.1 uncultured Acetobacteraceae bacterium | reverse complement strand
CGCCAGGTTACAACGGCTACTAATCTGTAATCGCAGCCGTTCTTCGGATCGCCGTCATTCCTGGCGGTCCGGAAACTGCTTAATTCCGAAGTCTTTCGCCGATTCCGGACGCGTTCCGCTTTGTCACACGGTTGTATAGGGCCGCTTGACTTGCTCCCGCCTACCCCTCTGCCCATGATCTGCCGCCTCGACCGGCGGTGCGAGAAGCATCAGGACCGCATACACCTGACCAGCGCCGCCGGAGACGGCGCTTCAGGACGCCAGCAAACTGGTCGCCGAATAAGTTTCAGGCTCGTCCGCCACCGCCACCGCCACCGCCACGACCAGCAAGCGGTCCTTTTTTGAAAAAAAGGACCAAAACTTTTGCTCCCTTTCGCTACGGCGGCAGCCGGGTGCCTTTCAATTGATCGACGCATCCGAGCCTGCGCAGGAAGCAAAAGTTTTTTGCTTCTTCTTTTCAAAAAAGAAGGCCTTGCCTTGCCTTACGCGCTGGCCAGCAAAGCCCCCGGCTCCGTGCGCAGCCGCTTCACCAGCAGCTTGTTCAGCGCGTGCACGTAAGCGCGGGCGGACGCCACGATGGTGTCCGTATCCGCGCCCTGGCCATCGACCATCTTGCCGTTCTCCGTCAGGCGCACGGTGGTTTTCGCCTGCGCGTCGGTGCCCTCGGTCACTGCGCCTACCGAAAACAGCACCAGCGACGCCTCGTGGGGAAAGATCGCGCGTATGGCGCGGAAGGTGGCATCTATCGGGCCGTCGCCCGTTTCGGCCTCGCTGCTTTGCACGCCGTCGACCTCCAGCGTCAGTTCCGCGCGGGCGGGGCCGCGGGAACCGGCACGGACGTCCAGGCTGACGAAACGTATGCGCGTGTGGTCGCGGCCCACCTCGTCGTCGACCAGGGCCACGATGTCCTCGTCGTAGACGATCTTCTTGCGGTCGGCGATGTCCTTGAAGCGGCGGAACGCGTCGTTCAGCGCGTTGTCACCGACATCCGTGTAGCCGAGGCTCGCCAGCTTGTCGCGGAACGCGGCGCGGCCGGAATGCTTGCCCATGACGAGGTTGGTCTTGGTCCAGCCCACGCTCTCGGGCGTCATGATCTCGTAGGTCTGCGCGTTCTTCAGCATGCCGTCCTGGTGGATGCCGCTCTCATGGGCAAAGGCGTTGCGGCCGACGATCGCCTTGTTCGGCTGCACGTCGAAACCGGTGATGGTGGACAGCAGGCGGGAGGTGCGCAGGATGTGTTCGCTGACGATACCGGTGCGCAGCGGCACCGCATCCTGGCGCGTGCGCAGCGCCATGGTGATCTCCTCGAGCGCCGCGTTACCGGCGCGCTCGCCTATGCCGTTTATCGTGCATTCCACCTGGCGGGCGCCGGCACGCAGGGCGGCCACGGTGTTGGCCACCGCCAGGCCCAAATCGTTGTGGTTGTGGGCGGAGAACACCACGGTGTCCGCGCCCGGCACGCGCGCGCGCAGGTCGGTGAAGATGCGCGTCAGGTCCTCCGGCAGGGCGTAGCCGACCGTGTCGGGGATGTTGATCGTGGTGGCACCCGCGGCAATGGCGGCTTCCACGCAACGGGCCAGGAAATCGGGCTCCGTGCGGCTGCCGTCCTCGGCGGACCACTCCACATCCGCGGTGTGGCGCCGCGCCAGGGTGACGGAGGCGGTGACGGCTTCCAGCACCGTGTCCGGCTCCATGCGCAGCTTGTATTTCATGTGCAGCGGGCTGGTGCTGATGAAGGTGTGTATGCGCGGCCGTTCGGCGTGGCGCACCGCTTCGGCCGCGCGGATTATGTCACCGGGGGCGGAGCGGGCCAGGCCGCAGATCACCGGCCGGCGGACTTCCCTGGCGATGGCCTCCACGCTTTCGAAATCGCCGGGCGAGGCGATGGGGAAGCCCGCCTCGATCACGTCCGCGCCGAGTTCCGCCAGCGCGTGCGCCAGGCGTATCTTCTCGGCCAGGTTCATCGAGAAGCCGGGCGACTGCTCGCCGTCGCGCAACGTGGTGTCGAACATGATGACGCGGTCGTCGTCCAGACGGCCGAAACTCGGATGGTCGATAGGCATGGGGAAATCCTCGGCAGGTCGAAAATATCGTATGGCGCCCATGGCGCCGTGTGTCCCTGAACGAACCCGCTCAGGGGGCGATAAGTCGAAGCGCGAAGGTTGCGACCGCGGTCATGCGGCGGAGCATAACAGGAAACGCAAAGCGGGTAGCCCTTTTCTGAAAGAAAGGGCCAGAAAACCTTTTTCCCTGTCGGGTGCGAGCGGGATCAGCCGCAGGCAGGGAGCAAGGATCTCTGGCCTTTTCTCTTCAGAAAAGACGGTCGTGTCGGCCTTACTTCGGCGCGTCGGGAGCCGGGGCGGAAGCGTCCGGGGCTGCGGCAGGAGCGGCGTCGCTGCTGGCGGCCTTCGAATGGTGGTGATGGCTCGAGTGGTGGTGGTGGTGCTTGTGGTTCGTGGTGGTCGTGGTTGTGGTCGTGTCCGGCGGGGTGGTGGTGGGCGTGGTGGCCGGAGCAGTGGCGTCGGGCGTCTGGGCGAAAGCAGGGGCGGCGATCAGGGCAGCGGCTGCGAAAGCGGCGCTCATCAGGGGGAGCTTCATAGGGTCTCCATACTTCTTCTTACTGGGGTGAGGTGGGACGCGTCGGCCATACACGACGCCGTAGCAGCATGTCTGAAACGCACGCCCCTTTGGCATTGAATTGTCTGAGTCGTCAGCTTTTTTTTCGGTAATGATAGGCGGTATGTGGCGGGGTGGCCTCAAGGCCAGGGAGAAAGGCCTGCTTTTTTGAAAAAAAGCAGCAAAAAACTTTTGCTCCGCTGTCGCCGCGTGTTGACGCGGCGGGGCGTTCCCGGAAGGGCGTGGGTACGCCATCCTGCCGCGGTCAGTTGCGGGACTTATCGACCAGCGCGTTCTTGGTGATCCACGGCATCATGCCGCGCAGCCGCTCGCCCACCCGCTCGATCGGGTGCTCGGCATTGCGCCGCCTGGTGGCTCGGAAGCTGGCCTGGTTCACCTTGTTCTCCAGGATCCAGTCGCGCGCGAAGCGGCCGGACTGGATATCCGCCAGCACGCGTTTCATCTCCGCCTTCGTCTCGGCCGTGATAATGCGCGGCCCGGTGACGTACTCACCGTATTCGGCCGTGTTGCTGATGGAGTAGTTCATGTTGGCGATGCCGCCCTCGTAGATCAGGTCCACGATCAGCTTCACCTCATGCAGGCACTCGAAATACGCCATCTCCGGCGCGTAGCCGGCCTCCGTCAGCGTCTCGAACCCGGCCTTTATCAGCTCCACCAGGCCGCCGCACAGCACCGCCTGCTCGCCGAACAGGTCGGTCTCGCATTCCTCCTTGAACGTCGTCTCGATGATGCCGGCGCGGCCGCCGCCGATGGCGCTGGCGTAGCTGAGCGCAATTTCCAGCGCGTTGCCGGACGGGTTCTGGTCCACCGCGACCAGGCAGGGCACGCCACCGCCGCGCTCGTACTCGGAGCGCACGGTGTGGCCGGGGCCTTTCGGCGCGATCATGAACACGTCGATGTCCGGCCGTGCGTCGATCAGGTTGAAATGGATGTTCAGGCCGTGCGCGAAGGCCAGCGCGGTGCCCTCGCGCATGTTGGGGCCGAGATGCTCGCGGTAGAGGTCGCCCTGACCCTCGTCCGGGGTGAGCACCATGATCACGTCCGCCCAGGCGGCAGCCTCCGACGGACCGATGACGCGCAGGCCGGCGGCTTCCGCCTTGGCCACGCCGGCGGAGCCGGGGCGCAGGCCCACGACAAGATCGGGCACGCCGCTGTCATGCAGGTTGCGCGCGTGGGCATGGCCCTGGCTGCCGTAGCCGATGACGGCGACGCGGCGGCTTTTTATCAGGTTCACGTCGGCGTCTCTGTCGTAATATACGCGCATTTCTGAGTCCCTAGGAAGGAAGGCAAGGCCTTCTTTTTTGAAAAAAAGAAGGCCTTGCTTTCTTAGAGCACTCCCGCCCCCCGGGCGATCGCCGCG
>CAXUOA010000282.1:0-4069 GCA_964252625.1 uncultured Acetobacteraceae bacterium | reverse complement strand
CAGCCCCCACCACAGCCCGACCGCCCCCATGTGGAACCGGAACGCCAGCACCCAGCCGGCCCAGAACCCGATCCCCCAATACCCGAACGCCGCCATCACCATGGGCACGCGCACGTCCTGCAACCCGCGCAGCGCGCCGCTCGCCGCCACCTGCGTGCCGTCGAACAGCTGGAACACCCCGGCCACGCGCAGCAGGCTGGCGCCCAGCGCCACCGCGCCCGCGGTGGCAGCGCCCGGTGCGATGTACAGGCCGACGATCACGCGCGGCACCAGGCTCAGCGTCAGCGCGCTGGCGGCCATGAAACCGGCGCCCAGCAGGATGGCGGCGAAGCCCGCCCGGCGTGCGGCGGCCGGGTTGCCGGCGCCCTGCGCGGTCGCCACCCGCACGTTGGCCGCCTGGCCGATGGCCAGGAACAGCCCCGCCTCCACCGCCACGGTGGCCGCCACCGGCAGCCCGATGGCCAGCAGGGCGCGCAGCACCGACAGACGCGGCCAGGAGAGGTGCACGAACCCGCGGAACCGCACACCGTGCAGCACCGCGAGCATCGCACCCGCGACCACGCTCAGCGTGATGACGATGGCCGCCGCCGAGCCGGCCACCCCGTAGGCGGGCAGGCCCAGCCCGCCGCGTATCAGCAGCCGGGTCAGCACGGCATGCAGGATCACGCCGGCCGGCAGCACCCATAGCAGCACGCGCTGCAGCCCGATCGCCGGCAGAAACTGGCGCATCATGCCCACGCCCACAACGCCGGCCGGCACCGCCCAGCGCAGGATGTGCAGGTAGTCCGCCACGTCGCCCGCCAGTATCCGGCTCTGCCCGGCCGCGCGCCACAGTGCCGCCGGCGCGCTCATCACCGCGAACAACGGCGCGGCCATGAGCACCGCCAGCAGCACGCCGGACCAGTACAGCCCTGCCACGTCCTGCTTGCGCCCTGCGCCCAGCCGGTTGGCGGCCAACACGCCCACGCCGGTCAGCACGCCCTGCAGAACCAGCAACCCGGTGATGAACACGTTGGTGGACAGGGCGCCCGCCGCCAGCGCCCGGTCCCCCAGGCTGCCGAGCATGACCGTGGTGATCAGGCCCATGCCGATCTCGGACAGCAGGGCGGCGGCGATGGGTGCCGAGATGGCGAGCGTCTGGGACACGTGCAGGCGGTAGCTTCCTGCGGCGGCGGCCGGTTGTTCCAGGATTTCGGGTGCCGCCTGCATTGGGCGTTTGTTTTGGTCGGTAACGGGGAAAAAGGAAGGCCTTCTTTTTTGAAAAAAAGAACCAAAAAACTTCTGGTCCCTGTCGGCGGCGGCTGGAAGGGTTGGCTGCTTACTTGCCTCCGGGCAACGTCAGCCCGGCGGCGCGGGCGCCGAACCAGCCCTGCGGCTCGGACGCGCGGACCCGCTCGATCAGCTCCTCGTTGCGGACGCAGCCTTTCACCACGGCGAACACCTGTTGCCATGCAACACCGGGCCGCCACGCCTTCAGCAGGCACGCATCGTACACCGTGTAGGTGCGCCCGGCGCCGCAGCCGAACGAGCTGCGGTCCGGCCGGGCGGCGGACAGCACCACCCGGTTCGGCCGCGCCATCGGCGGCTGGGTGAAGCTGCCCGAGTAGCAGGCGGAGATCACTACCACGGTGGGCGCCGCGCCGCAGCCTTGCGCCAGCGCCGCATCCAGCGCGGACGGCGTGAGGAAGCTGTCACCGTCGGCCAGATACAGCCCGGCATGCTTGCCGCCATGCGAGGTGGCGAACACCAGGCACCCCTGCCCGGGCGCGGGGTGCATGGCGGCCACGGCGGCCAGCACGTGATCCAATGTTGCCGAATCCGCGCCGGTAGCCGCGGCACTCAGCGCCACGATGTCCCGCGCGCCGGCGCCGCCTGCGGCCAGGTCGGCCTGCACGCTTTGCACCGCGTTGTCGAAGACCGGCAGGCTGTCGTCGCCGGCGATCAGGACGATCTTGTCGGGCCCAGAGGCGTGCGCCGCTGTTCCGCCGCAGGCCGACAGGACAACAGCGATGCAGGACAGGCGGATACGCGCCAGGCGAAGACTCTGCCGGATCGCACCGGGTTCGCCAGCATGGCCTGGCGGCGCCGCGATACGAACTGGAGGCGAGGCGGTTTTCATGCGGTGTAAATAGGGCGTGCAGCGCTGGTTGCAGCCCCGTGACTGCACGGCGAACACACCCTGCGCCAAGTCGTTCGCGCGGCAGGAACACCCGACTTGCAGTTTGGGATCAAATTGATCGGCGATCACTTTGCAAGCATGCAACGCGGCAGCCGTCGAATGTCGATGGCCATGTGCCCGGCGTTCGGTGCTAATGCGATCAATAATCGGGGTGTTGGGTATGGCAAAGATCAGAGGACCGGTCACCGGGCACGCAACACTGACCGGGACGGCCGCGGACGACTTGATCGTCGCACTCGGGGATTACAACACGGTGACGGGCGGGGGTGGCAACGACACCATCCTGGCCACCCAGGGCAATGACAACAGCATCTTCGTGGGCGAACTCTCCGACGGGCTGACAGGCGTATCGGATTTGATCCGCATCGACGGGCTGGGCGATACCATTCGCGGCGGCGACGAAGCGGTTCGCCTGACAGGCATGGCGAGCAGCACGTCCGTCACGCTTGGAAACGGCAACAACCGGGTGTTCCTGCAAGGCTCGGCAAACGCCATCCTGCTGGGTGCCGGCAACGACAGCGTCAACGCTCTCGGCGGCAGCGACACCATCCACGTGGCGTATGATGACGGCTCCGGCTACAGCGATCGCATCGCGATCAGTGGGCTGAACAACGTCGTCACCAACGCCCAGAGCGCTGGCGAGTACACCGGTACCGGACACTTCACGATATCGGGCGGATCGGGCAGCAACACCTTCGATCTCAACTCGGGTGTCAGCACGATCAACACCGCCGGCGAGAGCAACGTCTTCAACATCACAGGCTATGGATCGTCTCATATTGTCGCGGGCAGCGGGTCCGATACGGTCAACATCCAGGGAGTGGTCGGAAGCGGCAACGGCGAACAGGACATCCAGTTGGCCGGTCAACACAGCGAAATATCCGGTGTAGCCGGAGCGGCCACCATATCGGGCGGCGCCGGCGACAATTCGATAAACCTGGCCGGTCCGGACGTGGGCGGAGGGTCATTGGACATCCAGCTTGGCGGCCTGGGCAACAGCCTGGTCATCCTCGCGGCCCATGCGACGGTGAACGCCGGCACCGGGGCCGACACCGTGTCGCTGCAGAGCGCGATCGGGTCGGTGACTTTCACCGGGTCGGGCGACATGCTTGCATTGAGCGGAACCGGTATCTACGCGGGCGCTCCGGACGCCTATGTCAATGACCGGTCGAGCGGCCTCGCCATCGACCTGCTGGCTGGCGGCGCCGGCAATTTGACGATCGATCACCTCGACGCCACAGGATTGATCAGCTTCGACGGCCGCGGCGGGTTCAGCAGCGTCAACCAGGTTGTGAGCGACCTGCAAGCGACCGGAAACGGCAGTTATAGCCTGGCACTTCCGGACGGCTCCGGGACAATCACCTTCCTGCACACGCCCAACTTGAACGCCAGCAACTTCAAGGTCTAGACAAGACTTCGATACGAATTGACGCCCGTCGGCATTGCCGCTTTTGAACCGGATACGATCGGTACGTGCCGTCCTGTCCGCTATGGCCGGGCCAACTTTTACCAACCTGCTTTGAGGTTGACGCCTGGGCAAGCAAGAAAGGCCTTCTTTTTTGAGAAAAAGAAGCAAAAAACTTTTGCTCCCTGCGCAGGCGAAAATGCCTCGATCAATTTAACGGCAGGCCGCTGCTGCAAATGCGAAGAGACGTAAAAGTTTTGGTCCATTCCTTAAAAAACGACTGTTTGTTTTCACTGTTTCGGTCTCAAGACTGGTTGAGGTTATACCAGCCAGCGTTGAGACCGACGCAGTGAAGCAAGCCGTCCTTTTTTCGAAAAAGGATCGAAATTCTCTCTCCGCCGTATTTGCACCAGCCAGATGCTTCCGGAGTGATCGAGGCAGCCGAGCCTGCGCAGGAAGCAAAAGTTTTTTGCTTCTTTTTTTCA
>CAXUOA010000281.1:359-4114 GCA_964252625.1 uncultured Acetobacteraceae bacterium | reverse complement strand
GCGTGGGCGGGTTCTACCTTGCCTCCTCGCTCGGCCTGGCGAAGCAATACACCGGCAGCTACAGCCCCGGCTTCCTGGTGTTCGCGCTGCTCGCGGCGACGGCCCTGGTCTGCCTGTCCGGCATTCGGCGGCGCTGGCGGTCCACGTGGTCCGAGCTGCATGGCGCGGCACGGGTCTGAGGGGGGGGCACGCAGATGAACATGATCGCTCCGCTCCGCCGCCGCCTCGTGCTTGTCGGCAACGGCATGGCCGGAATACGCACGCTGGAGGAAATCCTGCAGCGCGCGCCGGGCGCCTTCGACATCACCGTGTTCGGCGCCGAGCCGCACGGCAACTACAACCGGATCATGCTCTCGCCCGTGCTGGCAGGCGAGAAAACCTTCGCCGACATCGTGACGCATGACAGGGACTGGTACGAGGCCCAGGGCATCGAGCTGATCGCCGGCGAGGCGGTGGCCGCGATCGACCGGGCGGCGCAGACGGTGACCGGTGCTGCGGGTACGGTGCGCGGCTACGACGTTCTGCTGCTGGCCACCGGCTCCAACCCGGTGATGCTGCCTTTGCCCGGGGCGGACTTGCCCGGCGTGCTGAGTTTCCGCGACATCGCCGACGTGGGCGCCATGCAGGCGGCCTTTGCTGCCGGCGGCCACGCGGTGGTGATAGGCGGCGGCCTGCTCGGGCTGGAGGCGGCCAACGGGCTGGCGCGCGGCGGGCTGAAGGTGACGGTGGTGCACCTGCCGGAGACGTTGATGGAGCGCCAGCTCGATCCCCTGTCGGCGGGGCTGTTGCGCGCCGACCTGGAGCAGCGGGGCATGGCGGTGGTGACAGGCGCCAATTCGGCCGCCATCCTGGGCGAGGGCCGCGTGCGGGCGCTGGCACTGAAGGACGGACGCGAGCTGCCGGCCGACCTGCTGGTAATGGCGGTGGGCATCCGGCCGAACACGGCGCTGGCGCGCGCGGCGGGCCTGGCGGTGGGCCGCGGCGTGCTGGTCGACGATACGATGGCGACGAGCGACCCGCATGTGTTCGCCATAGGCGAGTGCATCGAGCACCGCGGCGAGGTGTTCGGGCTGGTGGCGCCGATCTGGGACATGGCGAAGATCTGCGCGGACCACGTGACCGGAACCGCACAGAGCGCCTACGCGCCGAGTGCCACGGGCACGCGGCTGAAGGTGACCGGTATCGACATGTTCTCCGCCGGCGACTTCACCGGCGACGAGGCGTGCGACGAGATCGTGTTCCGCGACGTGGCGCGCGGCGTGCACAAGCGGCTGGTGCTGCGTGACGACCGGCTGGTGGGCGCCGTGCTGTACGGCGACGCGACGGACGCCTCGTGGTATTTCGACCTGCTGCGTGACGCCACCGACGTATCCGCAATGCGCGACGGGCTGGTGTTCGGCCCGACTTTCGCCGGTGCGCCCGTGGCCGGCGTGGAGAGCCTGCCGGACACGGCGGAGATCTGCGGCTGCAACGGCGTGTGCAAGGGCGCCATCGTCGCCGCCATCAACGAGCACACGCTGACCTCGCTGGATGCGGTCAGGCAGCGCACGAAGGCGTCGGCGAGCTGCGGGTCCTGCACCTCCAAGGTGGAGGAACTTCTGGCCAGGACCGTGGGTGCGGCCTACAGCGCGGCGCCCACGATCAAGCCGCTATGCCGCTGCACGGCGCACGGGCACGACGCGGTGCGCGCGGCGATACGGGCGCAGTCGCTGACCTCGATACGCGCGGTGATGCGGGCGCTGGGCTGGACCACCCCGGACGGCTGTGCGAGCTGCCGGCCGGCGCTGAACTACTACCTAGTCTGTGCCTGGCCGGCCTTGAAGCTCAACGATCCGCAGAGCCGGATCATGAACGAGCGGGCGCATGCCAACATCCAGAAGGACGGCACGTATTCGGTGGTGCCGCGCATGTGGGGCGGGGTGACCAATGCCGCCGAACTGCGCGCGATCGCCGACGTGGTCGACAAATTCCAGATCCCCACGGTGAAGGTGACCGGCGGCCAGCGCATCGACATGCTGGGCGTGAAGAAGGAGCATTTGCCCGGCGTGTGGGCCGACCTGAACGCGGCCGGCATGGTCAGCGGCCACGCCTACGCCAAGTCGCTGCGCACGGTGAAGACCTGCGTGGGATCGGAATGGTGCCGCTTCGGCACACAGGATTCCACGTCGCTGGGCATTGCCATGGAGCGGCTGACCTGGGGCACGAACACGCCTGCCAAGGTGAAGGTGGCGGTATCCGGCTGCCCGCGTAACTGTGCCGAATCCACCATCAAGGATTTCGGCGTGGTGGCGGTCGATAGCGGCTGGGAGCTGCACGTGGCGGGCAATGGCGGCATCAAGGTGCGGGTCAGCGACTTCCTGTGCAAGGTGGATACCGACGAGGCGGTGATGGAATACGCCGCCGCCTTCATCCAGATGTACCGCGAAGAGGGATGGTACCTGGAACGCACCGCGCATTGGGTGGAGCGTGTGGGGCTCGACGGCATACGCGCCCGCGTGGTGGACGACGCGGCGGAGCGCCGGGCGCTGCAGCGGCGTTTCCTGGAAAGCCAGAGCTACAGCCAGGACGATCCCTGGGCCGAGCGGGTGGCCGGCGTCGAGGCGCATGAGTTCGCAGCACTCGCGACGGTAGGCTGACCGGCATGGACGGCTACACGCAGGCAGACTGGCACGACGTGGGCACGCTGGACGACATCCCGGTGCTGGGCGCGCGCACGGTGGCGACGGCCCGGGGGCCGGTGGCGGTGTTCCGCACGGCAGACGACCAGGTGTTCGCGCTGGACGATGCCTGTCCGCACAGGAAAGGCCGGCTGAGCATGGGGATCGTGCACGGGCACTCCGTGACGTGCCCGTTGCACGGGTGGGTGATCTCGCTGGCGGACGGCGTGGCGCAGGCACCGGACGAGGGGTGCGTGGCGCGGGTGTCAGTCCGGGTCGAGGGGCGGCGGGTTTCTTTGTGTGTGTAGAAGGAAGAAAGGCCTTCTTATTTGAAAAAAAGAAGCAAAAAACTTTTGTCTCCTGCTGCGGCCGGTGCTTCGGTGCTGTTGAAGGCACCCGGCTGCTGCGAATGCGGGGAGTAAAAGTTTTTTGGTCCTTTTTTTCAAAAAAGGACTGCTTGCTTTCTCCATGAAAACAACCTGCCCCTATTGCGGCGTAGGCTGCGGCGTTGTCGTCGAAAACGGCGCCGTCTCGGGCGACACGTCGCACCCCTCCAACCGCGGCAAACTGTGCTCGAAAGGTGCGGCACTTGGCGACACGCTCGATGACAGCACCAGGCTTCGTGAGCCCACCGTCTATGGCGAGACGGCAGGCTGGGACGTGGCGCTCGACCTGGTGGCGGCCCGGTTTGCCGAGACGGTCGCGCGGCATGGGCCGGATTCGGTGGCGTTCTACGTCAGCGGGCAGTGCCTGACGGAGGATTACTACGTCGCCAACAAGCTGATGAAGGGGTTCATCGGCAGCGCCAACATCGACAGCAATTCGCGGCTCTGCATGGCGTCTTCGGTGGCCGGGCACATCCGGGCGTTCGGCGAGGACGTGGTACCCGGTATCTACGAGGACTGGGACACCGCCGACCTCGTCGTCTATGTCGGCAGCAACGCCGCGTGGTGCCATCCCGTGCTGCACCAGCGCGCACTGGCGGCAAAGGCGGCGCGCGGCACGAAGATCGTGGTGATCGACCCGCGGCGGACGGCGACGGCGGAGCTGGCCGACCTGCATCTGCCGGTGGGGCCTGGCACGGACGTCATGCTGTTC
>CAXUOA010000281.1:0-349 GCA_964252625.1 uncultured Acetobacteraceae bacterium | reverse complement strand
GCTGACGCATCTGGATGAGGCGGGGCGGACGGACCAGGCCTGGCTGGCGCGTCATACGGACGGTGCGGCGGCGGCGCTGGCGGCGGCGCGGGCCGGTGCGCCGGATGCGGCCGCTGTGGCGCGGGAATGCGGCATCGATCCCGAGGCGGTCGAGATATTCTACGAATGGTTCGGCAGGACCGAGCGCGTGCTGACGGTGTACTCGCAGGGGGTGAACCAGTCTTCGGCGGGCACCGACAAGGTGAACGCGATCATCAACTGCCATTTGGCGACCGGGCGGATCGGGCGGCCGGGCATGGGGCCGTTCAGCATCACCGGGCAGCCGAACGCGATGGGCGGGCGCGAGGTG
>CAXUOA010000280.1:0-4124 GCA_964252625.1 uncultured Acetobacteraceae bacterium | reverse complement strand
GCCCGGTCCCGCCCAGGATCGTCCAGGAACAGCCGCCCGCCCGTGTGCCGCCGAGCACGCCCGACCCCGCGCCTGCTTTAAAGATGACGCTGTCGGCGATACCGGAACCCAGCCCGAACCTGCAGGAGCCGGCGCCTGACTGGCCCGGCCGTACCCTGCCGCGCATCGGCGCGAACGGCCACAGGCCGGCTTCCACCTACGCCGCCGCCTTCGATCAGGCCGAGCGGCATCCGCGCGTGGCGCTGGTGATAGATGGCGCCGGGCTGGACCGCGCGCTCACCGCGCAGGCCAACAGGACCTTGCCGGCCGCGGTGGATTTCGCCTTTTCCGCCTATGTGCCGGCGGCAGACGGCGCCAGGCTGGCCAGCGAGGCGCGGGTGCAGGGCCGCGAGTGCCTCATCAGCATACCCATGGAGCCGAACGGCTTTCCCACCGCCGAGGAGGGCGCGCGCTCGCTGCTGACCGGCGCGGACCCGGCGCAGTTGCGGCTGAACCTGCAATGGGCACTGTCCGGCGTGCCGGGTTGCGTGGGCGCCACCGGCGCCTCGGACGGCATGGGCGGCGAGCGCTTCGCGGAAAGCCGCCAGGCCTATGGCGACGTGCTGGCCGCCGTGGCCGCAAGCGGACTCGTCTACCTCGATCCGAGACCGGGCGCCGTCCCGCCCGGCCTGCCTTACGTGGCCGATGTGGTGGTTGATCACGGCGCCGGCCCGGAGTGGCCCGCCGACGCGCAGGCGATCGACCGCAACCTGGCCGCCTTGGAGCAGGTGGCGGCCAGGCACGGCGCCGCCATCGGCGTGGCCGGCCCGCCCACCCCTGTCCTGCTGGACCGCGTGGCCGTCTGGGCGCATGGGCTGGCCGCGCGCGGCATGGTCCTGGCGCCGCTGACCGCGATCCCGCCGCCCCATCAACCCGCATTGGCAGGAACGCCGGGATGACGAGCCTGCCGTACCGCCCCAACGTGGGCGCCGCCCTGTTCAACCATGCCGGCCAGGTGTTCGTCGGCCGCCGCGCGGACCTCTCGGCCGATGCCGCGGTGGTCTGGCAGATGCCGCAGGGCGGCATTGACGAGGGGGAGGACCCGGCGGCGGCGGTGCTGCGCGAGCTGGAGGAGGAGATCGGCACCGCACGCGCCACCATACTGGCCGAGCACCCCGACTGGCTGACCTACGAGCTGCCGGCGGCGCTGGCACAACGCGCGTTCCGTGGCCGCTACCGCGGTCAGCGGCAGAAATGGTTCGCTCTGCGTTTCGAGGGGACGGACGCCGACATCCGGCTGGACGCCCACAGCCACCCGGAGTTCTCCGCCTGGCGCTGGGCGGCGCTGGCCGAACTGCCCGGCCTGGCGGTCGCGTTCAAGCGCGAGACCTACATCGAAGTCGCGCGCGCGTTTTCGGCTTTTGCCGGCGGTTCATGATACGGCAAGCTCTGCCGGTCAGGATGCGTTCGGGAGGCCGGCATGACACAGCAGGAACACGGCAGGGACGCCTTTCTGGCTTTACTGCGTGACGCGGCGGCGGACACCGAGGCGCCGCTGCGCGCCTGGAGCCGCAGGCACGGCACGCTCGCGCGGGCGCCGGCAGCTTCGGGATACCGGTCGGCCATGTTGCCTGACCGGCCAGCGATGCTTGCCTGACGGTGCCGCAAGCGGCTTTGTCCGCTGCAATTCCGAGAGGCCTCCGGCTTCTTTTTTGGAATACTCGGCCTACGGTCACAAGGTTTAACGAGTGCTGGCCAATAGTGAACGGTGCGCCGGCGCAATTCCGTTGACATCACAGGATAAACCATGACGGATTGTGTCCGTAACAGTCTTCCGGAGGCTCGGGTGCAGAAACGGTCTGGTATGATGGCAAAACTCGCCTTGCTCACAGGCGTCGCGGCAACGGGCTTCACCACGCCGGTTCTGGCCGAAGCGCCGCGCCTGGTCTCCGCCGCCATCGACGACTCGCAGACGACGATGCTGCCGGGCAATGTTCGCCCGGAAGCCGTGCAGGCCAACAACCGCGGCCCCGTCGACGACAGCCTCATGCTGGCCAACATGCAGATGCTGCTGACCCGTCCGGACAGCACCGAGCGTGAGCTCACCCGCTTCATAAGCGCGCAGCAGGACCCGGCGTCGCCGCACTACCACCACTGGCTGTCGGCCCGCGAGTTCGGCGAACGGTTCGGCCCCGCAGGCGCCGACGTGGACGCCGTGGTCGCCTGGCTGCAGGGCCACGGCTTCACCGTCAACGGTGTGCAGGCCGGCCGCATGATGATCGATTTCAGCGGCACCTCTGCCCAGGTGCGCGACGCTTTCCACACGCAGATACACAATCTCGACGTAGGTGGCGTGCACCACATCGCAAACATGACCAACCCGCGCGTGCCTGCCGCACTCGCCGGCGTCGTGGCCGGTGTCGTCTCGCTGCACGATTTCAAGCCTCACACCAACTTCAAGCCTAAGCCGGCCTACACGTTCAGCAATTCCAACGGCACGTTCCAGGCCGTGGTGCCGGGCGACCTCGCGGAGATCTACAACTTCAACCCGCTGTTCAGCGCCGGCATCTCCGGCCAGGGCCAGACGGTCGTCGTCATCGAGGACACCAACGTCTACAGCACGGCCGACTGGACCAAGTTCCGCTCCGTGCTCGGCCTGTCCGGCTACACCGCCGGCAGCTTCACCCAGGTGCACCCAACGGGCAGCAGCACCTGCACGAACCCCGGCACGGTCGCCGGCAACGAGAGCGAGGCGACGCTGGACGCCGAGTGGGCCAGCGCCGGTGCGCCAAGCGCCCATATCGAGCTCGCTTCCTGCTCTGACACCAACGTGACGTTCGGCGGCCTGATCGCGCTGCAGAACCTGCTCAACGCCGCCACCCCGCCCACCATCGTCAGCATCAGCTACGGCGAATGCGAGGCGGCCAACGGCGCCACGGCGAACGCGGCGTTCAACACCACCTACCAGCAGGCGGTGACGCAGGGCATTTCGGTGTTCGTCTCGGCCGGCGACGAGGGGGCCGCAAGCTGCGACGCCGACGAGACGAAAGCCACGCACGGCATCGCGGTCAGCGGCTTCGCCTCCACGCCCTACAACGTGGCCGTCGGCGGCACGGATTTCGGTGACGCCTATGCCGGCACCACCAGCACGTATTGGAGCAACACCAACAGCGCCACCTACGAATCGGCGCTGTCCTACGTGCCGGAAATCCCGTGGAACGATTCCTGCGCCAGCGTGCTGCTCACGCTCGCCTCCGGCTACAGCGTGCCCTATGGCACCAGCGGATTCTGCAACAGCGCCACCGGCGAGGACTATTACCTGACCACCGGCAGCGGCAGCGGCGGCCCGAGCGGCTGCGCCACCGGCACTCCTTCCACCTCGGAAGTGGTCAGCGGCACCTGCAAGGGTTACGCCAAGCCGTCCTGGCAGAGCCTGGTGGGCAACCCGGCCGATGGCGTGCGCGACATGCCGGACGTCTCACTGTTCGCCGCCAACGGCGTATGGGGCCACTACTACGTCTATTGCGACAGCGACGTGAACGATGGTGGTGCGGCCTGCACCGGCGCGCCAAGCGGCTGGTCGGGTGCCGGCGGCACGTCGTTCGCCTCGCCCATCATGGCCTCCATACAGGCACTGGTGAACCAGAAGCAGGGCGCCAAGCAAGGCAACCCGAACCCCACCCTGTATGCGCTGGCGAAATCCGAATACGGCGCCAGCGGCAGCAGCATCTGCAACTCGACCAGCGGCAAAGGCACCAGCAGCTCCTGTCTGTTCTATGACGTGACCCAGGGCGACATGGATGTGAACTGCACCGGCAGCCATAATTGCTACCGGCCGAGTGGCACCAACGGCGTGCTCTCGACCAGCAGCACCAGCTACAGCAAGGCTTACGGCACCGGCACGGGCTGGGACTTCGCGACTGGCATCGGCACGGTCAACGCGGCTAACCTGGTCAACAACTGGTAGACGCAGCTTTGTCCGGGCGGCCCGGTTCTGCAGGATCCGTGCCTGCAGGCCGGGATTGATCGTGCGGTTTGGGCAGAGCCTCATAAGCGCGAACTTACGACATTTGTCTCCTCGGTTGGGTATGATTGAATTTTTCACACCAACCGACCTGCGGGTTGACGCTTGAGCAAGCAAGAAA
>CAXUOA010000279.1:0-4137 GCA_964252625.1 uncultured Acetobacteraceae bacterium | reverse complement strand
GCCCGGCCGCGCCTGGGCCGCCACCTGCGGCGCCGCGACTTCTGGCCCGGCCTCGTCCGCACCCGCCGCGAAACACCCGCGTACCGGGCCCGCCAGCAGGGCCGTGCCGTCCGGCAGGGCCAGGGTTACCGCATGGTCCGAACCGTCGGCCAAAGCCGGGGGCGGCAATGCGTCGAACCCCCACCGGCCGTCACCCTGCCGGCTCTCCTGCACGTCGACGCGCCAGAGGTCGGCCACGACCTGGCCCACCACGCGGCCCGCCACTTTCAGCGTGATCGTCACCGGCGGCCCCGGATCGGCTGGCCGCGCGATCCAGCCGCGTATGCGCGCCGGGCCGAACGCGTCGAGATAGCCCTCCACGCCGGCCTCCGCCAGGAACCCGGCGGGCAACGCCACCGGCGGCGTGGTGAAAGCATCTGATTCCGGCAACCCGTTCTCGCCCCTTTTCAGGACCGTATGACGGCTCGCCGTGTGACGGTCAATCAAGCCGTAGAAGGGCCGCGCCGCTTTCAAAAACAGGCGCAGGAAGGCAGATTTGCCGGGAAAGTGCCGCAGTGGCAGGTTGCCCGAGGCGATTCTGCTTCGCGCGCACAAGGGGGATAGAAAAGGTGCATGGATAGCAGCTTGCCGAGTACGGACGTATCGAAGCCATCCAATACCAACCGCCGCGTGCTGATCGCCGTCGCGTTCTACCGCAACGAAACGCTCGTACACTCCGTTGCAGCCTCGTTGCTGCGCTGTGCCGCAGACATCGCCGCCATCTCCGGCGAGGTCGTCTTCTTCGATGATTCGCCCGACTACCCGCCGCTGGCCGAGGCGCTCGGCGAAGCCGCAATGTCGCTGGCGGCCCTTCCGCTGCGCGTGGCGCAGAACAAGGCCAATCTCGGCTTCGTCCGCACCATGAACCGCGCCATGGCCGAAGCGGCCGCACGCGGCATGGACATGATCATGCTCAACTCCGACACGGTTGTGGAGCCCGGTGCGTTTCCCGAAATGCTGTGGGCGGCACGGCAGGATGTCATGCACGGGTTCGTCAACCCGCGTTCGGACAACGCCACCATCGCCACACTGCCGCTGCACGACAGGCTGGGCGGGCGGCGCGGCGCGGCGGCGGTGGACGTCTTCGCCCGCTACGCGCGCTCCCTGCCCAGGCTGAGCTACGCGCCGACGGCCATCGGCTTCTGCATGTTCGTGCGATGGGAGATTCTGGCCGAGCTCGGCGGCTTCGACGAGATCTACGGTAAGGGCTACAACGAGGAGAACGACCTGGTGATGCGGGCGTCCCGCCTGGGCTACCGCGCCGTGCTCGCCAACCACGCCTTCGTCGCCCATGAGGGGGAGGCCAGTTTCAGCTCCGCGCCGGCCACGCGCGCGGTGCTGGAGCAGCGCAACCGCGCCATCCTCGATTCCCGCTACCCCGAATATTCCGGCCACACGCGGCGGCATTACGATTCGCCGGAGGTCATCGCCGAGCGCCTGCTGGCCAGCCTGGTCCCGGACGAGGACGGCAAGCGCGACGCCGCGATCGACTGCTCGAGCTTCGCCGCCTCCCATAACGGCACCATGCAGGCCGGCCGGCAGGCGATCGAGGCGATCGCCGGGCAGTGGCAGGACAGCTACAACGTTCACGTGCTGTGCGCCGAGGACGTGTTCGCCTTCCACGGCCTGGCCAGGCTGGGCGTCACCAGGGCCGATCCGCATGGCGGCCGTGCGTTCGCGCTGATCTTCCGCATCGGCCAGCCTTACGACTGGA
The DNA here is from genome assembly GCA_964252625.1 of uncultured Acetobacteraceae bacterium. GTDB lineage: Bacteria > Pseudomonadota > Alphaproteobacteria > Acetobacterales > Acetobacteraceae > BOG-908. Next base: position 2,384 of record CAXUOA010000279.1, on the reverse strand, counting down.
ACACGGTGCAGCGCCTCTGCCTGTCCGGCGCGGTGCTCGGCGTCTACATGCTCGATACCATCTCGCTGGATTGCCCCAGGCTAGCCTCCACGCGGTTGCAGAACCTGTGGCAGTTCACGATGGACCATTTCGACGTGCTGGCGACCCAGAGCAGCCAGACCGAGCGCGCGATGGCCCTGCGCCTGCGCATCCCCGAGCGGATGGTCCGCGTCGTCTCGCCGCATTCGCTGTGCCTGGACGACTACCACCGGACCGCCGGCCCGCCCTCCGCCGCCCCGGTCAGCCTCCTCGTCACCGGCAACCACTACGACCACAAATACGTGGCGCCGACGTGCAACGCGCTCGCCAGGGCGTTTCCGGACCGCACGGTCGTGGCGCTCGGCATGTGTGCGGACCCGGCGCTGCAGGAAGGTGCCAAGGCGCCGCCCGGCCAGCTGATGCGGCTGGCCAACCTCACGGGCTGCGCCGCCGGGGCGATGGAGGAGGCCGACCTCGTCCAGCTCTACGCGGACGCCACGGCCGTGATCTTTCCCAGCTATGCCGAGGGGTTCGGCTTTCCCCCGCTCAACGCCCTGGCCGCCCGCCGGCCGCTGTTCGCCCGCCGCCTGCCGGCGACGGAGGAGATCTGGAACGCGCTCGGCCGCAGCGCCAACGTGCATTTCTACGACACGACGGACGAGCTGGTGGAGATGCTGCGGGACCTGCCGGCGTGGCAGCCAGAGCCGCCGCAGCCGGAACAGGACAGGTTGCGGCCGGCGCGCGAGATACGCGCGGCCATGGAGACCGCGCTCGGGACGGTCACCTTCACGACGATCACGGCGCGCGTGCAGGCCATGCAGTTCGCCTCCGACGCCGCCAATCTCGGACCGCCGCCGGCGCTGGGCGACACCGACATCGCGGCCAGGCTGGTCGCCGCGCGTCTGGAAGGCGTGGCGCAGCGCGCATTTCGCCAGAAGTGGGTGTTCAAGGCGACCAGGCTGGCCATCCGCTCGGCCCGCCGCCTGAAGCGGGTCGGCCGTACGCCTTCCGGGTAGGTGCCGCGCCGTCCGGCCCGGCCGCCTGTCCGACCTGCCTAGCCCGCCACGGAACCACTTGGTAAGAGGCGCTGTGATCGATCTCTCGAATTATCCCACGCAGTCCGGCATCGCTTTGATCTCGGAGCCGCAATCCTTCGAAGGCGGCGAGGAGCTCTACGACCAGACGATAGGCGGCGCCTTGCGCCAGGACGCGCTGGGCTGCGGACGCGGCGCCCTGCAGCTGGCGCTCCGCTACGCCGGCCGGCCGGTCAGCGCACTTCTCGAGATTGGCGCTGGCGGCGGCACCTGCTCGCTCGGCCTGGTCTCCGGCCTGCAGGCTGGCGGCGCGCTGATCACCGACACCTCGCCCGCGTTCCTGCAGATGATACGCCGCAAGCTGACCGCGGCGGGCCTGGACGCCGCCGGCACGCGCTTCGCCACCCTGGCGGGCGAAGACCTGGGACGCCTGCCTTACGGCAGCATGGACGCCATCGTCATCGCCTCCGCGCTGCACCATGTGGGCGACTGGCGCGCGTTCCTGGCGGACGCGGCCCGCGTGCTGCGGGAAGGCGGCGTGCTCGTCATCCAGGAGCCCTGCCGCGAGGGCAATCTGATGATGGGCATGGCGCTGGATTTCGCACTCTCGCCGCTGTGGCCGGCCGCCGCTCCGTTCGACCCCACCGACACGCAGAAGCTGCGGCGCTGCCGGGATTCGATCTACTTCCTGGCCAATTCCGGCATCGTGAAGCACGGCGAGGACAAGCACAGCTTCCTCGTCACCGAACTCGCCGACGCGGCCGTCACGGCCGGCTTCGACCGCAGCATCTTCTACGCCAACGCGCATTTCCAGGACCTGGCGGACACCGACCTCTCGCGGCGCCAGGGCGCGTGCTCGTTCGTAGGCTATTTCGGCAGCTTCCTGGAGCAGCACCACCTGGTATCCGCGGCCGGCATGAAGGCGCTGCGCCGCCATCTGTTTCCCATCCTGCAGAACCTGGACAGGTCCTACATCGACGGCGACGGGGCGCCGCTGTTCGGTTGCATGGTGTTCCGCCGGTGAGCGGTGCCGCCGGCGCCCACGCCGCCATCCTGGCGCGCCTGTGCCGCGTGCTGGCGCCGCGCCACCTGCTGCTCGCCGGCACGCAGGACGAGGCGCTGTGCCGCAGCCTGGCCCCGGCAGCGGTGGCGCACGAGGCGATCCTGCATGTGGCCACCCGGCAGGTGCCGGCCTGGCTCGCCGCAATCCGCACGCTGGCCGGAGACCGGTGCATCGTCCACCAGGCCAGCCCGGCCGAGGTGATCGGGGTGATGCCGCTGCCCGACCTGGCGTGGCTGGACGACGACGCGAACTGGTACTCCGTGCACACG
>CAXUOA010000278.1:2370-4159 GCA_964252625.1 uncultured Acetobacteraceae bacterium | reverse complement strand
GGCATTTTCCGTTCGCAAGGGCTCACTGCAAATGCTCTAGCTATATGATGTTGCGAGCATCTTCATCCGACAGGTAACCCCGGTTGATCGGATGATGCTCTACGGCCGCCCCGCCCGGTGGTAGGGATGGCCCGACAGGATCGCCTGCGCCCGATACAGCTGCTCGGCCAGCATCGCCCGCACCAGCATGTGCGGCCAGGTCAGCGGCCCCAGCGACAATACAGCGTCGGCCCTGGCCAGGACGGGCCGCGCCAGGCCCTCCGCTCCACCGATGACGAACGTCACCGTCCGTCCCGCCGACAGCCACGCCTGCAGCAGCACCGCCAGCGCCTCGCTGCCCAAGGGCTGCGCCTCGATGTCAAGCGCCACCACCCATGCTTCGGCCGGCAGCGCCGAGAGCAGCGCCTCGCCTTCCCGCCGCTTGATCTCCGCCGGCGCGCCGTGGCCGTCCGGCAGTTCGGCCACCGCCAGCCGCGGCCGGAGCCGCCGGTTATAGCGCTCGAACAGTTCGGCTTCCGGCCCCGCCCGCAGCCGGCCGATGGCAACCAGGCGCATCAGCCAGGATTCGGTGCGCCGAACACCACGGCGTGCATGATCCGCCCCGGCACCAGCGTGAACCCGCAGGCGATGATCAGCGCCCCGGCAAACAGCGACACCATGGCGATGGCGTGCCGCCGCACCCTGTGCCGCCGGGCGTGCAACACGGCGAAGGGCAGCGTGGCCAAGGTGATCACCGAAATCACGTGCACGAAGCTGAACGCCCCCTGCGCCAGCACGCGTATGCCGAAGGAGCTGAGCGCGATGGCCGCCATGATGGCCACCCAGGCATAGCCCATCGTCCGGTGCGGCAACGTGCCCTTCGGCGCCGCAAGCTGGACGACGCCTAGCACCAGGGCGGCCAGCGCCGGGAAAGCGTGGATCCGGAACGGGAGCGGCGCTTCGAGGAGCGGCCGGAGGCTCATCGGGAGGCGTGAGCATAGGCGCGCCGAACGGCAACCAACACGGCATCCCCAGACGTCGGCGACAGCAGGCGCAAAAGTTTTTTGCTTCGTTTTTTCAAGAAAGAAGGTCTCGCCGGCCGTTACCCACTCTGCGCAGCCGGCTCGTCGAACTCCGCCCCCCACATCTTTTCCAGCGCGTACAACGCCCGTGCATCCGGCTTGAACAGATGAATGACGATGTCGCCGGCATCGATCAGCACCCAGTCCGAGCCGCCGGTGCCCTCGATGCGCACGCGCTTCACGCCGGCCTCGCCGAGCCTGTCCTCCAGATGCGTGGCCATGGCGGTGATCTGCCGGTCCGCCAATCCGGTGGCGATCACCATGCGGTCGGCGAACGAGGCGCGGCCGGCCAGGTCTATCGCCACCACTTCTTCCGCCTTGTCCGCCTCCAGGCTTTCCACGATCACCGCCTGCAGCCGGGCCAGCAGCGCCACATCCGCCGGCTCGTCCCGTCCTGTCTGGCTTTTCGCACCGCGCGGGCCCGCCGCCACCGCCTTCTTGCGCGGCGTGCCCGGCGTACGGGCCGCCTCCTTCAGGGCGGCCGGGGCTTTGGGCGCGCGGCGCTTCGGCTCTTTCGCACCGGGGGCTGCGGGTGGAGCGGGCTTTCTGGCGATGGGTCTTCTCCTGCGGCAGCCTTGCGTAGGGCGGTGGCCGATAATGTGTTCTGCCGCCCGCCCAGAACCACCCACGCCGGTGCTGCCAGATCGGCCAGTCCCTGCCCCTCGCGCGCCGGGCGCCAGGCCAGGGCCCCGCCCCCCCCCCCCAGGGCAGCAAAGGCGGCAACAGGG
>CAXUOA010000278.1:0-2360 GCA_964252625.1 uncultured Acetobacteraceae bacterium | reverse complement strand
CCGCCCCCCGCCGCCCGGGCGGGGCCCGCCCGGCCCCCCCCCCCCCCCGCGCCGCCTGGGAAGCAAGGGCTGCACGAGTGTAGGTGGGCCGCGGCAGGACCGCAAAGGGAACCGCGCGCGCGATGTCCATCCAGCGGCGCCAGCGCGGCAACTGTGCCAGATTGTCCGCACCCATCAGCCACACGAAACGCACGCGCGGGAACAGGCGACGCAGCGCGCGCAGCGTATCCAGCGTGTAGCGCGTGCGCAGATGCCGCTCGATGTCGGTGGCCACCACGCGCCTGCCGTCGGCGATCTTCCGCGCCGACGCCAGCCGCGCCGCCAGCCCGCCCATGCCGGACGCCGGCTTGAGCGGGTTTCCCGGCGAGACCAGCAGCCACACCTGGTCCAGCCGCAGCGCGCGCATCGCCGTGCGGGCCACGTGCAGATGGCCCAGATGGGCCGGGTTGAAGCTGCCGCCGAGCAGGCCCACCCGCATGCGGCGGCGGTCGCCGTAGCGTGGCAGGGCTGGCATCTGCGTCAGGTGGCCTGGGAAGGAAGCAAGCGGTTCTTTTTTGAAAAAAAAACCAAAAAACTTTTGTCCCCTTCGCATCTGCGGCAGCGGGGCATTGCAGGACACGCCGCGGCTGCGGACAGGCTGTTTTTTCAAGATAGGAAACCTTGCATTACACCGGCTCGAGCCGCCACGGCGCCCCCGGCACACACCGCAGGGGCACACCATTCTCGGTCCGCACCAGCGCCGACAACCCCATCGCCGCCCGCAGCGCCCGGAACATCGCGCCATGCGCCACGACCAGGGTGACCTGCGGGCCGGAGAGCGCACGGTTGACCGCGGAGACAACCCGCTCCTGCAGCGCGGCAAAGCTCTCGCCGCCGGCGGGCGTGTAGCCGCCCGCGACCCAATCGTCATACCAGGGCCCGATCGGATGGCCTTCCTGGTCACCGAAGCTGGCCTCCTGCAGATCCGCCTCCGTGCCGATGCCCAGCCCGAGCACGCCGGCGACGATGCGGGCGGTCTCCTGCGCGCGGCCGAGCGGCGAGGCGACGATGCGGCGTATGCCGCGGTTCGCGAGCAGCCGCGCCGCGTCCTGCGCCTGCGCCAGGCCGCGCGGGTTGAGCGGGACCTCCGTGCGCCCCTGGCTCAGCCCTTTGCTGTTCCAGTCCGTCTCGCCGTGGCGGAGGAAGATGAACTCGGTCGGGGTTATGGTCACGTGGCATGTTCCTGAAGGAAGCAAGCAAGGCCTTCTTTTTTGAAAAAAAGAAGGCCTTTCTTGCTGTCTTGCCTCAATCAAACAAAGAACTAACCGAACTCTCATCGGAAATCCGGTGTATTGCCTCTGCCAGCAAGGGCGCGATCGTCGCCTCGCGCAAATTGGGAGACTGCCGCACCGCGTCCGTGGCCACGATGCTGTCGGTGATCGTCATCGTCTCGATCGGGCTGGCGGCGATGCGCGCCACGGCACCACCGGAGAGCACGCCGTGCGTCACGTATACGCTGACGGATTTGGCGCCGTCCTTGATCAGCGCGTCGGCCGCGTTGCACAGCGTGCCGCCGGAATCGCAGATATCGTCGACGAGTATGCAGTCCCGCCCGTCCACGTCGCCGATCACGTTCATCACTTCGGAGACGCCCGCGCGTTCGCGCCGCTTGTCGATGATCGCCAGGTCGCAATTCAGCCGCGTGGCCAGGGCGCGCGCGCGCACCACGCCGCCCACGTCCGGCGAGACGATCATGATGTCGCGTCCCTCGTAGCGCGCGCGTATGTCGGCCATGAACAGTGGGGCGGCGAACAGGTTGTCGAGCGGTATGTCGAAGAAGCCCTGTATCTGGCCGGCGTGCAGGTCGAGCGTGAGGACGCGGTTGGCCCCCGCCTCGGTGATCAGGTTGGCCACCAGCTTGGCGCTGATGGGCGTGCGCGGGGCCGATTTGCGGTCCTGCCGCGCGTAGCCGAAATAGGGGATCACGGCGGTGACGCGGCGCGCGGAGCTGCGGCGCAGCGCGTCCATCATGATCAGCAGTTCCATCAGGTTGTCGTTCGCCGGGTAGCTGGTGCTCTGGATGACGAACACGTCTTCGCCGCGCACGTTCTCCTGTATCTCGACGAACACCTCCATGTCGGCGAAGCGGCGGACGGAGGCGCGGGTGAGCGAGAGGTCGAGGTTGCGTGCCACGGCTTCGGCCAGCGGCCGATTGCTGTTACAGGCGACTATTCTCATGGTTCAACCCCCGGGCGCGCGGGGGGTTTTAGCCGCGTGTCACGGGTCTGTCACCTAAGCAAGAAAGGCCTTCTTTTTTGAAAAAAGGAAGCAAAAAACTTTTGCTCCGCTGTCGCGGACTGCTCCGATGAGGTGTCTCGTAC
>CAXUOA010000277.1:0-4162 GCA_964252625.1 uncultured Acetobacteraceae bacterium | reverse complement strand
GCCAGGACGTGGTGCCTTCCTCGCCGAGCGGGAACGGCGCGGCCAGGCGCCTGGCATCACGCGCCTCCAGCGCGCGGGCCGTCCCGGCGAGGAAAGGCTGAGCCAGCAGCATGATCGTGTCCGGCCCCACTTCGGGCAGATCCACCGAGCGGCGCGGCGGCAGGAAGCCGACGCGCTCGATGCCCATCGCCGCAAACAGCCGGCGGAACTGGTCTTCGACGATTTCGCCCAGCGCGCCCACCACCAGAAGCGAGCGCTGCGCGCCTGCGGACAGGCCCCGCCCGAGCGGCGGCATGATCGGCACCAGGGCGGCCAGGCAGGCGTCCTCGCCCTGGGTGAACGTGGTCTCGATGCCGCTGCCCGAGTAGTTCAGCACCCGCACCTGTGGCATGTGCTTCTGCGACAGGCGCTCGGCGGCGCGCGCGAGGTCCAGCTTGATCACCTCGGACGGGCAGGAGCCCACCAGGAACAGCAGCTTCGTCTCCGGCCGGCGCGCCAGCAATTGCGCCACCACCCGGTCCAGCTCGTCGTTCGCGTCGGCCAGGCCCGCCAGGTCGCGTTCGTCGAGGATGGCGGTGGCGAAGCGCGGCTCGGCGAAGATCATCACGCCGGCAGCCGATTGCAGGAGGTGGGCGCAGGTGCGGCTGCCCACCACGAGGAAGAACGCGTCCTGTATCTTGCGGTGCAGCCAGACGATGCCGGTCAGGCCGCAGAACACCGCGCGCTGGCCGCGCTCGCGCAGCACGGGTGCGTCGAGGCAGCCTGGTGCGCGCGCCTGCAACGTGGCGGACATCAGGCCTGCCTCATGCCATGCGCGGCCTGGTGCCAGGGATCCTTCTCCGCCAGGCGCGCCGCGCGCAGCTTCAGCAGAAATTGCAGGGCATTTACCAGGTAGCAGGCGTAAGCCGCCAGTGCCAGGAGCATGAGGTGCCGCGCGTCCAGCGTGTGCGACAGCAGCGCCACGACATAGGCCGTGTGCAGGCCGATCACGACCATGCTCATCGCGTCCTCCCAGAAGAACGCAGGCGCGAACAAATATCGGCCGAAGATCTCCTTCTCCCAGATCGCACCGGTGATCATGATCGTGTACAGCGCGGCGGTTTTCGCCAGCACCGAGGCGTTTGCCGCCACGCCGCCGCTGCCGGTGATCAGGGTGTGCAGGACGAGGCCCAGGCTGATCAGGAAGATCGCGAACTGCGCCGGCGCCAGCACGCCCTGCACCAGGGTCCACGACGATGCGTCGCGGCGGCGTTTCTCCTCCGGCGTGTAGAGCGGTCGGGTACCGCTCCGGTCTCTCCTGTCGTGCAAAGGCAGCTGGAAGGTTTGCACGTGGCGGCCCGTGGTGGCGCCCCAGGGGCAGCAATCGAGGGAGCCTACCAGCCGCTCCAGCGCCGACGTTGCGAACATAGACCCCAAATCCTTGCTTCGGCGGCGGTGCCGGCTCTGTCGGGTCGCACACCGGCCCGAATGCCTTGCTCGGGCAAAGGCTACGGCTGGCGCGCGCCAACTGTCAAGCAAACCTTACGTAAATCTAGCTTGACACCTGCGCGAACCGCGGCGCTGAATGCGGCAGACAGGGGCAATTGCGCCAGATGCGATCTCCGCAGGTACGTGACGAGAGCTGGACGGAAGCCGAGGCACGCCATCTGGTGCGCAGCCTGTCCGGCGCCCGGGGCGGGGCGCGAGGCGCCGCGGGCACGGCGCAGCACCGCCACGACGTCCTTGCCCGGACGGTGCAGGACGAGGTGATCCCGCGTCTGCTGACGGCGTGCCGCCCGCAAGGCGTGGCGCGCGGCGCGGCTGGGCCCGGGCAGGAGCAGGTGCACCGTCTCGTCGGCCTCGTCCTGGGTGACAGCCAGGCGGATTCCACGGCCTATGTCGAAGCGCTGCGCGACGGCGGCACGCCGGTGGAGGCCTTGTTCCTGGACCTGCTTACCCCTGCGGCACGCCGGCTCGGCGCGATGTGGGAGGACGACACCTGCACGTTCTCGGACGTGACGATGGGCATGCTGCGCCTGGGCGATGTGTTGCGCCTGCTGGGCCGCGCTTTCGCCGGCGACTCCACCCCGCCTGCAGCTGCCCCCAGCGCGCTGCTGGTGCAGATGCCGGGCGAACAGCATGGCTTCGGCCTGGCGATGGTCGTGCAGTTCTTCCGCCGCGCCGGCTGGACCGTACGCCAGGCGCCCGCCGTGACCAGCGCCGGACTGACGGAGCTGGTCGCCGCGCAATGGTTCGGCCTGTTGGGGATCTCCGTCTCCTGCGGCGACCGGCTGGAGACGCTGGCCGCCGACATACGCGCCGTACGTCGCCGCTCGCGCAACCGCGCGATCAGCGTGATGGTGGGCGGTCCGCACTTCGTGGCGCACCCGCAACTGGCCGCCATGGTGGGCGCGGACGCCACCGCCGTGGATGGCCGCCAGGCCGTGCGCGCGGCGCAGGGCCTGCTGGCGGAAAGACGATGAGCACCGCCCACCGGTGCGGCGGCGGACGATGCGGGCGGCAGCGGTATGCTGCGTCGTTTCTGCAACGAGAACGGTCTGGCTTTCGCACCATGACAAAGCCTGCCCGTAGGGATAGGGAACATAAAACACGCACGGACGCGGAATAAGGCGGGAAGCGGGTCATGCAATGGAGGATCGCGTCTCTCGTGAAAACATTCGCCTCACCTGACAGCTCCCTGGGCGGTCTGGACGCGCAGTCGGTTGCGACGCTCATCGCCACCGCCTCGGACGTGGCACTGATCGTGGACGCGGACGGCACGATCCGCGACGTCGCCTTCCAGAGCGACGAGCTCTCCCGCGACCTCGACACGAGCGCCGGGTGGATCGGCCGCAAGCTGGCAAGCACGGTGGTGGCCGACAGCGTGCCGAAGGTCACCCACTTGCTGGTGGACGCGGCAACGGCGAATGCCAAACCGAAATGGCGCCACCTGAACCACGCCAATGCGGCGGGCGGCTCCGTGCCGGTGCTGTACTGCGCCGTGCAGGCGGGGCAGGACGGCCGGCTGGTGGCCTTCGGACGCGATTTGCGCGCGATGTCCTTGCTGCAGCAACGCCTGGTCACCGCGCAGGAGACGCTGGAGCGTGACTACGCGCGCATGCGCGAAGCCGAAGCGCGCTACCGCCTGCTGTTCCAGATGTCGTCCGAGGCGGTGCTCATCGTGGACCCGGTCCGCCATCGCGTGGTGGAAGCCAATCCGGCAGCGCGCGCGCTGCTCGGCGCGCAGGCGGAAAAGCCGCCCGGCCAGACGTTTGTAAACCAGGTGCTTGTGGACCAGACGCTTGTGAACCAGACGATGACGCAACTGTTCTCGCGTGACACGCTGGAGAGCGTCATTGCGCATCTGGGCGCCATACGCGCCGATGGCCAGGCCGAGGAGTTCACCGCCAGGCTTGCCGCGGGTGACGAACCGGTGCTCGTCTCCGCCTCGCTGTTCCGGCAGGAAAACGCAACCCTGTTCCTGGTGCGCATCATCCAGGCCGCCCATCCGGCGCAGCGTACGCCCGACGCGAAACGCAATCTGCTGCGCCTGGTGGAAAGCGCCCCGGACGGCTTCGTCGTCACCGACAGCACGGGCAACATCCTCACCGCGAACAACGCGTTCCTGGAAATGGCGGGCCTGGCCGGCGAGGAGCTGGCGCGCGGCGAGTCGCTGGACCGCTGGGTGGGCGATTCCGGCGTGGAGCTGGACGTGCTGATCACCACTCTGCGCCAGCGCGGCTCGGTGCGCTTCTTCACTACGACCGTCCGCGGCGAGGATGCGCGCTCCGCCAAGGTGGAGATCTCGGCCGTGGCCATCGGCAATGGCGGGCAGCCCTCCTTCGGCTTCGCCATACGCAACATCGGCCCCCGCCTGCAGGTGGATGCGCCGGCCGCGCACGCCATGCCGCGCTCCGTCGAGCAGTTGACCGAGCTGATCGGCCGCGTCCCGCTGAAGGAGCTCGTCCGGGAATCGACCGACCGGATCGAGAAGCTTTGCATAGAGGCGGCGCTGGAGCTGACCGGCGACAACCGTGCGTCGGCCGCCGAGATGCTCGGGCTGAGCCGGCAGAGCCTGTATGTGAAGCTGCGCCGCTATGGCCTGGGGGACCTGGCCGGGGCCGAGCGCGAGTCGTGAGCATGGCGGCCATCCCTGCCGTGCCGCTGCGCGCGCCCTCCGGGG
>CAXUOA010000276.1:0-4175 GCA_964252625.1 uncultured Acetobacteraceae bacterium | reverse complement strand
TCAAGAAGCTCGGCATCGAGCAGCAGATGCACGGCAAGGCGCACAAGATCCAGGCCACGCCCGTGGGCGAGATCGTGGCCCAGGGCAAAGTCGAACTCGGGTTCCAGGAGGTGGCCGAGTTGCTGCCGGTGGCAGGGCTCACCTTCGCCGGTCGCCTGCCGCAGGAGGTGGAGCTGTTCACGCGCTACGCCGCCGCGGTCGCCAGGCGGTCCAGGCAGCCGGAGATGGCCAGGCAACTGGTTCAGTTCATCGCGTCGCCCGATATCGAGCCCACGCTGGAGAAGATGGGCCTGCAACCGCCGCAGCGCTGACGGCAAGGAGACGTAGCGTGGCCCGTTCTGCGCCGTCGGTGACGGCCTGGCCGCGCGACGAGGCGGGCCTGCGCACGCTGCTGCGCCAGTTCAGCTTCCCCGGCGGCATACCGAGCCATGCCGCGCCAGAGACGCCGGCTCGATCCACGAGGGCGGCGAGCTCGGCTACTCGCTGAGCCGCGCCTTCGGAGCCGTGTTCGACAATCCCGGCCGGATTGCCGCCTGCGTGGTGGGCGGCGGCGAGGCGAAAACCGGGCCGCTTGCCGCCTCGTGGCACGCGAACGTGCCCGGACTGCTGTCGACCGCCGCCTACGTATTGCGCATGGCGAGGATACGCCCGAAGCACGCAGTGGCGCTGGTCTTGAACGCTCGCGCGCGCATCCGGCTGCGCTGCCAGGCTTTCATGCCAAGCGGCGTTGACGTTGACTCGTGACGGAAAGCGAGCAGTCCTTTTTTGAAGAAAAAACAAAAACGTTCGTTCCCCTGCGTCTGCGGCGTCCGGGTTCTCCCCTGGAATAAACATGCACGCTCAAGTGCGGGGAACTGATACCAACCAGCCTTGCCGCTGATGCAGAGAAGCGCGCAGTCCTTTTTGAAAAAAGCAAAAAAGACTTTTGCTTCCCGTCGCATCTGCAGCAGCCGGGTGCCTCCGGATCAATCGAGGCGGCTGAGCCTGCGCGTGAAGCAAAAGTTGTTCGCTTCTTTTTTCAAAAAAGAACGCCTTTCTTGCTGGCCCAGGCGTCAATGGCAAAGCGGGTCGGTATCATATCAACCCGCACCGCGCCATCAGGTCGCGTAATATCCGGGCCGATCGATGTCGGTCAGCAGATCGGGGCCACTCGGTTGCCAGCCGAGCAGCGATTGCGTGCGCGTGCCCGACGCCGCCATGTCCAGGCCGGCAAAATCGGCAAACCAGCCGAAATGCTCACGGCCGCGCGGCTCGACCGGGAGGCTGAGCCGGCGGCCGATCACTTCGGCAATGTCCTTGAACTGCACGCCTTCGTCGGCGACGCCATGATAGACGGGCTCGGCCGCGCCCTGCTCCAGCACGAGCCGGTAGAGGCGTCCGGCGTCCAGCCGGTGCACGCCGGACCAGCGGTTCAGGCCTTCTCCGATATAGGCCGATACGCCCTTCTCGCGCGCCAGGCCGATCAGCATCGCGATAAAACCGTGGTCGCCATGCCCATGGACCGACGGCGCGAGCCGCAGCGTGGCGGCGCGTATGCCGCGTTCCACGAGCGCCCGCGCAGCCGCTTCCGACCTGCGTGGGAGAGGAAAGTCGGGCGGAAATGAATCCGCCTCGCTGGCGATCCTGCCGGGCGCCAGCATAGCAAGGCCCATCGTCACGAGGAGCGGCCGGTCCGATCCCTCCAGCGCGCTTCCCATGACTTCGATCGCGCGCCGGTCCTGCTCGCAGCCCTCTACGAATTTGGAGAAATCGTGGCTGAACGCGGTGTGGATCACCCCGTCGGCTGCCGATGCAGCGTCGCGAAGCGCGTCGAGGTCATCGAGCGTGCCGCGAAGCACCTTTGCGCCGACCGCGGCGAGTGCCGCCGCCTTTTCGTCAGAGCGGACAAGGCCTGTCACCTGATGGCCTGCATCCACCAACTCCTTGGTCACGGCGGAGCCGATCCATCCGGTGGCGCCCGTTACGAATACCCGCATCTGCCCGCACTCCTATTTTAGCTGCCAGCGTTCGGACCGACGCAGTGAAGCAAGCAGCCCTTTTTTGAAAAAAAGCAGAAAACTTCTGCTTGCCGTCGCATCTGGATGCCCCCTGAGAGATCGAGGCGCCTGAGCCGGCGCAGGAAGCAAAAGTTTTTTGCTTCTTTTTTTCAAAAAAGAAGGCCTTCCTTGCTTGCCCAGGCGTCAACCGCAAAGCGGGTCGGTATTCACGTATCAGTTATCGTGAACGGGTTTGTCAGCCGGCATTGATCAAGGCGAAAACATGGTCGTGGTCGCCCCTGGCTTCCGCGTGACGCTGCATCCCGGCGCGCTCGACCAGGATTTCCGGTGCCGAACCGTGGGCCGCGAACAGTGCCATGCTTTCCCGGATGAATTCGTCGAGCGGCATCGCCCGCGGGTTTGCGCGCTGTCCCGGCATCAGGTCGGTTGCGAGCAGAGGCGGGATGAGCTCGATCATCTGGACCGGCGTTTCGCGCAGCAGGAAGCGCAGGGACTGGGTGTAGGAGTGCATTGCCGCCTTGGTGGCGCCGTATGTCGGCGTGGCGGCACGCGGCACGAAGGCGAGCCCCGAGGTGACATTGACGACCGCCGCGGCCGGCTGCCGGCGCAGGTGCGGCAACAGGGCGGCGGTGAGCCGGATCGGGCCGAGCAGGTTGGTGGCGATCGTGGCTTCGCAGGTGGACAGGTCGAACGGGTCGGCCAGCGCATCTTCGGTTTTCATGATGCCGGCGTTGTTGACCAGCACATTCAGTGCCGGATACTCGCGGGCAACCTGTCCGGCGAAGGCCTCTATGGCGCCCGGGTCGGCCACGTCGAGCACGGCGAAGGTCATGCCGGGGTTGGCGGTGACAACCTCGGCCAGTGGCGCGGCACGTCGTCCGGCGATGATGACGTGGTTGCCGGCGGCGTGGAACGCCTCGGCCAAGCCCCTGCCGAGTCCTGTGCCGCCCCCGGTGACGAGAATGGTGTTGCCGGTCATGTTCATGCCGCTCTCCTGCTGTCGGGCCGTCCGTGTCATCCAACGTAGTCGCCGATCGAAGAGCAGGGTTGCCGAAACCGCCGAGATGCTTGCCTGATAGTCCGAGTTGCGCTCGGCTCTCATCTTCGGCGCACCAGATTGGCGGTATATGACGCAAGCCCTCCAGCGCGCAGTCCGCAATTACGTTGAAGCGGGCGCCGACCCGTCAGGGCTGGCCACGACACCACTCTGTGGCGTGAACGTGATGTGGGCCACTGCGCCCACCAGCATCACGAAGTCGGTGTATAAACCTCTCATCTGCCTGATCCTGCAGGGGACCAAGCAGTTGACAGTGGGATCGGATACCTACGACTTCGCTGCCGGGCAGTCTTTGATCGTCAGCGCCGACGTGCCGACCTCGAGCCGCATCACAGGGGCAAGCCGGACCGAACCGTATCTCGCGATGGCTATCGAGCTGGATCTGGCAGTGTTGCTCGACCTGTCCGTGCAGCTCGGCGGCACGACCGACATCGTGACGATGGTGACGGCGGTGCTGGTCGATGACACCGAGGCAGCGGTTGCGGACTGCGCGCTGCGGCTGATGCGCCTGCTTGACCAGCCCGAGGCCATTGCGTTGCTGCACCCCTGCATCACACGCGAGCTTCACTACTGGCTGCTGACCGGGCGGCATGGACGGACCATCCGCGGCCTCGCCCATCCTGGCGGGGTTGCGCAGCGCATCGCACAGGCCGTTGGCCTGCTGCGCGGCCAGTTCGACCGCCCGCTGCGGATCGAGCATCTGGCTGCCGCGGCCGGCATGAGTCCTTCAAGCTTTCATCACCATTTCCGCGCCATCACTTCGTTGTCGCCGATACAGTTTCAGAAACAGCTGCGCCTGATCGAGGCAAGGCGACGAATGCTGAGCGACGGACTATCGACAAATCGGGCAGCTCTCGAAGTTGGCTACGAGAGCGTCACGCAGTTTACCCGCGAGTATGGTCGCATGTTCGGGCTGCCTCCCCGACGCGATGTGAGTGAGAGCCGGCCGTCGTAGCAAGCAAGAAAGGAAGGCCTTCTTTTTTGAAAAAAAGAAGCAAAAGACTTTTGCTTCCTGCGCAGGCTCAGGCGCGTCGACCTCTCATACCAGTCAGTGTTGAGACTGACACAAGGAAGCAAGCAGTCCTTTTTTGAAAAAAAGGACCAAAAAACTTTTACTCCCC
>CAXUOA010000275.1:0-4181 GCA_964252625.1 uncultured Acetobacteraceae bacterium | reverse complement strand
GCAGACCGCGGTGCTCTCCGGCGGCTGCTTCTGGGGCGTGCAGGGCGTCTTCGAGCACGTACGTGGCGTGCAGCGTGTGCTGGCCGGCTACAGCGGCGGCCGCGCGGATACCGCCAATTACGACACCGTCAGCACCGGCGAGACCGGCCACGCCGAATCCGTCCAGATCACCTACGACCCCAGGCAGATCAGCTACGGCAAGATCCTGCAGATCTTCTTCAGCGTAGCGCTCGACCCCACGGTGAAGGACGCCCAGGGCCCCGACAGCGGCACGCAGTACCGCTCGGAGGTGTTCGCCGCCAACCCTGACCAGGCGCGCATCGCCCGCACCTACATAGCACAGCTCGACGCGGCGCACGCCTTTCCGGCGCCGATCGCCACCCGTGTCGATCCCCTCTCCGGCTTCTACCCGGCCGAGGCCTACCACCAGGATTTCCTGGAGCATAACCCGGACTATCCCTACATCGTTGTCAACGACATGCCGAAAGTCCATGCGCTGCAGACGCTGTTCCCGGCGGATTACACGGCTGACGCCAAGATGAGCGGCTTCAAGTCGTAAGGAGGCTAGCGGTCCTTTTTTGAAAAAAAAGACTGAAAACTTTTGGTCGCCCCCCGTTTGACTCAGCTACGCAATTTTGCGTTTCAAGGTCGCACCGTCAGCCGCCCATCCTGGTCGAAAACCCGGTCTGCCGTGGCACCCTCGACAACTCGGCCATGCCAGCCGAGCAGTCGCACGAAGAAAACATAACGATTGAGCGGCGACATCCAGGCCGGCATGATGTCACCGGGAACAGCCCCGTCAGCGATGGTCGGGTTCTCGCCCGCGGCGGCCAGCGACGATCTTACGTTTGTGACGAAGGCGGCAGGCCGCGCCGCGCCCGCATACCACAGATGCGGCACATTTTCGCCGGCTTTGAGCAACTCGATGGATGCGAAGATGGTCGCGAAAACGATGACGGGCAGGCTTGGGGCGGGAAAAGTCTTTCGGCCACGCGCAGGGTAGCCGAGCGCGATCACCAGGATCGCCAGGAAGAAGCAGAGAATGTCGGCGTAGTAGCGGGTGGTCTCTGCTGCTTCCAGCCCAAACGGGACTGCACGGTTCCAACCGATAACAGCGATACTGATTACGAAGTATAGGGCGAAGCCCGCCCATAATATCGCGTTGCTGGCGTTACGGCTTATTGACCACAACACGATGACAAACAGCAGGATGTTCGCAACGACAAGCCCGACAGGCCCGTAATGCAACCCAAGGGTCGACGTTAAGAACCCCCGGTTCCAGCCGATCCAGATGAAACGGACGAGTGTGACAAGATCAGGACGCACGACCCTGCTGCTGTAATGGCCAAAGTGGACGATACCAAGATAGACGGGAACGATGACCATTGTCGGCCAAAGGTCACGCAGGCTTGCCAGCACCATCGGCCAGATGTTCGACCGTTGCTGCGAAGCATGGAAAAATAGCCGGATGGCCAAAAGCAGGACGACGGTGAAAAGACCTTTGGGATAGAACAGCAGTCCAACAAGAAAACATGCGGCAACAGCATATCTCCTTGTCGAACTTGATGCGTCGTCCCGCGCCATGAGAAGGATGCACGCCATGGAAGCAACAGCGGAGCTGAGGACACTGAGAGCGGCACTCCACCACTGGTAATTGGTCACGAACACCGGCGAGAGTGTCAGCAAGGCCAGGATCGGCAACATGGCAATCACGCCGACCTGGCGCTTCCAGGCCAGCCGTGAAAACAGCCCGATTACGCACCATTCGAACAGGACGAGAAGACACCTGAACGGCCAGAAATGCAGGCCAAATAGATGCAGGTAGAGTGCGCTAGCCAGGCGATACAGAGGAACGAATTGCCCGAATACGTCCCTGAAGACGTATCTCCAGGATAGGCCCATATCAGCGGCGATGATGAAATTCAGGAAATCGTCCGAAAAAAAGTAGAAACTCCGGCTTCTGACAATCACCACCACAATGCTGGCGATTGCGGCGGCTGCCGCCAAAACAACAAGCCCTCTATGCTCCGGGTCATGCACCTCGTATTTGTCGGATCTCATCTGGCCGCCTCAGCATAGTGTCCCGCACGCACGTTCTATGTTAGCTCGCCAGGGCCGCCCTGCCCACCGGACAGCAGGATGCTCGTCTCCGATTGGCCATCCATTGACCTGCCGTATCCGCCGCAGCACCGCATCGAACCGCTCCAGGCTGGCCGCGCCAGCTCCACCACCATGTCCCAACCACCCGTTCGTGTTATGCACGCAACGCACCTCCACCAGCGCCCGCACTGTGCAAAGTACGGCAGGCGAACGGTTCGTCCGCACCTTGATCACCATCACCGCACGCACGCCCCGCCACGTCCGGCCGTAGGCGCCGTAAAACCCTCTATGGAGCCACACTGCATCGGTCGGTCTATTCGGTTCTTCCGTCCCGCGGGAGACATTCAAGCTGGCCGCAAACGCGGACACCGAAGCCCGCCCGTCCTGGCGCGGAAATACGATCAAAGCCTGATCCGTGTTGTCCATCTACCAGGTGAACTGCCGTTTCGCCAACTCAAGCTTCCATCATGCCGGACACATCAAACGAAACAGTCTTTCGCTTCCGCCTGGGCGCCTGCCGCCCCATCCTTCGCCGACATCGACAGGACCGCCGCACATGGATCAGATCACCCCCCGAACCGCGCAGGACTACCTGGCCCTCGAATCCCGCTACGGTGCGGACAACTACAAGCCGATGGACGTGGTCCTCACCCGCGGCCAAGGCGTCTGGGTGTGGGACGTCGACGGCCACCGCTACCTCGACGCGCTGTCCGCCTACTCCGCCGTCAACCAGGGCCACTGCCACCCGCGCATCCTCGCCGCCATGGTCGAACAGGCCGGCCGCCTCACGCTGACCTCCCGCGCCTTCCACAACGACCAGCTCGGCCTGTTCTACGAGGAAATCTGCGCGCTGACCCACACCAGCGCCGTCCTGCCGATGAACTCCGGCGCCGAAGCCGTGGAATCTGCCCTCAAGGTCGCCCGCAAATGGGGCTACCAGGTCAAGGGCGTCCCGGAAGACCAGGCCGAGATCATCGTCTGCGGTGACAATTTCCACGGCCGCACGCTCGCCATCGTGGGCTTCTCCACCGATCCGGTAAGCCGCGCCGATTTCGGCCCCTTCGCCCCCGGCTTCATCGTCGTCCCCTACGGCGACGCCGCCGCCCTCGCCGCCGCCATAACCCCCAACACCGTGGCAATCCTGCTGGAACCCATACAGGGCGAAGCCGGCGTCATCATCCCGCCGGACGGCTACCTGCGCGCGGTCCGCCGCCTGGCCACCGGGCACCGCGTCGTGATGGTGCTCGACGAGATCCAGACCGGCCTCGGCCGCACCGGCCGCCTCCTCGCCGAGGAACACGAGGGTGTCGAAGCCGACCTCACCCTGGTCGGCAAAGCCCTCTCCGGCGGCTTCTATCCGATCAGCGCCGTCCTCTCGAACGCCGAAGTCATGGGCGTGCTCAAGCCCGGCGAGCACGGCAGCACCTTCGGCGGCAACCCGCTCGCCTGCGCCATCGCGCGGATGGCCCTGCGCGTGCTCACCGAAGAAGGCATGATCGAGAACGCCGCCACGCAAGGTGCGCGCCTCCTCGCCGGCCTGCGCGCCATCGCCTCGCCGCGCGTGCGCGACATCCGCGGCCGCGGCCTGATGCTCGCCGTGGAACTGCACGAACACGCAGGCCCGGTATGCAAGGCGCTGCAAAAAGCCGGTGTGCTGTGCAAGGAGACGCACGAGAACACCATACGCATCGCGCCGCCGCTCGTTATCACGGCAGAGCAGGTGGACTGGGCGCTGGAGCGGTTTGCTGCAGCGTTGAGGTAAGCAAGCAAGCAGTTCTTTTTTGAAAAAAAGAACCAAAAAACTTTTGCTTCCCCGCATTTGCAGCAGCCGGGCATCTCCGGACAGACACGCACGCTGGCAATGCGGGCAAGGTAAAAGTTTTTTGCTTCTTTTCTTCAAAAAAGAAGGCCTTGCTTGCTCCTGCAACGCTCAACCGCGACAAACTGCACGCTCACGGCTGCACCACCACCGGCGACACCCCGCCCATCCAATACGCCAGCTCGCGCGGATGGCCGATCCGCCACACCGCCAGTTCGGCCACGCGGCCCGCCGCCAGCGTGCCCACCTCGCCCGCCAGCCC
>CAXUOA010000274.1:0-4199 GCA_964252625.1 uncultured Acetobacteraceae bacterium | reverse complement strand
GTTTCAGGACGCCGGCGGCGCGCAGGATGGCGCGGCGCAGCCAGCGAAGGCCGAACAGCAGGAGCAGCAGGCCGACAGCGCCGCGCAGCCAGGCAAGATCGGCC
This sequence comes from uncultured Acetobacteraceae bacterium, assembly GCA_964252625.1. Classification (GTDB taxonomy): domain Bacteria; phylum Pseudomonadota; class Alphaproteobacteria; order Acetobacterales; family Acetobacteraceae; genus BOG-908. The sequence continues at coordinate 4,095 of CAXUOA010000274.1, read as the reverse complement.
ACGGCCAGAGCCGGCCCGAATGCAGCCACCAGCAGCGCCAGCGTGGCAAGCCCGCCGGCCGTGCCGGCCAACGCACCGGCCCAGCCGCGCGTGGCGCCCAGCGCCAGCACCACGGTGAGCGCCTCGACGAACTCCACGAGAGAGGCGAGGAAAGCGGGCACGATGCCGGCAAGCTGCGTCCAGACTTGGCCCATGGCGTCGTTATACCACTTGCAGAAAGTTCTGCGACGGCGATCCTGCGCCTGCGTTGACGCTGCGGCACCCGACGCGGCCGGGCAACGGCACTCGACGCCGGATGACCGGACCGGCTAGAACAGAGCGCGAACAGGAACAACGCCCGCCATGGATCTGCTGCGCAAACTCGAGATACTGGCAGACGCCGCGAAATACGACGCCTCCTGTGCGTCCTCCGGCACCGACAAACGCAGCTCGCTCGGCGCCAAGGATGGCGTGGGGTCCACCGAGGGCATGGGCATCTGCCACGCTTACGCGCCCGACGGCCGCTGCATCTCGCTGCTGAAGATATTGCTCACGAATTCCTGCATCTACGATTGCGTCTACTGCATCAACCGCCGGTCCTCCAACGTGCAGCGCGCGCGCTTCACCGTCGACGAGGTGGTCAAACTCACCCTCGGCTTCTATCGCCGCAACTGCATCGAAGGCCTGTTCCTCAGCTCCGGCATCATCAGCAACCCGGACTACACGATGGAACAGGTGGTGGGCGTGGCGCGCACCCTGCGCGAGGTGCACGGCTTCCGCGGCTACATCCACCTGAAGACGATACCGGATGCGGACCCGCTGCTGATGGCGGAAGCCGGGAAATATGCCGACAGGCTCAGCATCAACATCGAATTGCCGACGGAGGCCAGCCTCGGCGCGCTGGCGCCGGAGAAAAGCATCGGCGACATCAAGCGCTCCATGGGACGCATGCGCCTGCGCATCGACGAAGCGCGCGCGGAAAAAAAAGCGCCACGCTTCGCGCCGGCCGGGCAGAGCACGCAGGTGATCGTGGGCGCCGACGACAGTTCCGACCGCGCGATCATGCAGATGAGCACGGACCTCTACGGCTCCTACGGCCTGCGCCGCGTATACTACTCGGCGTTTAGCCCGATCCCCGATTCCTCCTCCGTGCTGCCGCCGCGCGCCGCGCCGCTGGTGCGCGAACACCGGCTCTACCAGGCGGACTGGCTGCTGCGCTTCTACGGCTTCGCGGTAGACGAGCTGGCCACCGACAAAGCCGGCAACATGAGCCTGGAGATCGACCCGAAACTGGCCTGGGCGCTGGAACACCGCGCGCTGTTCCCGGTCGATCTGAACAGTGCCGCAAAGGAGATGCTGCTGCGCGTGCCCGGGCTCGGCGTGAAGACGGTGGACCGGCTGCTGGCCGCGCGCAGACATCGGCGGATACGCATGGACGACCTCTCGCGCCTGCGTCTGCCGGTGGCCAAGCTGATGCCGTTCATCGTGACGGCAGACCACCACCCAGGCGCTACGCTGGATTGTGCCAAGCTGGCCGGGCGGATGACACCAAAGGCCGTCCAAGGGGTGTTGCTATAGAAGAAAGCAAGGCCTTCTTTTTTGAAAAAAAGAAGCAAAAAACTTTTGCCTCCCCGCATTTGCAACAACCGGGTGCTTCTGAATCGGAAACGTCGCGCTGCAAATGCGGGGAGATAAAAGTTTTTGCTTCTTTTTTTCAAAAAAGAAGGCCTTCCTTTCTTCCGGCTTTCACTCACGCGATTTATCGAAAGTGCCCGCCTTGAGCGCGATCGCCTTGGCCGTCGGATAGAATTGCGTGAACGTGGTGTCCACCGCGCCATGGGCGGCGTGACAGACGTAGCAATCCGCCGTTGCCGGCACGAGTTTTGCCGTAGTGCCGTCCTGGACGAAGAACGCCCAGCCGCCTTTGAAACGTGTCTCATCGCGCACATGGAACTCCACGCCCCTCAGTTCGGTGGTCTGGAACTGGCCGTGGCGGTTGATCGAACCGTGGCTGGCGGCGCCGCGGCCTTCCATCGCGAACATGGTCTTGTCGGGCCAGTGCCCGAAGCGTTTGAAGGCCTGCCAGGCGGCGGGATCGACGAACACGTTGTCGAACACGGAGGCGCCCTGCATGGCCGCGCCGCTGCTGTAGCTCATGTCGATGCCCGAGCTCATGTATATCCATTCCCGGTAATCGGACGGCGGGATGAAGTCGCCGGATGCGGTATAGCCGGGAGCGCCGGGGCTGGTGGCGCCGATGAGCACGGGCAGCAGGAGCAACGGCAGGCATCTCGAAACCTTCATGGGGTATCTCCGGTCATCTCTCGCCCTGTGCGCAGCACGGCACGGCGCCAAACTGCAACCAATCGACAAGCAATGGTTTGCTAACAGGTCCAGGCTCGGCTGCCCTGGCAGGCACGGCCGGGCATCGAGGTTCCACGCCAGCATTCGGCGTGATGCGGCTGAAGGTTTTATCGTGATGCGCGCGATCGTTCTCAACCACCTGGTGGATTTCGGCGGGTGGCGAACGGCTGCACGGTCCGCGGCGCTGGACGGCGTGCCGCCCGAGGAGACCATCTGGTCCGTCCACGAAGCGACCGACCTGTTCGCCGAACCGCATGGCGCACCACCGCCCAGCGGCGCCTTTTCGGTCTCCCGCGCGCTGGTGGAGCTGGCCGAGACCGCCATACAGGCCAGCGACCCCGAGCGGTTCGCGCTGCTCTACGCGCTCGTCTGGCGCGCGCATCGCGGCGAGAAGCATCTGCTGGAGGATGCCGCCGACCCGCTGGTGCAGCGGGTGATGCGCCTGGCCGCCGCGGTGCGGCGGGACACCCACAAGATGCGCGCCTTCGTGCGTTTCCGCGAAGTGACGGCCGACGAGGCGACGCGCTACGTCGCCTGGTTCGAACCCGACCACTACATCGTGGAAGCCAACGCGCCGTTCTTCGTGCGCCGCTTTGCCACGATGACGTGGAGCATACTTACGCCGTACCGCAGCGCGCACTGGGACGGCGAGACGCTGCAACTGGGCGCCGGCGCGCAGCGCGCGGACGTGCCGGATGACGACAAGCTGGAAGCCTATTGGCGCGCGTATTTCAGCAGCATCTTCAACCCGGCGCGGCTGAAAGTCTCTGCCATGACGTCCGAGATGCCGCGCAAATACTGGCGCAACCTGCCAGAGGCGGCAGCGATCCCCGAGCTCATACGCCAGTCACGCGAAAGGACTGAAACCATGGTGGAATCACCGATCGTCTCGCCACCCCGTGCCGCCCGACCGGCTGCCGTGCCGGCCACGCTGCCGGTGCCGGGCACGCAGGGCGCGCTGGCCGCCGAGGCCGCCACCTGCCAGCTTTGCGACCTGTACAGGCACGCGACGCAGACCGTGTTCGGCGAGGGACCGGTGGATGCGCGGCTGATGCTGGTGGGCGAGCAGCCCGGCGATCAGGAGGACCTGGCCGGCCGGCCTTTCATCGGCCCGGCCGGCCAGATGCTGGACCGCGCGCTGGCCGAAGCCGGCATCGACCGCAGCACAGTCTACGTCACCAACGCGGTGAAGCACTTCAAATTCGAGCCGCGCGGCAAGCGCCGCATCCACGCCACGCCGGATCGGTCGGAAATCCAGGTCTGCCGCTTCTGGCTGGACCAGGAGCGTGCGCTGGTGAAGCCCGCGGTCACCATCCTGCTGGGCGCCTCGGCGGCCCGCGCCGTGCTCGGCCGCACGGTCACCATCTCCCGCGAGCGCGGACGGGCCATACCGCTCGAAGGCGGCCAGGCGATGGTGACGGCGCACCCGTCCTACCTGCTGCGCCTGCCGGACCAGGAGAGCCAGACGCGCGAATACGCGGCGCTGGTGAGTGATCTACGGCTGGCGGCGGGGTGGGCGGCACACGGTCTGGAAGCGCCGGAGCTTCGTCTGTGACATCAACCCGCTTTGCGGTTGATACCTGGGCAAGCAAGAAAGGCCTTCTTTTTTGAAAAAAAGAAGCAAAAAACTTTTACTTCCTGCGCAAGACCAGATGCCTCGATCAATCCGGATGTAGCCGGCTGCCGCAGATGCGAAGGGAAGCAAAAGTTTTTTGGTCCTTTTTTTCAAAAAAGGACTGCTTGCTTTCTATG
>CAXUOA010000273.1:0-4205 GCA_964252625.1 uncultured Acetobacteraceae bacterium | reverse complement strand
GCAAAGAAAGCAAGCAGTCCTTTTTTGAAAAAAAGGACCAAAAAACTTTTGCTTCTCGTCGCATTTGCAGCAGCCCGGTGCCTTCGGATTGATCGAGGCATCTGGATCTGCGCAGGAAGCAAAAGTTTTTTGCTTCTTTTTTTCAAAAAAGAAGGCCTTTCTTGCTTGCGCAAGCGTCAACCGCAAAGCGAGTTGGTAGTAAAGCAAGGCCTTCTTTTCTGAAGAAAAGAAGCAAAAGACTTTGCCTCCGCTGTCGCGGACTTTCCTGCTACCCGTAGCGGGCAACGGAAAGGTCCTCGAAGGCTATGTTCGGGCGGACCCCGCTCATCAGGTCCGCCAGCAGGGCGCCCGAGCCGCAGGACATTGTCCAGCCCAGCGTGCCGTGCCCCGTGTTCAGCCAGAGGTTGTCGATCTTCGTGGGCCCGATCACCGGCGGGCCGTCCGGCGTCATCGGTCGCAGCCCGGTCCAGAACTTGGCGCGGCTCACGTCGCCGCCATGCGGGAACAGGTCCGTCACCGAATGGATCAGCGTGCGCCGGCGCGGCTCGCGCAGCGTGTTGCTGAAACCGGCCAGCTCCGCCGTGCCGCCCACGCGTATCCGGTCGCCCAGCCGCGTGATCGCCACCTTGAACGTCTCGTCCATCACCGTGCTGACCGGCGCGTCCGCCTCGTCGGCCACCGGCATGGTGATCGAATACCCCTTCACCGGATACACCGGCAGGGCAATCCCCGCCGCGCGCAGCAGCGCCGGCGAGTAGCTGCCGAGTGCCACCACGTAACTGTCGGCCGTAAGCACGCCGGCCTGTGTCGCCACGCCGGCGATGCGCCCGCCGTCCACCAGCAGCCTGTCGATGGCCACGCCGTAGCGGAACACCACGCCGGCCGCTTCGGCCAGTGCCGCCAGGCTCTGCGTAAAGATGTGCGCGTCGCCCGTCTCGTCGCCGGGCAGCCGCAACCCGCCCACGAACTTGCCTTGCACGCTTGCCAGCGCCGGTTCCTGTGCCACGCAGCCCGCACGGTCCAGAACCGTGTAGGGCACGCCCAGCCGGTCCAGCACCGCGGTGTCGTCGCCCACGTGGTCGGCCTGCTTCTGCGTGCGGAACAGCTGCAGCAGGCCGCGCTGCCCGTCGTCGTAGGAGATGCCCGTCACGGTGCGCAGGTCCCGCAGCTTGTCGCGGCTGTATTCCGCAAGCCGCACCATGCGGCCCTTGTTGCGCGCGTACGCCTCGGCGTTGCAGTTGCCCAGGAAACGCCGGACCCAGTCCACCAGCACGCGGTCCGGCACCGGCCAGAACACCAGCGGGCGGTGCCGCATCATCATCCAGAGTATGGCCTTACGCGGCGTATCCGGCGCCGCCCAGGGCGCGGACATGCCAGGCGAGACCTGGCCGGCATTGGCGAAGCTGGTCTCCAGGCCGGCGGCCGGCTGGCGGTCGATCACGGTTACTTCGTGGCCGGCTTGCGCCAGGTACCAGGCGCTGGTGACACCGATTACGCCGCTGCCCAGGACCAGGATTTTCACTCGGGCGCCCCAAGAAGAAAGGAAGCAGTTCTTTTTTGAAAAAAAGAATCAAAAAACTTTTGCTCCCTGTCGGCGCGTGTCCGACGGGCGCGCGACAGCGGAGTCAAAAGTTTTTTGGTTCTTTTTTTCAAAAAAGAAGGCCTTGCTTTCTTAGCCTACGATCTCCTCGGGCTTGAAGAAGAAAGCGATCTCCATCGCCGCGTTCTCCGCGCTGTCGCTGCCATGCACCGAGTTCGCCTCGATGTCCTCGGCGAACTCCTTGCGTATCGTCCCGGGCTCCGCGTTGGCCGGGTTGGTGGCCCCCATGATGCGCCGGTTGGCAGCAATCGCGTCCTCGCCTTCCAGCACCTGCAGCACCACCGGCCCGCTCGTCATGAACGTCACCAGGCCGCCGAAGAACGGCCGCTCGCGGTGCACGCCGTAGAACTCCTCCGCCTGGGACTTGGTCAGCTGCACACGGCGCTGTGCCACGATGCGCAGCCCGGAGTCCTCGAACTTGGCGTTGATCTTGCCGGTCAGGTTCCGGCGCGTGGCGTCCGGCTTGATGATGGAAAACGTGCGCTCGGTGGCCATGGCAGTGCGGTCCTCGGGGATTGTTGCGCCGCGCTCTACCGGCAAGGCAGGGGCAAGGCAAGGCGAGGCGCTTCCGCCCGCGAGGTCGCGAAATCTTGACCGGGCGGCGTTCCCATCGCGCAACCGGTTCGCCTACGTTCGCCTGGCGCGCCACCGTCACCGCCAACGGGACGGGGCGGCGCTACGGGAGGACACATCCATGACGACACGCCGGACCTTCGGGCCACACGCGGCCTTGCCGATACTGGCCGGGCTTGCGTTCACCGCCGCCGCACACGCCGCACCCACCGCCAGCACGCAGAACGGCACCGTCACCGGCACCACCGCCGAGGGCATGAACGAGTTCCTGGGCCTGCGCTACGCCGCTCCGCCGGTGGGCGACATGCGCTGGCAGCCGCCGCTTCCCGTGCCGGCAGCGCTGGCCACCCACACGGCCACCGCCTTCGGCCCGCATTGCCCCCAGGCCGCCTCGCCCTACGGCGTGGCCAGCAACACCGAGGATTGCCTCTATCTGAACGTGTACGCGCCCACCGGGACCCGCCCGGCGAACGCCAAGCCGCTCCCCGTCATGGTGTGGATACACGGCGGCGCGCTGGTGGTGGGTGAGAGCGACAGCTACGACCCGGTCCGCCTGGTCACCAAGGGCGACGTGATCGTCGTTACCATCAACTACCGCCTCGGCTATTTCGGCTTCCTCGCTACGTCCGGCCTGGACGCGGAAGGCCACCTCGCCGGCAATTACGGCCTGCTGGACCAGCAATTCGCGATGGACTGGGTTCGCCGCAACATCGCCGGGTTCGGCGGCGACCCCACGAACGTCACCATCTTCGGCGAGTCCGCCGGCGGCCTGAGCGTGCTCTCCAACCTGGTCTCGCCGACCGCCTACGGCCTGTTCAACCAGGCCATCGTGGAGAGCGGCGCCTACGCGCTGAACCTGCCAACCCTCGCGCAATCGGAGACCACCGGCGCCGCCGTGGCATCCGGCGTCGGTTGCGCGCCCACGGACACCGCCTGCCTACGCGCCGCCAGCACGGCAGCAATTCTCCAGACCGAGGCCAGTGCCGGCCTCAGCATCACCACCATCGTGGACGGCACCACGCTGCCCGCCTCGATCAACACCGCGCTCAAGGCGGGCCAGTTCAACCGTGTGCCGGTCCTGAACGGCTCCAACCACGACGAGGAGCGCCTGTTCACCGTCCCGTATGCCAACATCACCGCAGCCGAATACGATGCCGCGATCCCGGGGCTGTACGGCACCGCGCTCGGGGCCGAGATACTCAAGGCGTACCCCGTCCGGAACTACAGCCAGCCTGTGCTGGCCCTGGCGGCCGTGCTGACCGACCAGAATTTCGCCTGCACCGCCCGCCAGGTGGACCGTTGGGTGTCCCGCTACGCCCCCACCTACGCCTACGAATTCAACGACGAGAACGCGCCGGAGGATTCGCTGCCACCGGCCGGCTACCCGTTCGGCGCCGCGCACGCGACGGAGATACAGTTCCTGTTCATCACTCCGGTGCAGCCGGGCACGCCGGCGCTGACGGCAAAGGAGCGCGTGCTGTCCGCCGACATGGTCCAGTACTGGACCAATTTCGCCAAGCGGACCTCGCCTGATTCCGGCAAGGTCCCCGAGTGGGAGCCATACGCGAACGGGTCTGACGTCTTCCAGTCGCTGGTTCCGCCGAATCCCGCGCCTGAGACGGATTTTGCCGCCGACCATCACTGCGGTCTGTGGGCGCCGCTGATCAACCCGTCATAAGGCAAGGCGAGCCGTCCAGGCAAAACATGGGCCAGAGATGTCTGGCCCATGTCCGATGCCAACTGACGATGGGGCTCTGGGGTCTCTGCGTTTGATGCCTGCGTAAGCAGGCAAGGCCTTCTTTTCTGAAGAAAAGAAGCAGAAGACTTTTACGCCGCTATCGCCGGCTTGTGGTTGAGGCGCGTGCCTGCCCGGCGGCAGGACGTGGAAGTTTTCCGCTTCTTTTCAAAAAAGAACCGTTTGCTTCCTTCCCGTCACCCGCCCCCCGATTTGCGGGCCGGGCACCCCGGTCGTCCCCGGAAAACTCAGCGGCAGGCCACGCTCGCCCGGCTCGCCCACCTCTCCACGCAGGAC
>CAXUOA010000272.1:0-4225 GCA_964252625.1 uncultured Acetobacteraceae bacterium | reverse complement strand
GGCTGGGCTACATCATCTTCGAAGCCGACGGCGCGAAAGGCCCGATTGCCAAGAACCTCGAAGCCGACAGGCTGGATGCCATACGCACCGCCTGCAACTTGGCTCCCGGCGACGCGGTGTTCTTCGCCGCCGGCGCGCCCGAGACGACGGCGAAGTTCGCGGGCAGCGTGCGCACGCGCATCGGCCAGGAACTCGACCTGATCGAACGCGACGCGTTCCGGTTCTGCTGGGTCGTGGACTTCCCGATGTACGAGCTGAACGAGGAGACCGGCCGCATCGATTTCTCGCACAACCCGTTCAGCATGCCGCAAGGCGGCATGGACGCGCTGACGAACATGGACCCGCTGCTGATAAAAGCGTTCCAGTACGACATCGTCTGCAACGGCATCGAGCTGTCCTCCGGCGCCATACGCAACCACCGGCCGGACATCATGATACGCGCGTTCGAAATCGCGGATTATACGAAGGAAGACGTGGAAGCGCGCTTCGGTGGCATGCTGAACGCGTTCCGCTACGGCGCGCCGCCGCATGGCGGATCGGCCCCGGGCATCGACCGCATGGTGATGCTGCTGGCCGAGGAGCCGAACATCCGCGAAGTGATCCTGTTCCCGCTGAATCAGCAGGGCGAGGACCTGCTGATGGGGGCACCGGCGGGGGTGGATGCCGCGCGGTTGAAGGAGCTGTCTTTGAAGCTGGATCTGCCGCCGAAGGTGGTGAAGCAGTAAGGCAAGGCCTTCTTTTCTGAAGAAAAGAAGCAAAAGACTTTTGCTCCTCCGCGGGCACTACGGCCGGTTTGATTCTGTCATCACGCGTGTTGGCAGGATCAAAGCGTCTGCCGGTGCAGCCGATGGGAGTAAAAGTTTTTTGCTTCTTTTTTCCAAAAAAGAAGGCCTTCCTTACTGCTCTGCAAACGCCCAGGCCGCCCGCCAGACATCCGGCAAAGCCCGCCAGGCTGCGCTCGTAGCCGGGGCGGCGCGCGCGTTCGGTGACGGATGCACGCATTTGAAGGCGCGCAGGCCCGCATCTGCGCAGATAGGCAGCGCGTAGCGCCGTGCCACCGCCCCCGCCAGCACGACGCAGCGCAGATCCGGCAGCAGCGGGAGCAGGTCTGCCAGGACACCGGCCCCGTCCCGGGCCTCGGCCACGCGCACGCGCATGGTGCCGTTCCACCAGGGCACCGTGTTCCAGATGGCCACGCCTTTGCGTGGCACACCGGCGGTGGCCATCCCGTCGCGTATCGCACGGGCCGTCTCCGTCGGGTTGTCGCGCGAGACGAAACCCGAGCCTTTCGGCGGCGCCACCGTAGGCCCGGGCTTTTCCAGGATCATCAGCAGCCGCGCATCCGTGCCGCCATCAAGCGGATCGAAATCCGGCACGAACAGGCCAGCCTGCGCGCGCAGCATCTGCACGAAGCCGGTGAGCGGCGCCATGTGCGGCGCCGACAGCAAACCCCGCCGCTCATCCCACGAACCGTGTGCATCAGAAAAAGGCAAAGCACCGCCCGCGGCAGGGGAACAAAAGTTCTTTGCTTCTTTCTTTCAAGAAAGAAGGCCTGTCTTGCCTCGCCTCAAACCATCTCGGTCGCCGCCTCCAGCCCAAGCGCGAACGCCAGGCGCTCCAGACGCCGCGTCACCGCCTCGCCCGCGAACACGCCGCTGCCGCGCGCCAGCCGGAGCACCAGCCGTCCGCCTTCGCGCACCAGCGACGTGCCGGCAAGCAGCGCCGCCGTGCCGCCGGACAGCGTGTAGGCCAGCCGCAAGCCCGTCCCCAGGATCTCCGCACGGCGCAGCGTCGTCATGTCCAGCAGCATGCGCGCGGTGTTCAGATAGGGCGTGTCGGGTTCCGCCTCGTAACGCAGCGCGATCGTCATCGCCAGGAAGGCGCGCGCGTGGTGGTCCAGGGCTATGCCGGGTTGGCGCAGCACGCGGCCGAAGGCCTGCTCGGAGCGGTATTCCGGGTGCTCCTGGCAGCCGACGTCGCTCATCCAGCAGGCCGCCTCGCGCAGGCGCCGGTCCTCGCTGCCTTCGCCATCGAACAGGGCGTCCGTCCAGGCCAGCAGCGCCGGCGGCAGCTCGGGGTCGCGCCCATGGCGGGCGGCGAGGTCCCGCGAGGCCGCAAGCACGGGGTCCTGCGCGCGTGCCTCGGGGGTGGCCACGTTCTGCATGAACCAGCCCTCGCGCAGGCCATTGGCGGAGAACACCACGCGCCGCGCGTCGGTGGCACGCAGCAGCCGGCGCAGAACCACGGCGGCAAACGGCATGTCGTCCACCCGCCGGCGGGATATGCCCGGCAGCCGTTCCAGTGCCCGCCGGCTTGCCGAGCCGATGACGCCGCACAGGTCGCGCGCCTCCTCGCGGCCGATCGTGTAGTGATGCACGATCGCCAGCGGATAGCCGGTCTGTTCCATGTGTATGCGCGCCAGCGCCCGCCAGGCGCCGCCGACCAGGTAGAGGTCCCGCCCGGCCCCTTGCGCCAGCCAGCCCACGCCGGCCAGGTCCGCTTCGGCGATGGCGCGGGCACGCACCACGTCGGCGCCGGCGCGGTCGGACAGGCGCAGCACGCCGAGCTTGAGGGTCTGCGCGGCCCGCACGCCGCCCACGACCAGTTGCACCACCTCCAGCGAGCCGCCGCCAATGTCGGCCAGCACGCCGTCCGCGCCGGGGATGCCGCACAGCAGTCCTGCCGCGGAGTAGCCCGCCTCCTCCTGGCCGCTGAGCACGCGCAACGTCATGTCCGGCAGGCCGGTCCGCAGCGCTTCCATGAACGCGCTGCCGTTGCTTGCGTCACGCACCGCGGCGGTTGCCAGCACCTCGCACGGCGAGGCGCGCATGGCGCGCGCGATGGCGGCGTAGCGCGCCATCACCATCAGCGCCTGGTCCACGCCCTCCTCGTTCAGCCGGCCGGTCTGCTGCAGGCCGCGGCCGAGTCGCAGCACGGCCTTCTCGTTGAAGATGGCGGTGGGATTGCGGCCCTGGCCCTCGAAGACGACGAGGCGCACGGAGTTGGACCCCAGGTCGACGACGGCGGAGCGGGTCTGGGTCATGCTGGAAGCGGGTGATACCAGCATGAAGTGCGCCGCGTCTAATACCAACCCGCTTTGTGGTTGACGCCTGGGCAAGCAAGACAGGCCTGCTTTTTTGAAACAAAGAAGCAAAAAACTTTTGCTTCCTGCGCAGAGCTCGAATGCTCTGATCAATCCAACGGCAGCTGGCTGCTGCCAGTGCGACGGAAGCAGCTTTGGTCTTTTTTAAAAAGGACTGCTTGCTTTCACTGCGTCAGTCTCAGAACTGGTTGGTATGACACCAACGCCGCACGCTGGCCGGATAAGCGCGCGATGGCGGAGTCAAAATCTTTCGTTTCTTTTCTTCAGAAAAGAAGGCTGTTCTTACTTGCCGTATGTCGATTTATGAATTGGTTTTGGCTAAGACCGGCGGAGCGACTGGCCCCACCCCTACCTCTTACGTATAATAATCTTGACCCTGACGGCCAGGATTATCATTATAAGCGGCAGGAGCTTCCCATGTTTGTGCATGGTGGTCTCCTCTCTAGCGCCGGCTCAGCCTATTCTGAGCCGGCGTTTTCGTTCTACACGCCTCACGTTGTCGGTCGATAAAAATTCGCAACGAACGAGTGCTGTGAGAAGTGCACGGACAGCTCACCCGAGCGCATCGTAGACTCCGCCCCCGGGCGTTTTGCCTTCCACATGCGCGCGGTGCCACAGCGCGTAGAACAGCAGCATCCAGGCAGCCGTGCCCTCGCGCTTGCCGGCCGCGGCACGGAACAGCGCCTCCACTTGCACGGGCTCGGCGATCTCCGCCACCCCAGCCTGGCGCGCCACGAGGCGCCCCAGCCGCGCGCCGTCCTGCGCGATCCAGGCGCCAACCGGCACGGTGAACCCCTGCTTCGGGGCGAACGGGCGGGCGGCCGGGGCCGCACCCTCCAGCCAGCGCCGGAGCAGGTATTTGCCGCGGCCATCCCGCACCTTCAGCGCGTCGGGCAGGCGGAAGCCTGCGGCGGCCACGGCAGGGTCGAGGAACGGCGTGCGGCCCTCCACAGCGTGGGCCATCAGGCAGCGGTCCAGCTTGGTCAGCAGGTCGGCGGGCAGCCAGTCGGCGATGTCGCTGGCCTGGGCCGCCTGCAGGCGGGTGCGCCCGCCGGTGCCGGCCAAGGATTCGTCGGCGGCCAGGCCGTCACGCCAGCCGGTGGGCCGCGCGCGCAGCACGTC
>CAXUOA010000271.1:0-4227 GCA_964252625.1 uncultured Acetobacteraceae bacterium | reverse complement strand
CAATAAACACCGCGCTGTTCGTCGTGCTGACGGACGAGGGGGTGAGCCAGATCGCACTCGGCGATACCGACAAGGCGAGCCAGCTGCACGCGCTGATCACGTCACGCCAGGGCTACATCCCGGTGGTGATCGACAGCGACCGCGTGGCCGTCGTCACGGTGCAGGACGGCCCGGCGCTGGAGCACGAGGAGATCATCGCCCCCACCGTGGGCACCGATGCGCGCCAGCCGGCGGCGTTCCACAACTCGTTCCAGGACATACCGCGGTTCCTGGCCGCCGGCGGCCGTCGCGGCCGGCAGGAACAGGTGCTGGTCGAAGGCACGTATTACATCAACCGCCTGTTCGCGACCGTGGAGATGACCGCCAAAACGCAGATCGGCATCGGCAACGTGGGCGTCGTCGTCAGCTACACCGGGCCGAAAGGCGACGACCTCTCAGGCGAGGATTACCGCCACGGCCGCCTGGTGGCGCCCGGCCAGCGCGGCGTGTGGCAGACGCCGCTGCAGCCGGGCAAATACGCCATCAACCCGTTCGCGCAGGACGTGAAGCTGGTGCCGACGACGAACTTCCAGCTGCGCTGGATCGAGAACTCCACCACGGACATGCACAATTTTGACCAGAACCTGTCCGAGATACGGCTGATCACGCGCGACGCGTTCGAGCCAATCCTGCCGCTGTCGATCGTGGTGCACATCGCGCAGGACGACGCGCCCTACGTGGTCCAGCAATTCGCGGAAATCGGCAAGCTGGTGGACCAGACCCTGGACCCGATGGTGAGCGCCTGGTTCAAGGATGCCGCGCAGGAGATGACGCTGATCGAGCTGGTGGGCAAGCGCGCCGAATTGCAGGCGAAAGCGCTGGGCGAGATGAAAGTGCGCTTCCAGAAATACCGGCTGCAGGTGATGGAGGTGATGATCGGCACGCCGCGCGCGATGCTGGGCGACCGCCACATCGACACCGTGTTCGAGCAGCTCCGCATACGCCAGGTGGCCCGCGAACAGGCCGCCACCTACACCAGCCAGCAGGAGGCCGCGCTGAAGGAACGCGAGCTGAACGAGGCGCGCGCGATCGCCCAGCAGCAGACCGCGCTGACCGCATCGAAAGTGGCAATCGCGGTGGCGCAGAACGAGGGCGAGGCGCAGTTGCAGCGTCGCGGCCGCGAGGCGGAGGGCATCAAGATCACCGCCTCCGCCGAAGCCGAGCGCACGCGGGTGAGCGGCCAGGCGGAGGCCGACCGCATACGCGCGCTGGGCGAGGCGGAGGCGTCCGCCACCAAGGCGCAGGCCGACGCGCTCGGCGGCCCGGAGGTGGCGCTGCGCAAGATGATCGCCCAGATCGCGGCCGAGGCGATGCAGCACGCCAGCCAGCCGCTGGTGCCGCAGATCGTCATGGGCGGCGGGGAGAAGGGCGCCGGCGGCATCGTCGACATGCTGATGGCGATGTCTCTGGTGAATGGTAGCGTGGGGGCGGCTTTGACCCAAGGGAAGTAATACCGATGGCCTTTGAGATTGACCTGTGAAGAAAGGCCAAGGGCTCTGCCCCTGGACCCCGCTAAGGACAGTCGTCCTTAGAACCTTTTCATGAGCAGTCTGAACGGATGGGGTTTGGGGCAGAGCCCACCCTCCTACCGGTCAAAACTTAGGGCTGTTCGTATCAGGCAAGGAAAGCCTTCTTTTTGGAAAGAAGAAGCACTCTGCGTTTGCGGACATGGGTCCAGGGCCCGTGCCCCCTGGTCAGGCTGCTTGTTCGATAACGCCGAAAGCCGTCTAGTCCGGGAATGCATGCGCGAATGGCAAACCCCGATGACGAGAGCCGCGTAAGCGCGCTCCTGCTCGCCTCCTACGCCGTACTGATGGCCGATGCGTATGATGCGGGGGTCCTTGCCGCGGCTTTGCCCAGGATGACGCGTGCAAACCCTCGTCTTCTCGGCTCGGGTACGTTCTACGTCGTCGATGGGCCGGACGCGTCGATAGTCGGTTGTGGCGGCTGGACACTTGCGACACCCGGCACCGACACGAGCACCGCGGGTGTCGCCCATCTTCGTCACTTCGCGACGCACCCGGCCTATACCCGGCGAAGCGTGGGCCGCCTTGTCTATGATCGATGCGCTGCGTCAGCGAGGCTGGCCGGCGCCGACAGGTTCCACGCCTATTCAAGCCTGACGGCTGTTCCGTTCTATGCCAGCATGGGCTTGGCGCCGGTCCGGGATTTCGACCTCAGCTTGGGCGATGACGTGAAGTTGCCCGCCAAGCTGATGGAAGGCCGCCTCTAGGCAAGTGCGAGCGCGCACGCACCGCGTTCTTTCTAGCAGGACAAAACATAACATTATCGGCATCACTTCAGAATAATTTCCACCCGCCGGTTCTGCGGCTCGCGTACGCCGCCAGCCGTCTGCACCAGAGGATCGCTCTCGCCGAACCCGTGGATGCTGATCTCGCCGCGGGCGACGCCGTCGCGCACCAGCTCCGCCTCCACGCTCTGCGCCCTTCGCACCGACAGGCGCTGGTTGTAGGCGGCGGTGCCTGAAAGATCGGTGTAGCCGTTCACTTCGATCCGGGCTGTTTGTGTTCCCGTCGAGGCCTGTGCGGCCTGCGCCACGATCTGGCGCGCGCGCACGGTCAGATCGGCACGGTCCCAATCGAAGAACACGAGATAGGTGCGTGCAAGCGAAGCGCCCGCACTGACGGGCGGCGTCATGGCGGCAGGCGCGGAGGCGGGCAGCAGCGCGGGCGTTCCGCCAAAGGCGAACAGCACACGCGCGGTATAGAGGTTGCTCTGCTGGTGGAAGTAGCGCTGATCGACGCCGAACGGGTTGAACAGCTTCTCGTTATCGACAAAATCATGCTGGTAGAGCACTTCGCCCACGATGTGCTGGCCGAGGATCGGCACCAGGATCGCGGCGTAGGGCGATATCGTGCCACTCGGCTCGACGGTGACCGAAGTGTCGGCGCCGGTCTGGACGGTTTCCCGATCGAAACGCACGGCCTGCTGGGCGGTGACACCGGCATTTACCGCCAGCCAGGAGAGGATTCGCGTCTGGGTCTGCAGGCCCGCCGTGTAGACCGGGTGCGGTGCGCTGCGCAGGTCTTCGAAGCCGCTATCGGCGATCTCGTTGCGTCGCCCATCGTAGCCGAAGCCGCCATAGGCGCGCACGGTCAGGCGGGCCATTTCGCGCGACACCGCGAGTTGCACGTTGCCGGACTGGCCGCCTGTCGCCTCGCCACCGGTCATCACCCGATTGGACGCGCGTGCCTGGAAGATGTCGGGGGAATACGAGCCGGTGAGATCGATGCTGACAGGCGCGTAAGCCTGGTCGATGAACCGCCAGGTGGCGCCGAAGGTCGGGTTCTCTGCGCCGGTGGTGTGGAAGTTCGTCTGCGCCCTGGTCGGCACGGCGCGTGTCGGCAAACCGAAAACCACCCTGTCATAGACGTAATTCTCCTGGTTGCGCGAATTGCCGAAACCGAGATTTGCGAAGACGGAGATATCGTCGGTGATGCCGAAGCTCAGCGTGGGCAGGAAGTCGTTGTCGTCGCGCTTGTATGACGATGGCGCAAGCATTGCGGCGGCGCGGCCCGGGGTCTGGTAATCATACCTGTCGTTTTGGTACGTGTAGCTGAAGCTGCCTTCGATTTCGCCTGCGAGCGGCAGGAAGCTGGGATCGCCGAGTATGCGGGCGGTGTCGGGGTCCCAGTCGCCGGCCAGGGCGGGTGCCGCGGATGAGCCCAGCAGGGTCGCCGCCAGGAGCGCGCCGCGGGTAAGATTCTGCATGGTTTGCCTCCGATACCGAAACGGTTCTGGCATCTGTGCTGTGGCGTGTTCAAGCCCCGGCAAGCCGCTGTGTCGTTTCGGTCACGCAGTGTGCGGGCCGTTGGTAACGGAGTGTCGCGGCGGGCGGACGGCCGCGCACAAAGGCAACGATCAGAGCGAGGGGGTGTTCAGGCGATCGTGTGACGCGCGGGAACGCACGCCGGGCGCTCACCCTTCCGCCACGATCCGGTCCAGCCGCCGCAGCCCCGGAAACAGCCACGCCCACACCCCGGCCACCACCAGCGTCCCCAAGCCGCCCAGCACCACCGCCGGCACCGCCCCGGCCAGCGCCGCCAGCGTGCCGCTCTCGAATTCGCCCAGCTGGTTCGACGAGCCGATGAACAGCAGGTTCACCGCCGCCACCCGGCCGCGCACGCCGGACGGCATGCGCATCTGCACCAGCGTGGAGCGTATCAC
>CAXUOA010000270.1:2219-4230 GCA_964252625.1 uncultured Acetobacteraceae bacterium | reverse complement strand
TGCGAGGGAAGCAAAAGTTTTTTGGTCCTTTTTTTCAAAAAAGGACTGCTTGCTTGCTTACTGTGTCACCGCAAGGCAATCGGCAGCAGCTTCTGGCAATCGCCCGCGTAAGCCATGGGAAAAGGCGAGAGCCGCTGCAACGCATGCCGTTCTGTATCGGTAAGTCATCAGGCGAGTGAACAGGCTGGCGTCACCGAAGACAAGTCGGAGCACGGACAGAGGGAGCGTCACGCTGCCGAAATGCGCAATCAACGAGACGGATGTCCGCGGTTGGACCATGAAGGCACGCTGCAGGCCCGGCTCGCACACCGCAACGCCGGCATAGACACCGTACGCGGCATGGCCATCCTGATGGTCCTGCTGCTGCATTTCGGTGAGACATACGGCATCTGGGATCGCGGACCGCTTGTCTATCTCGTAGGCAAGGAGTGGGCTTGGGGCCTGCTGGGCTGGGGCAATTTCGCGGTGACGATGTTTTTCGTCGTCTCCGGCTTCCTGATCACCACCAACACGATAGAGCGCGCAGGCGGACTCGCGCAGGTGGATCTACGCGCGTTCTACGCGCGGCGATTTGCCAGGATCATGCCGTGCCTGCTGCTGGCACTGGCGGTCATCGTGCCGCTTGGGCTGCTGGGAGTGCCCGCCTTCAAGGCTGACGGCGCACGGCCGGTATATGCGCTGTTGCTCGGCGCGGTCTCCGTGCTCGGCTTCTTCCACAACGTGCTGATGCAGAGCTTCGGGTATTTCGACTATTGCCTGAACGTCTACTGGTCGCTGTCGGTGGAAGAGGTGTTCTACACCGGCTTTCCGCTCGTCTGCCGCCTGCTGCGGCGGGATTGGCAGATCATCCTGCCGTGCCTGGTGTTGATCGGCGTGGCGCCCGGCTATCGCGCGCATCATGCCGGCAACGACATATTCTACCTGTATGCCAACCTCGCCTGCTTCGATGCCATCGCGGTCGGCTGCCTGACGGCGCTGCTGGCGCGCCGCTGGAGGCCGCATGGCCGGCTGGCCTTCGCGATGCAGGCATTCGGCTGGGCGGCGGTGGCGGCCATATGGGTTCGCGGCTTCGGCGGGCAGCACAAGGCGTTCAGCTTCACGGCAATGGCTGTGGCGACAGGGTGCATAGTACTGGGCAGCCTCGGCCGTGCCAATCCACAGTCGCGCGACCCTCCCATAAGCTGGCTCGGACGGCACAGCTACGAGCTGTACCTGTTCCACATCATCATCCTGGCCGTCATGCGTGACATCGTGCCCGGCGGCACACTGACGGCTACGTGGCAGATACCGTGGCTGGTTCTGTTCCTAGGCCTGTCCGCCGGCACGGCGGCCGCGATCACCGTGTGGGTCAGCGAGCCGGCAAACCGCCTGCTCCGGCGCCGGCTGCTGCCGGCCCGGGCGGCCGCCGCTGGTTAGCCGAACAGTTTCACCGCGGTCAGGATGGTCATGTAGAACCCCCAGGCGAGCGGCAGGCCCACGGCAAGCCACGCTGCCGTCACGCGTGCGGCGCTGCCGGTGCCTGCAGGCTGGGCGGCGGCGGCGCGGGCAAGCCCCGCATCCTGGGCCGGCTCCACTGCGGTGAACCAGTGCTCCGCCAGCGGGCGCACCAGCAGGTTGCACACCAATCCACCGGCCAGCAGTCCGGCCGCCACGTACATCGTGCGGTCGTAGACACGGGCCCGCGCCACGCCCGCGGCGATCTGGGAGTCCCGCATCTGGGTGAACAGGATGGGACCGATGGCGCCGGCCGCCGACCACGCCGTCAGCAGCCGGCCGTGTATGGCGCCCACGAACCCGGTGCCGAACACGTCCGCCAGGTAGGCAGGAATGGTTGCGAACCCGCCACCGTACATCGACAGGATAATACCCACTGTCAGGGCGAACAGCGGCTTGCTGCCATAGGCCGCCAGGCTCGGCACCAGCGCGTAGAGCACGATGCCAAGCAGGAAGAACGTGCTGAACGTGTTTCGCCGTCCCAGCCTGTCGGACGCCGACGCCCAGAAGAACCGGC
>CAXUOA010000270.1:0-2209 GCA_964252625.1 uncultured Acetobacteraceae bacterium | reverse complement strand
GGATGTTGAACAACGAGAGCAGGCCGGCAAATCCCGCGGCGATCGCGGCCACGCCTTTCAGCTGCGCCGGCGAGAGCGCGGTGAAAGCCACCTCGGGGTGGCCCACCAGCGAGCCGCCGAAGATTTCCTGCAGCATGGGGCTGGCCACGTCGATCACGCCGATGCCCGCGGAGACGTTGAGGCACAGCACGCCCCACAGCAGCCAGAATTGCGGCGTCCGCCAGGCGGCATTGACGTGCACGGACCGCGTGGCCGCGCGCGCGCTGCCGGGGCCGCGGCCCGGATAGTAGCCGGCCGGCGGGACGCGGTAGCTGAACGCGCCGCCCAGCATGAAGACGAAGTAGACGGCGGCCAGAACCAGGAAGGTCTCGGCCACGCCCACGCTGCCGGGCGTGCGGAAGCTGCCCATCAGCCAGCGGGCCAGCGGACTGCCGATCATGGCGCCGCCGCCGAACCCCATGATGGCCATGCCGGTGGCCAGGCCGCGCCGGTCCGGAAACCACTTGATCAGCGTGGACACCGGCGAGATGTAGCCGAGGCCGAGCCCCACGCCGCCCACCACGCCGCCGCCCAGCCAGAGCAGCCAGAGCTGGTGCAGGTTCACGCCGAGTGCCGCCAGCGCCAGCCCGCCCGGCCAGCACAGTGCCGCGATCAGCCCTGCCTTTCGCGGGCCGGCGCGTTCCAGCCAGCCGCCCCACAGCGCCGCGGACGCGCCCAGGAAGACGATGCCCAGCGTGAACACCAGGCTGACATCCGTCACTGCCCAGTCGCAGCCCGTAGCGGTCAGCCGGCGCAGCCACGAGTATCCGGCGGGGCAGGCCACGCTGTGGGTGATGCCGACCGCCTGGCTGAGCGGCAGCCAGAACACGCTCATGCCGTAGATCATGCCTATGCTGAGATGTATGGCCAGCGCCGCCGGCGGCACCAGCCAGCGGTTGTAGCCGGGCGGCGCCACGATGCGCTCGCGCGTCAGCATCCCAGGGCGTTTGCCCAGCATGGCATCCATTCTCGTCGTCTCCGGATTTTGGACGGACATGAGCAAGCGGCGGGTACCAGCGCAACCCCGGCGGGGGCCAGAACACCTGTTGTTGCGGCCCCAGGGCACACGTAAACCGATGCCATGGGGCAACGGGCGGTTCACACCTACACAATACTGCAGCGCCGGGAGGCGCAACACGACACGGTGGCTCCGGACGATCTTGTGCTGAGCCTGGCCGGGTCCTGGACAGAGGGCACGCTGCCGGCCGGAACGCTTCCGTATTGCGCGGACCTGGCGCGGGAACGTGCGCTGTTCACCGCGCATGATGATGCCGGCCTGGCCAAGCTGCTGGCCGCGGCCTTCATGTTCAACGAGCAGCTGGAGACCGCGACCGGCGTGTTTTCCCTGCCGTTCGAACAGCTGGACGACGCGATAGCCGCGCCCAGCGCGCCGCCGGTGCTGGTGTTCTCGCCCGGCCGCACGGGATCCACCCTGCTGGTGCGGCTGCTGACGGCGACGGGGCTGGCCTGCGCGTCCGAGCCCGACATGCTGACGCAGCTGGCGCGCCTGCCACGCGACGCGTTCCGTCTGTTGCCGCCCGGAACACGCGAGGCGCTGGCCCGGGCCTGCCTGTCCCAGCTTGGCCAGACGCTGGGCGGCGGCGTGACCGTGAAGCTGCGCAGCCAGTGCAACGCCCGGCCGCTGCTGCTGACGGACGCGGCACCGGGCTGCCGGGTGGTGTTCATGCTGCGCGGCCTGACAGCCTGGGCGTTGTCGCGCCACCGCAGCTTCCTGGAGCCGCCGGAGATCGTGGCCAGCATATTGCGCCAGGCGATCGATGCGCTGGACAAGCTGGCATTCTCCGGCGCCGCGTTCGACGTGCTGTGGTTCGAGACGCTGGCGGCCGACCCCGCATCCGCCCTGCGTGTCTGCGCACCCGGCCTGGCGTTCGACACGCGCCGGCTGGACGCGGTGATGGCGCGCGACTCGCAGGAGGGCACGAACGTCGCGCGCGCGCTCGTGGCTTCCGCGCCGGCGCTGGATGGGTTCATGGCGCAGTTTGCACGGGATTGGGCGGAGGCGCGGGCGGGGGCGGAGTGGCATCCGGCTACCGAGGCGCTTTTGGCCGAGATGTGGGAGAAGTAGGCAAGGCCTTCTTTTTTGAAAAAAAGAAGCAAAAAACTTTTGCTCTGACGGCTGCATCGATGCCGTGCGTTTCTGCCGGTGTGG
>CAXUOA010000269.1:0-4271 GCA_964252625.1 uncultured Acetobacteraceae bacterium | reverse complement strand
CCGACAGGGACCAAAAGTTTTTTGCTTCTTTTTTTCAAAAAAGAAGGCCTTCCTTCCTCAGAAGATAGTGTAGCCGCCGTCGATGAGTAAGTCGCCGCCGGTGTGCCAGGACGAAGCGTCGCTGAGCAGGTAGACTGCGATGCCGCCGAAGTCGGCGGGCTTGCCCCAGCGCCGCATGGGGATGCGAGGCTTGACGTTCTTGGCAAAGCGTTCGCTGGCGAAAGCGTCGGCGGTCATTTCCGTCTTTACCCAGCCTGGCAGGATGGAGTGGGCGCGTATGCCGTGGCGGGCGTATTCCACGGCCAGCGCGCGTATCATGGAGAGGATGGCGCCCTTGGAGGCGCCGTAATGCTCGTTGCGGGCAGCGCCCATCAGGGCCGCCATGGACGAGGTGGCGACGAGCGCGCCGCCGCCGCCACGCGCGACCATGTGGCGGGCGGCCTCGCGCAGGGTGAGAAAGACGGCGTCCAGGTTGATGCGCATGACGCGGTGCCATTCCTCCAGCGACATCTCGCCGAAGCTGGGGGTGCCGCGGCCGCCCACGCCGGCGTTGGCGAAGCAGCCGTCGACCCGGCCGAACTGCGCCACGGTCTGGGCGAAGGTGGCGATGACGGCTTCTTCGTTTCCTACGTCGCAGGTGAAGGCGGCGGTCCTAGTGCCGTGTTTGGCGAGTTGGGCGAGGGCAGCCTCGTTCTTGGCCTCGTTGGTGCCCCAGATGGCGATGTTGGCGCCTGCCATGGCCAGGCCTTCCGCCATGCCGAGGCCTATGCCACCGTTGCCGCCGGTGATGAGCGCGGTCTTGCCGGTCAGGTCGAAGGCGGGGTGCGGCATGGGGAAGAGCTCCAAAGAAGGAAGAAAGAAAGGCCTTCTTTTTTGAAAAAAAGAAGCAAAAAACTTTTGTCTCCGCTGTTGCGTGCCTGTCCTCAGCCGCCGACAGGGAGCGAAAGTTTTTTGGTTCTTTTTTCAAAAAAGAACCGCTTGCCTTGCTTTGTCCGGCGCGCCGCTCTGGGCTAACAATCGCGCAACAGCACAAGAGGCGAACATGGCAGGTAGCGTTAACAAGGTGATCCTGATCGGCAATCTGGGGCGGGATCCGGAGGCGCGCACCATGCAGAATGGTGGCAAGGTGGTCAGCTTCTCGATCGCCACCAGCGAATCGTGGAACGACAAGAACAGCGGCGAGCGGAAGGACAAGACGCAGTGGCACCGCATTGCCATCTTCAACGAGAAGCTGGGCGAGATCGCCGAGAAATACCTGAAGAAGGGCTCGACCGTATATGTGGAGGGCACGCTGGAGAGCCGGAAATACACCGACAAGGACGGCCAGGAGCGCGAGACCACCGAAGTGGTGCTTGGCCGTTTCCGGGGTGAGCTGACCTTGCTGGGCGGGCGCAACAGCGAGGGCGGGAGCAGCTTTTCGAGCGGGGCGCGGTCCGGCGGGGGCGGCTCGCCGAGCTGGGAGCCGCCGGGTGGGAGCGACCTGGACGACGAGATCCCGTTCTGAAGCTGGGGTAAGGACGCAAGCAGTCTTTTTTTGAGAAAAAGGACCAAAAAACTTTTGCTCCGCTGTCGCGGACTCTCCGGACAGGCGCGCAACAGCGGAGTCAAGAGTCTTTTGCTTCTTTTCTTCAGAAAAGAACGCCTTGCTTTCTTACATGCGATGCAGCGCGCAGAGCTTATGCCCGTCCGGATCGCGCAGATAAGCCAGGTACAGCTTGCCCATCGCCCCCTCGCGCACGCCAGGCGGGTCCTCGCAGGTGGAGCCGCCGGCGGTCACGCCGGCGTCGTGCCAGGCATCGGTCTGCTCGGGCGAGGACGTGCCGAAACCGATCGTCATGCCGTTGGCGTTTGTGGCGGGCTCGCCGTTGATCGGCTTGGTGATGGACAGGATGCCGGTCTTCGTCATGTAGAAGATACGGTTGCCGTCGATGCGGGCGGGCGGGACATCTATGGTGCCGAGCAGCTTGTCGTAGAACGCCTTCGAGCGGTCTAGGTCGTTGGTGCCGATCATGATGTGCGAGAACATGGGACATCTCCTGTTGGTGGGACAGCGCGGACAAGGAGTCGCGCGACCGGCCGAGGTGATACCGGGGCCGCGGGAAAATACCAGGGTGTCACTGGGCGTCCTGCCCTGCGGCTGCGTGGTTACCTGCCGGGTGCGGCTGGGCTAGAAGGCGGTTCGCACGCCACCTAGGACCGGATCTTGAGCCACAATCTGTATGCCGACATGCGGGCCCACGTGCTGGCCGCGTTGCAGCGCGCCATCCCTGAGCTGCCGGCCGAAATTGCCGCGCGTGTGGAGGTGACGCCGACGCGGGAGGCGGCACATGGGGACATGGCGACGAACGCCGCGATGGTGTGTGCCAAGCCGGCGGGGCGCAAGCCGGCCGAGCTGGCCGCGGCGCTGGCGGCCGACCTGGCGGGCAATCCGGGCATCGCGGACGCGGCTACGGCGGGGCCGGGCTTCATCAATCTCCGGCTGAGCGCGGAGAGCTTCCGGGCGCAGTTGCCGGTGATCCTGGCGGCGCGCGAGGCGTATGGCGACGGCGCGGCCGGGCAGGGTGTGCGGGTGAATGTGGAGTACGTGTCGGCCAATCCGACGGGCCCCATGCATATCGGCCATTGCCGCGGTGCCGTGGTGGGGGATGCGCTGGCCAACCTGCTTGCCAAGGCGGGTTTTGCGGTAACGAAGGAGTATTACGTCAACGATGCGGGCGCGCAGGTGGTGGCGCTGGCCTGGGCGGCCTACTGGCGATACCTGCAGGCGCTCGGCACCGCGCTGACGGAGGAGGAGTACGCGGCCTGCGTGCCGGGCGGGCTGCAATATCGCGGCGAGTACCTCGTGCCCGTGGGCCACGCCTTGATGGTCGCGCATGGCACCGCCCTGGCCGGACCGGACGCCACGCCGGCCGCGCCGGAGATGTGGCTGGACATCGTGCGCGACACCGCGATCGCCATGATGATGGACGGTATCCGCGAGGACCTGGCAGCACTCGGCGTGGCGCATGACGTGTTCACCTCCGAGCGCGCGCTGCTGGCGAGCGGTGCGGCGGATCGCGCGATCGACACCTTACGGGAGCGCGGCCTGATCTACGAGGGCGTGCTGGAGCCGCCGAAAGGCAAGCTGCCGGACGATTGGGAGCCACGCCCGCAGACCTTGTTCCGCGCCACCCAGTTCGGCGACGACGTCGACCGGCCGCTGAAGAAATCCGACGCCAGCAACACGTATTTCGCCAACGACATCGCCAACCACGCCGACAAGGCGCGGCGCGGCGCGCAGCTGATGATCGACGTGTGGGGGGCCGATCATGGCGGCTATGTCAGCCGCATGAAGGCGGCGGTGCGCGCGCTGGCGGAGGGTGGCGACGCGCTGGACATCGTGCTGTGCCAGATCGTCCGCGTGGTGCGCGGGGGCGTGGCCGTGCGGATGAGCAAGCGCGCCGGCAGCTTCGTCACCTTGCGTGACCTGATCGACGAGGTCGGCCGCGACGTGGTGCGCTTCACCATGCTGACCCGCAAGCCGGACGCGCAGATGGAGTTCGATCTCGACCTGGCGGTGGCGGAGACGCGTGAGAACCCGGTCTATTACGTGCAGTACGTGCACGCGCGCTGCCGCTCGGTGCTGCGCGGGGCCACCGTCATGTTCGGCGCCGACGCGATCACGCCGGAGGCGCTGGCGCAGGTGGATCTTGGCTGCCTTGTCGCGCCGGCGGAGCTGGCCATGCTGCGCCGGCTGGCGCAGTGGCCGCGCACCGTGGAAGGCAGCGCGCTGGCGCACGAGCCGCACCGAATCGCGTTTTTTCTCTATGACTTGGCGGCTGATTTTAATACACTTTGGCAGCACGGAAAGGCTGACGCCGCGCTGCGCTTCCTGCGGGAGAACCAGCGAGCGGAAACGTTCGCAAGGCTGGCGCTGGTGTCCTGCGTCGCTATAGTCATCCGGTCGGGGCTGGCCGTGCTTGGTGTCGTTCCCGTCGAGGAGTTGCGGGACAGCTAGGGAATCGCCGATGTCAGACGTGCCGCAGATCACCCAGAACTTTGGCCGCCCGTCCTACCGGCCCGCAGCGCCGGCGGGCGGGCTGGATCCGGACATGCGGCGCATGGCCATCGTGGCGGCCGGGTTCGGCGGCGTGCTGGCGCTGGCGATCGGCGCGTTCAGCCTGTCGCACCACACCCATCACGGCGTACCGGTGATCCTGGCGCAGACCGGGCCGGTGCGCATCAAGCCGCTGGACCCGGGCGGCATGAAGGTGGCCGGCGCCGAGGAGGTG
>CAXUOA010000268.1:0-4303 GCA_964252625.1 uncultured Acetobacteraceae bacterium | reverse complement strand
CTGCAGATCCGGGCCCGCCGTCTTCGCCGTCAGCACCACCGCGCTGTCCCCCAGCCGGTCCGTCGCGCGCACCTCCTCCCCCCGCTCGCCCAGCGCCGCCTTCAGAACCTCCACCAGTCTGCCCGTATCCGCCGCCTCGCCCCCGGCCTCGGCCGCAAACTTTGAAAGATCCGCCGCACCCTGCGTCACGCTGCGTATCGGCTTGCCGTCGAACTCGCTCATCCGCTCCGGCCAGAACGCATCCACCGAATCCGACAGCAGCAGCACCTCCAGCCCGCGCGCCCGGAACCCCTCCAGCTGCGCAGACCCCACCAGCGCAGCGGCATCATCGCCGATCAGGATGTAGATCGCCTCCTGTCCGTCCTTCATGCGCGCCACGTAATCCGCAAGCGAAACCCACCCCTCCGTCGAGGAACTCCGGAAACGCATTAGCTCGGACAGAGTGGCCCGATGCTCCGTGTCGTCCCACAGCCCCTCCTTCATCGTCGGCCCGAAATTCTCCCAGAACTTCGCGTATTCCCCGGCATCCTTCGCCCGCGTCTTCAACTCCGTCAGCACGCGGTTTGTCACCGCCTTGCGTATGCGCGCGAGCACGGGCGTCGCCTGCAACATCTCGCGGCTCACGTTCAGCGGCAGGTCTTCGGTATCCACCACGCCCTGCACGAACCGCAGCCACTCCGGCAACAGCTTCGCGTCGTCGGTGATGAACATCCGCCGCACGTGCAGCCGCACATGCGAGGCCCGGTCGCCTTCCACCGGATCGAACGGTTTTGCCCCGGGCACGAACAGCAACGCATAGAACTCGAGCTGTCCCTCGGCGCGCCACTGCAGCGTCACCCAGGGCGTGTCGAAGTAGTGTCCCAGATGCCGGTAGAGCGCGAGGCTCTGCTCCTCGTTCACCTCGCTCTTCGGCTTGCGCCAGAGTGCCGTCCCCTCGTTCGCCGCCACATCCTTGCCGTCCCGCGCGACGGAAATCGGCAACGCGATGTGGTCTGCCCATTTCCGTATCGCCGTCTCCAGACGGTACGGATCCAGATACTCCTCCGCATCCGCCTTCATGTGCAGCACGATGGTGGTCCCCACGCTCTCGCGCTCCGCCGGCGCCAGCGTGTACTCGCCCCGCCCATCGCTCGCCCATAGCCAGGCCTGGTCGCTGCCTGCCTTGCGCGACGTCACTTCGACGCGGTCCGCCACCATGAACGCCGCGTAGAATCCCACGCCGAACTGCCCGATCAGGCTGGGCTTCTCATCCGGCTTGGTCCCCTCCAGTCCCGCCGCAAACGCCCGCGTTCCGCTGCGCGCGATCGTGCCCAGGTTCTGCGCCAGCTCCTCGCGGCTCATCCCTATTCCCTGGTCCTCGATCGTCAGCGTGCGCGCGTCCTTGTCAGGCACCACGCGCACGCCGGCGCGCTCGGGCAGCCCCAGCGCCGCGTCGCTCAGCGCCTCGAAACGCCGTCTGTCCGTGGCGTCCGCCGCGTTCGCCACCAGCTCGCGCAGGAAGATCTCCCGCTCGGAGTACAGCGAGTGCACCACGAGGTCGAGCAGGCGCCCCACTTCGGCCCCGAACTCGTGGCGCTCGACGGTCTGCGTATCGGACATGACGTGAATCCTCCTGGGGCGGCGAGTTAAGTGCGGGCGGAAGGCAAGGCAAGGCGTTCTTTTTTGAAAAAAAAAACCAAAAAACTTTTATCTCCCCCGCTGCTCAGCCGCTCCAGGCCACCGCAGCAGCCCGCTGCTGCAAATGCGACAGGAATAAAAGTTTTTTGGTTCTTTTTTTCAAAAAAGAACTGCTTGCTTCCTGCCTTGCCGCGTTGCCCAGCCATGCTTCCCGACCTGGTCCCCCTCTTCCAGTCCCGCGCCCCGCAGCTCGATGCCGACGCAGCCTTCCCCGCCCAGAACATCGCCGACCTCGCCGCCACAGGCGCGCTCACTGCCCCCTTCCCGCCCAGCCACGGCGGGCAGGGCGCCGGCACCACGACCGAAGGCGCGCAGGTCCTTCTCCGCACCCTGCGCCTGATCGGCCAGGGCCACCTCGCCACCGGCCGCCTCTACGAAGGCCACGTGAACGCCGTGAAGCTCGTGGCCGCCTACGGCACGCAGGACCAGCTTGCACGCCTCGCGTCCGAGGCACAGCAAGGCCACCTCTTCGGCCTCTGGGTCACCGACGGCGCGCAGCCTTTGCGCTTACAGAACGACCGCCTGCAGGGCGGCAAGGCCATCTGCTCCGGCGCCGGCCACCTCACGCGCGCCCTCGTCACCGCTCAGCCTCCAGGCGACGACCCGGTCCTCGCTTTGGTGACGCTGGACGACACGGCGCGCGCCCAGCCCGCTCGCATCCGCCTGCAAGGCATGCGTGCCGCCACCACCGGAGCGGTCGACCTCACCGACCTCCCGGCCGAAATCATCGGCGCTCCCGGCGACTACCTCCGCCAGCCGATTTTCTCCGCCGGCGCCTGGCGCACCTCCGCGGTGACCCTTGGCGGCATCGACTCCCTGATTGCCACAACCCGCGCCGAACTCGCCGCCCGCAACCGCCTGGCAAACCCGCATCAGCTTACCCGCCTCGGCCACGCCCTCATCGCCCAGGAAAGCGCAGCCCTCTGGCTCGCCAAGACCGCCACCCTGGCGGAAGCCGTCAACCCCGACCCGGCCGAGACCGCCGCCTATGTGAACCTCGCCCGGATAGCGGTGGAACACACAGCCCTTGCCGTCATCCAGCTCACCCAGCGCAGCCTCGGGCTTTCCGCCTTCGTCACAGGCCACCCGGCCGAGGCCACGATGCGGGATCTTGCCACCTACCTGCGCCAGCCCGCCCCTGACGAGACCCTCACCGAAGCCGCCGCCTACTTCGCCAGCAGCGAGATGCCCGCATGACCAAATCCTGGGACGCCGAGACCTTCGACCGCATACACACACGCGGCCCAGACCCGTGGGACGTCGATTCCAGCCCCTACGAGCGCGAGAAATACGACCGCACGCTGGCCACCATCCCCATGGCCCGCCCAGCACGCGTCCTGGAGATCGGCTGCTCCATCGGCGCCCAGACCGCCCACCTGGCCGAACGTACCGGCTCCTTGCTGGCGCTCGACATCTCCGGCGAAGCCATCGCCCGCGCCCCGCAGCGCTGCGCTCACCTGGCCCACGTCACCATACGCCAGGCCCGCATCCCGCAGGACTGGCCGCCAGGCCTGTTCGACCTGATCGTCATCTCCGAAATGCTGTATTTCCTTGATCGCGCGGATGTCGCCAGCACCGCGCGCCTGGCGGTGGGCAGCCTGACGCGCAATGGCGCCATCCTGCTCGTCAACTGGACCGGCCACACGGATTCACCCACGACCGGCGAAGAGGCCGCTGCCTTGTTTGTGGCCACGGCAAAGTTTCTGCACCACACGGCAAGCACGCAGACCGATTACCGCGTCGATCTGCTTGAGGCGTGCAGCAATGCGACGTAGGCAATCCTTCTCATAGGATTAGCCCGGTGTTTTCATAGGTGCGCTCTGTGGGGTCGATACTTGCGTAAGGAAGAAAGGCCTTCTTTTTTGAAAAAAAGAAGCAAAAAACTTTTGCTTCCTGCGCAGGCTTGAAAGCCTCGATCAACTTAAAGACAGCTCGCTGCTGCAAATGCGCTGGGACGTAAGAGTTTTTTGGTCCTTTTTTAAACAAGGACTGCTTGCTTTTGCTGCCTGAGCCGCAGAACCGGTCGGTACTACCGACTTCCCTTCACAGCTCAACATCGAAGCTCGTTGCCACTGCACGCACCAAAGCGGGCCGGCATATCGCACAATCGGCTTTGCGAGCTGGATGATCGGGCGAACGGGCCGGCAACATACCGGTCCCGCCGCCGATTGGCGATGCGCCTGCCGGACCCGGCTAGCTCTCGTAGCTCATCACCGGCTTGGGTATTTCGACCGGCTCCGTCCGCTGCATCGCGGGCGCCGGTCTGTTCGTCTCCGGCAGCATCTCGATGCGCCCGGTGATCTGCCCGCCGTCCTCGACTTGCAAACGCCGGCAACGCGCCGTGCCCAGCACCACGCCGGTGCCGCGCACGACCAGGCTGCCGCGCGCCGTCACCGTGCCGTCTATGGTTCCTGCCACCTCGGCGTTCTCCACCTCCACTTCACCCTTGAACACGCCGCCCGGCGAGACCGACAGCTCCGTGGCGTGGATCATCGTGGCTTCCACGGTGCCTTCCACCACCAGCCGCTCGGCATCCTGAACCATCCCTTGCACGCTGATGCCGCGCCCGACCACGAGGGTGGGGCGCTCCTGCTGCGGCACCGGGCGCTCCGGGCCGCTACGCGCC
>CAXUOA010000267.1:381-4307 GCA_964252625.1 uncultured Acetobacteraceae bacterium | reverse complement strand
GCAGCCGTTCCTGGCGGTGGGCACCGCGGGGACGGTGGATTGCGGCGCGGGCGACGACCTGGCCGGGGTGGCGGATGTGGCGGCGGAGGCGGGGCTCTGGTTCCACGTGGACGGAGCGTTCGGGGCGACGGCGGCGCTCTCGGCCCGGTATCGGCCGTTGCTGGCGGGGATCGAGCGGGCGGACAGTCTGGCGTTCGATTTCCATAAGTGGATGCAGGTGCCGTACGACGCGGGCTGCGTGCTGGTGCGCGATCCGGTGCTGCATCTGGAGACGTTCGCGCAGGACCTGGCGTATCTGAGCTACGCGCAGCGGGGGATGGCGGGCAACCCGCCCTGGCCGCGTGACCTGGGGCCGGACCTGTCGCGCGAGTTCCGGGCGCTGAAGGTGTGGGTGACGCTGCGGGCGTATGGCGCGGACGGGCTGGCGCGCGTGGTGGAGAGCGGCTGCGCGGTGGCGCGGCATCTGGCGACGCGGGTGGCGCGCGAGCCGGCGCTGGAGCTGCTGGCGCCGGTGACGCTGAACATCGTGTGCTTCCGGGTGGTGGCGCTGAGCGACGCGGAAAACCGCGAACTGGTGGCGGATCTGCAGGAGGCGGGGATTGCCGCCCCTTCGACCACGGTGATCGGCGGCAGGCTGGCGATACGGGCGGCGCTGTTCAATCACCGGACGACAGTGGAGGATGCGGACGCGCTGGTGGATGGCGTGCTGCGTCTGGCTGGGCGGTAGAAAGCAAGCAGTCCTTTTTTGAAAAAAAGGATCAAAAAACTTTTACTACCCTCGCCTTTGTAGCGGCGGGTTTTATTCGGAAATGCGAGACGCCGATACGGCGGAGGAAGCAAAAGTTTTTTGCTTCTTTTTTTCAAAAAAGAAGGCCTTTCTTCCTTAGGAGTCCCAATCACGTGAAACGCGCTCTTCTGCTGACCACCCTGCTAGCCACACCAGCGTTCGCCGATCAGCCGCAGCCCCAGCCGCTGGCGTTCCCGCCGGCGATACCCGCGCCGCAGGATGTGGGCTATCCCGGGACCATTCAGCTGAGCGTGGATGTGACCGACCTCGCGCGGCACGTGGTGAGCGTGCACGAGGTGATTCCCGTGCCGCATGGCGGCGACGTTGTGCTGCTGTATCCGGAGTGGGTGCCCGGCGATCATGGGCCGACCGGGCCGCTGGCGGCGCTGGCGGGGCTGGATTTCAAGGCCGGTGGGCAGAGTGTCGGCTGGGTGCGCGACACGGTGAACGTGCACGCGTTCCATGTGCAGGTGCCGCAGGGTGCGGGCAGCATCGACGTGCATTTCCAGTACCTGTCGCCGCCGACGCAGAAGGAGGGGCGGGTGGAGATGACGCCGGACATGGTCGATCTCGCCTGGAACGAACTGGCGCTTTATCCGGCTGGCGTGTTCTCGCGCGATGTTGCGGTCAGCGCCAGCATCGTCCTGCCGAAGGGGTGGCACTATGCGACGGCGCTGGACACGCGGGCGGCCGGCGACGGCCACGCGCAGTTCGAGACAGTGGGGTTCAACACGCTGGTCGATTCGCCATTCTATGCCGGGCGGTATTCGGCGCGTATCGACCTGGCGCCCGGGGCTCGCGTGCCGGTGCATCTGAACGTGTTTGCCGACAGGCCGCAGGATCTGGTGATGAATGCGGATCAGCTGGCCAAGCACCGTGCGCTGGTGGCGCAGGCGAAGCTGCTGTACGGCGCGCAGCATTACGGGCATTACGATTTTCTGTTGGCGCTGAGCAGCCAGCTGGGCGGTATCGGGTTGGAGCATCACCAGTCCAGCGAGGACGGTGTTGACCGGGATTATTTCACCGACTGGGACAAGACGGTGGCGGATCGCGATTTGCTGCCGCACGAGTACACGCATTCCTGGAACGGCAAGTTTCGGCGGCCGGCGGATCTGTGGGCGCCGAACTTCAACGTGCCCGAGCGGGACAGCCTGTTGTGGGTCTATGAGGGGCAGACGCAGTTCTGGGGACAGGTGCTGGCGGCGCGCACCGGGCTGTGGAGCAGGCAGGAGGCGCTGGACGCGATCGCACTGGATGCCGCCAGCATGGAGCGCGCGGTCGGGCGCGCCTGGCGTCCGCTGGAAGACACCACGAACGACCCGATCATCAATGAGCGGCGGCCGCAATCCTGGCATAGCTGGGAGCGGCAGGAGGACTACTACACGGAAGGCCTGCTGATCTGGCTGGATGCGGACTCGCTGATACGGCAGCAGACGCACGGGCAGAAATCGCTGGGCGATTTCGCGTACGCGTTCTTCGGCGTGGATGACGGAAGTTTCGTGACGCTGCCTTACAAGTTCGAGGATGTGGTGGCGGCGCTGAACGGCGTGATGGCGTATGACTGGGCCGGGTTCCTGCGCACCCGGCTGGAGCGGCGGGGCGGCACGGCGCCGCTGGACGGGATCACGCGCGGCGGCTACCGGCTGGTCTACACGGACACCGCTTCGGATTTCCAGAAGAGCGAGGACGGCAAGCGGGAGGCGCATGATTTCAGCGCGTCGGCCGGGCTGCTGATAGGCAAGGGTGCGACGATCGCCGGGGTGATCTGGGATTCGCCTGCGTACCGCGCCGGGCTGGTGAAGGGCGGGAAGATACTCGCGTTGAACGGGCTGGCGTATGGCGAGGGCAACGATCTGTCGGACGCGATAAAGCTCGCCCATACGGACCACAAGCCCATCGAGATACTGGTGCAGGACGACCTGCATTTCCGCACGGTGCAGATGCCGTATTTCGACGGGCTGCGGTTTCCGCATCTGGAGCGGGTGGCGGGCACGCCGGCGCTGCTGGACGATTTGCTGACGCCGTTGAAGTAACACCGACCCGTTTTGAGATTGATGCTCGGGCTAGGAAGAATGGCTTTCTTTTTTGAAAAAAGAAGCAAAAAACTTCCGTTTCCTGCGCAGGCTCAAAGGACCCGATAAATCCAGAGGCAGGTGGCTGCTGCAAATGCGAAGGGGAGCAAAAGTTTTTTGGTCCTTTTTTTCAAAAAAGGACTGCTTGCTTCCTTGCCTGACATGATCACGTCACCCTGCATCAAACTCTGCCAGATGGACCCGCGCGTGGCACGATGCGCAGGCTGCAAGCGCACCCTGGCTGAGATCGCCGCCTGGGGTGGCATGAGCGATGCCGAGCGGCAGGCGGTGATGGACGACCTGCCGCGCCGGGTTACGAGCGTATAGGATGTTTCCGGCTGTCGCGAGCGCGGTTCCTGTCGACAGCATCGCGCATGTCATACAGGTGGCGCTGACGCCGATTTTCCTGCTGTCCGGCATCGGCACGTTGCTGGGTGTGTTCAACACGCGGCTGGCGCGGGTGTCCGACCATGCGGAGCATGCCAGCGCGTTGTTGAAGACGTGCGAGGACGCCGAGGCGGCGGTGTTGCGGGCGCATCTGCGGCGGCTGCGGCGGCGGCGGGTGGCGCTGGACGTGGCCAATGCGCTGGCGGCGCTGGGTGGTGCGGCCACGTGCGGGGCGGCGTTCGTGCTGTTTGTCGGCGTGTTGCGGGACAGTGCGACGTCGTTGGTTCTGTTCGTGCTGTTCGGGGCTTCGCTGGGGTGTACGGTCGGCGCGCTGGCGGCATTCATCGGCGACAGCGTGCTGGCCTGGCACGGGCTGCAGCGCGAGGGGAATTTGCCGCATACGCACGCGGAGAGGTAGGAACACGAGGCCTTTCAAAAAAGAACGGCTTGCTTCCTCTCCTTACCTGTCCAGCACGACATGCTCGCCAACCGCGCCCAACCGCCAATAGCCCGCGGCCTGTATCTGCTCGCGCGCCAGGCCTTCTTCCTCGGCGAGGTAGCGGCGGAGATGGCGGGCGGTCTCCGGTTCGGCGCCGATCCAGGCGTAGGTGTCGCCTGCGGGCAGATGCAGGTGGCGCAAGGCGTCGGGCAGCAATGTGGTGGTGCGGGCTGGCTGTCCG
>CAXUOA010000267.1:0-371 GCA_964252625.1 uncultured Acetobacteraceae bacterium | reverse complement strand
GGCGTTGGCCGCGTTGGGGAAATGGCGTTCTTCGGCGGGGTCGGCGACTTCGAGGAGGACCAGGGCGCGAACGCCGGGGCGCAGTTCCTCGAGGTGGCGGGCGATGGCGGGCAGCGCGGTCTCGTCGCCGGCGAGCAGGTAGGTGTCGTAGTCGTCCGGCGTGAGCAGGGAGCCGCGGGGGCCGCCGATGCCCAGAAACTGGCCGGGTTCGGCCTGGGCGGCCCAGGCGGTGGCGGGGCCGTCGCCGTGGAGGACGAAGTCTATCGTCAGCTCGCGGGTTTGCGGGTTGTAGCGGCGGGGGGTGTAGTCGCGCACGGCCGGGCGGACGGCGCCTTCGGGGTAGGCGGGCTTGCCGTCCTGCAGGGTTGGCA
>CAXUOA010000266.1:1969-4358 GCA_964252625.1 uncultured Acetobacteraceae bacterium | reverse complement strand
GAGCTCGGCACGCGCAACATGAAGATCGCCCTGCGCCGCCTGCGCCGTTTCGCGCGCCAGGGGGCGGCCACAGAGCTGGACCTGCCCGGCACGATCCATGCGACGGCCAGCAACGCCGGCTCGCTCGACCTGAAGATGATACCCGAGCGGCACAATGCGGTGAAGATATTGCTGCTGCTCGACATCGGCGGTTCGATGGACGATTTCGTGCGCACGTCGCAGGAGCTGTTCTCTGCGGTGCGCTCGGAATTCAAGCACCTCGAACATTTCTATTTCCACAACTGCGTCTATGAACGCGTCTGGCGCG
Organism: uncultured Acetobacteraceae bacterium; assembly: GCA_964252625.1. Classification (GTDB taxonomy): domain Bacteria; phylum Pseudomonadota; class Alphaproteobacteria; order Acetobacterales; family Acetobacteraceae; genus BOG-908. The sequence goes on along the minus strand of CAXUOA010000266.1, from coordinate 4,051 downwards.
AGAACCGGCGGCGCGACGAGACCTCGCTCTCCACCTGGGACCTGCTGCGCACCTACGGGCCGGACTACAAGCTGATCCTCGTGGGCGACGCCACGATGAGCCCTTACGAGGTGATGCAGCCGGGCGGCAGCGTGGAACACTGGAACGAGGAAGCCGGTCGTGTCTGGATCGAACGCCTGACCGCACATTTCCGCAGCACGGCCTGGCTGAACCCCGCACCGGAGCAACAGTGGCGCTACACGCAATCCATCGTCATGCTGCGGGACCTGGTGGCCCAGCGCATGTTTCCGCTTACGCTGACCGGGCTGGATGACATGACGCGGGAGCTTTCCCGTTAGAGAAGGGAAAGCCTGCTTTTCTGAAGAAGGCACATGACCGCGCGGCTATCCGGTTGCACCCGGCAGGCAAATCGAGAGGGCACATCGATGATTACCGTCCACCACCTGAACAACTCCCGGTCGCAACGTGTCATCTGGCTGCTCGAAGAATTGGGTGTGCCGTACGAGGTCAAGCGCTACGAGCGCAACGCGAAGACCATGCTGGCCCCGCCCGAGCTTCATGCCGTGCATCCGCTGGGCAAGTCTCCCGTCATCACCGACGGCGCACACACCATCGCCGAGACCGGCGCCATCGTCGACTACCTCATCGGCACCTACGGCGAGGGCCGGCTGATCCCGCCGGCGGGCACGGAGGAGCGCCTGCGCTACACCTACTGGCTGCACTTCGCCGAGGGCAGCGCGATGCCGCCTCTGGTCATGACCCTCGTCTTCGGCGCGTTGCCCGCGCGGGTGCCGTTCTTCATCCGGCCGGTGGCCAGGCGCATAAGCGAGACCGTGCAGAAAAGCTTCCTGCGCCCCAACATCGAAGCGCAGCTCAAGCTCATGGAAGCCGAACTGGGCAAGAGCGCCTGGTTCGCCGGCCACGAACTCACCGGCGCCGATGTGATGATGAGCTTTCCCGTGGAAGCGGCCGCTAGCCGCGGTGGCCTGGGTGACAGCCCGAAGCTGAAGCAGTGGCTCTCCACCGTGCACGGGCGGCCGGCCTACCAGGCTGCACTTAAGAAGGGTGGCGCCTACGCGTATGCCTGAACCCACCGGGCAGGCTCGTCCGCCTCGGACGGTGGCGCACCCGGCGACTGCCTGCCGCTACGTCCGGTTTGCGCCTCCGTCGCGGATGGCCGCCAGCAACTGCCCCAGGGCGTCCCCCAACTCTCCCTCCACCCCGTCCACCTTTTCCGCCACGCTGACCCGCGGCCCCGCCGATACGCGAGGCCCGCCTATCACGTCCTGCACGAACCGGAGGCGCTCCACCAGGCGCCGCCCGGCATGGGTGTTGATGCGCTCGATCAGCGTGGCCGACAAATGCGTCAACTCCATCGCCACCGGCCCGGAACACGCGATCGTCAACTGAGCCCCGCTCAGCCGGCGCGGCTCCGTCTCCAGCGCCAGACGCGGCCCCACGACCGCCGCCCAGTCGCTCATCAGCAGCGCGCCGGCCGGCGACTTCTTCCTGTAGGCGGCCCGTGTCAGCCCGGGCACCAGCTCGGCCAGCCCGCGCGCCACGTAGGCGCGCCGTTCGGACGCGGCCTTGTTGTCAGACGGCTCGTCTTTCGCCATGCACGCTCCTGCCATGCCGCAACCCGATCCCGCAGCACTTCTCGCCTGGTATGACCGCCACCGGCGCAGCATGCCCTGGCGCGCGTTGCCAGGCGAGGCGCCGGACCCCTATCGCGTGTGGCTCAGCGAGATCATGCTGCAGCAGACGACAGTGGCCGCCGTGACCGGCTACTTCAACCGCTTCCTTACGCGCTTTCCCGATGTGTTCGCCCTGGCCGAAGCACCTGCCGACGACGTGATGTCCGCCTGGGCCGGGCTCGGCTACTACGCCAGGGCGCGCAACCTGCATGCCTGCGCCAGGATGCTGGCCGCGTCAGGCGGAGTGTTCCCGCGCAGCGTCGAAGGCCTGCTGGCGCTGCCCGGCATCGGCGCCTACACGGCGCGTGCCGTGGCGGCCATCGCCTTCGGCGTGCCGGTGGTCCCGGTCGATGCCAACGTGGAGCGCGTGGCCGCCCGCCTGTACGGC
>CAXUOA010000266.1:0-1959 GCA_964252625.1 uncultured Acetobacteraceae bacterium | reverse complement strand
CGGGGGCGCCCAGCGCGTGCGGGGGGCGGGGGGCCCGGGCCTATCCCAACGGGGCGCGCGGGCCCCCCCCCCGGACCGCCACCCACGCGCCGATGCCCGCCGCCAGACCCGCGATTGCTGCTGCCGCGTCGCGCCTGGGCGACCACGAAGCCGCACGCGCCCGCGCCTCCGACTTCGCGCAATCCCTGTTCGACCTGGGCGCCACCCTCTGCACCCAGCGCCCCAACTGCCTGCTGTGCCCGCTGGCGCCGGGCTGTGCAGGCCGGCTTGGCGGTGCGCCGGAGAGCCTGCCGCGACGCGCCGCCAAACCCGTGCGCCCGCTGCGCTTCGGCGCGCTGTTCTGGCTGACGGATGCGCAGGGCCGGGTTCTCCTGCGCCGCCGCCCGCCGCAGGGCCTGCTGGGCGGCATGACGGAACTGCCCGGCACCGAGTGGCGCCCGTTCGCCTGGACGCAGGCCGACGCAAGCCAGGCCGCCCCCATGCCGGCGGCGTGGCAGAGCGCGGGCCAGGTGCGCCATGGCTTCACCCATTTCGAGCTGCAGCTGGAGGTCTTCGCGGCCCGTGTGGAGCAGATCGAGGCGCCGGGCTTCCTGCGCGGCACCGAAGCTTTGGCCCGCGAGGCGCTGCCCACGGTGATGCGCAAAGGCGTGGCGCTGGCGCGCGACTTCGCCTTCGCGTGTGCGGCATGATACGGCGGAACACCGCGGCTGACCTGAGGAGCGCTAACGGCCGGCACCCGGCAGGGGTGGAAATTAGTTCTTCTTCCAAAAGGAACGGCTCGCTTTCTACCTACGAGGAATACCCATGGACCACATCGTCCCGCAGAACTGGGCAAGCTACACGCCGGACGAGCACCAGGTCTGGCGCACGTTGTACGCGCGGCAGACCGCGATCCTGCCCGGCCTGGCCTGCGACGCGTTCCTGCAGGGCGTGGACAAGCTGGACCTCTCGGGCGGCATCCCCGATTTCGAACGCCTGTCCGAACGCCTGCACGCGCTCACCGGCTGGCGGGTCGTAGCCGTCCCGGGGCTGGTGCCTGACGCGGTGTTCTACGAACACCTGGCCAACCGCCGCTTCCCGGCCGGCCGGTTCATACGCGGCGCGAGCCAGCTGGACTATCTCGAGGAGCCGGACGTCTTTCACGACGTGTTCGGCCACGTGCCCATGCTGACGGATCCGACCTTCGCCGACTACATGCAGGCCTATGGCAAAGGCGGCCTGCGCGCGCAGGGGCTCGGGCGGCTGCACAATCTGGCCCGGCTCTACTGGTACACGGTGGAGTTCGGCCTGCTGCGGACCGAGGCCGGCCTGCGCATCTACGGCGCCGGCATCGTCTCCTCCGCCACCGAATCGCGGTATGCGCTGCAGGATCCGAGGCCGCACCGCCTCGCCTTCAACCTGCAGCGCGTCATGCGCACGCCCTACAAGATCGACGACGTGCAGGCGGTCTATTTCGTCATCGCCTCGCTACAGGCGCTGCTCGACGCCACGGCGAACACCGATTTCGGCCCGGTCTACGACACGCTGGCGCAGGAATCCGACATACCGATCGAGGCGGTGCTGGCGGAAGATGTCGGCGCTGGGTGACACGCGCCTGGCACCCCCGCCCACCCGGCAGGAAGGCGCCACCAGCCGCAAGCTGAGCGAACTGGATTCGGTGCGCGGTGCCGCCGCGCTCGTCGTGTTCAACCTGCATTTCCTGGGCGGCGTGCGCCGGGACCTGCTGACCTGGCTGAGTGCCACGCCGTTCTACGGCGTGGCGAATGGCGGCGCCGCCGTCATGCTGTTTTTCGTGCTGTCCGGCTTCGTGCTCACCCTGGCGCCGTTGCGCGCCGGCCGTGCCGGCCGCCTCGCCGGGCCCGCGGTCCGGCGCTATCCCCGCCTGGCCGGCCCTGTCGTCCTGGCGGCCCTGCTCTCCGTGGCCCTGGCCGGCCCCGGCGGCGTTCCCGGCCTGGGGGG
>CAXUOA010000265.1:0-4377 GCA_964252625.1 uncultured Acetobacteraceae bacterium | reverse complement strand
AGAAGCCTGAGCCGGCGCAGGAAGCAAAAGTTTTTTGCTTCTTTTTTTCAAAAAAGAAGGCCTTGCCTGCTTGCCCAAGCATCACCCGCAGAGCGGAATGGCAGCAAAAACGTCGAACCGCACGCGGCCGAACCGAAAACCGTCGTATCACCAGTCACAGATCGCAAAAGCCGCCTGTATGAGTGCCAGATGGCTCAACGCCTGCGGCACGTTGCCGAGCATCGCATGCGTGCGCGCATCCATCTGCTCGTTCATCAAGCCCAGATTGCCCTGCGTGACCGCCAGCAGCGTGTCCATCAGCCGCCGCGCCGCCTCGCGCTCGCCCAGCAGCGCCGTGCACTCGATCAGCCAGAACGCGCAGGCGAGGAACGTGCCCTCCTCGTCCTGGGCGCCGCTGTAGCGATACACCAGCGCGTCGTCGCACCCGAGCTCGCCCGATACGGCGTCGCGCGTCAGCGCCAGCCGGTCCCGGCGCACGAAGCCGAAGCGCGTCATCAGCAGGATGGAGGCGTCGAGCTTCTCCGTGCCGGGATGCATGACGTAGGCGCGCTTGGCCTCGCTCCAGCAATGCTCGTCCACCCACGCAAGGATGTGGTCCCGCGTGCGGCGCCAGCGCTCCACATGGCTTGCGTCGATCTGCCCCGACTCGGCCAGCATCACCGCGCGGTGCATGGCCGTCCAGCAGCCGAGCTTGGACACCGTGTAGTGCTCGGCAACCCGCAGCTCCCAGATGCCGGAATCCTTGCTGCGCCATAGATCCGCACAGCGGTCGGCCAGCACGGCCAGCAGCCGCCGTGTCACCAGATCCAGCACGTGACCGGATTGCACGAACAGCCAGGCGGTCTCCATCACGTCACCGAACACGCCGAGCTGGAGCTGTTCGCACGCGTCGTTGCCTTCCAGCACCGGCCGGCTGCCGCGATAGCCGGGCAGGTCCAGCGGATGCTCGCGTGACGCGAGAGTCCCGTCCAGCCGGTACATCGTGCGTATCGTGCTGTCGTGCCGCCTGATCGTGCCGATCAGCCAGGCAAACGCGGCCCGCGCTTCCTCTACCGCGCCCACGCGCAGAAAAGCCTTGATGGTGAAGGCCGCGTCACGCACCCAGGCGTAGCGGTAGTCATAGTTCTTGTTGCCGCCGATGCGTTCCGGCAAGGCGCTGGTCGCCGCCGCCGCAATCGCCCCGGTCGGCGAATACAGCAGCAGCTTCAGGGCTAGCGCGCTGCGGCATACCTCGTCCTTGTAGTCGCCCTCGTAGGTAAGGTTGCCGCACCACTCGCGCCACGCCTGGTCGGAACGGTCGATGCGCCCGTCTATCGTCTCCAGCGACGGCAGCACGAGCGGCTCGTCGGCGCTGGCCATCACGGCAAGAACGCTGCGGCTACCGGGATGGGTGTCCAGCTGCGCCTGCAGGCCGTCATCCTCTTCGCGCAGGCGCTGCACGGCGTCGTCGGCGCGGAATGCGCAGAGCAGGCCATCCACATGCAGCAGGTCGCCATGCGGGCTGGCCTCACGCCACGGCGTCGCCTGGTCCAGCCGCTGGCTGGGCCGCAGCCCGATGGCGAAACGCACCGTACCGGTCAACCCTTCGACGCGATGCGCGAGCTCCGTCCAGGACAGCCGCCCGGAGATGCCGCTGTTCAGCGAGGCGGTCAGCCGCGCGCTGCCGCCGGGCGTGGTGAACACCTGCTCCAGCACATTGCTTTGCGGGCGGTACCGGCGGGTGACGGTGAACGGGCCCTCCGGCGTGATGCTCAACCGGCCACCCTGCTCCCCGGCCAGCAGGCGGTCGAACAACGGCTTGCTGTCGATGCCCGGCACGCACAACCAGTCGATCGACCCGTCCGCACCTGCCAGCGCCACGCTGCGGCCGTCGCCGAGGCAGGCGTACTGGTCGAGCGGCAGCACGTCATCCTGCCGCGTCGTCTGAAGCGGTCCGCGAGTGTGCGACGGGCGCAGCTCGTCGTTCAAGGCAGATTGCCGCCGTCGGGGGCGCCATGCACCGCCCCGGTGCCGGAGCGGCATTGCCGGATTGCCGGATGCCTGTATCGGTTCAGGCGGTCACGCATGGTGAGCGGCGTCTGTAAGCTGGCTGACACGGCCGATGCTCCTGCTGGACGGCGGGCGTGCAACGCCTAGCCGGCTGCGGGGTTCTCAGGGAAGCAGCGCCGCCGTTCCGCAGCGTGCAGGTATACCTCGCGTCAGGCTACCAGCCCGTGCGGGATCACGGCTCTCTTGCTGCGAGCAACCCAAAAGCCGAGGCCGCGTAAGGGCGCCGACGCCAAAGCTGCAAAGGCCTGCCACCGATGCCGATCTTCCGCCTGTCTCCCGTCGTGTCCGAACTGCGTGATCCCGCCTGGGGCGAAAGCCCGGTGCGCGACGAATGCTGGGTGAACGCGAACGATGAGCCAGAGGCTCGCGGCATGGCCAGCGCGCGTTTCCAGGACGCTCGCTCGACGGTGCCCGGGCATGCCTCGGCACCCAGCCCGTGGCGCGATGCCCGGCTGGTCGCCGCCTCCCAAAGCGAGCAGACCCCTGCCGGCATGACCATCCCCTACGGCACCGTCGTCGCCGGCCCACAGGCCTAGACCGATGGATGGCGGGGTCTCGCAGGATGCGGACCGCGTCAACGACGAGCTGGAAGTCGGCTACGACAAGTATTTCGAGCAGCGCTGGAGTATGAGCCGAACGCAACGGCCGGCAGGTTATGGTGCTGTTCGTCGCCGCGGGCATCGCAGGCCTGCTCGGCCGCTGAAGTGATCGCGGCCGCTTCACAATCCTGTGAAGCAACATCTTTGTAGCTTCCTGGTTAGGCCCTGCATCGTGTCATTTCGGTGAACACGCGACTCGCTGTCAGGATCATGATGCCCGCGACAATCCTCATAACCGGCGGTGCCGGGTTCATCGGCACCTACGTCGCCACCGCCTTGCTGGCCGAAGGCCACAGCGTGCGCGTGCTGGACAGCCTGATCGAGCAGGTCCATCCGCCGGGCGCCGCGCGGAACCCGGTGCTGGACGACGTGGAGTTCGTCCGCGGCGACGTGCGTGACCCGGACGCCGTGGAACGCGCGCTGCGCGGCGCGGACAGGCTGGTCCATCTGGCGGCCGAGGTCGGCGTCGGACAAAGCATGTACGCGATCGACCGTTACGTGTCGGTCAACGATCACGGCACCGCCGTGCTCCTGCAGGCGCTCATCAAGCAACGTGTGGAACGTGTCGTCGTGGCGTCCTCGATGAGCATCTACGGCGAGGGCCGCTACGTGACGCCGGACGGCACGGTCGTCGATGACGCCACCCGGCGTCCGGGTGACACCGGCTGGAACCCCGTGGGGCCGGGCGGCGCGGCACTGACCCCGGTCGCCACGCCGGAAGCCAAGCCGGCCAGCCTGGCTTCCGTGTACGCCATCTCGAAATACGTCCAGGAGCGGCTGACCCTCAACGTGGCGCCGGCCTACGGCATGCAGGCTGTGGCCCTGCGCCTGTTCAACGTCTACGGCGCCGGCCAGGCGCTGTCCAACCCCTATACCGGCGTGCTGGCCATCTTCGCATCACGCCTGCTCAACGGGCAGCGGCCGATGGTGTTCGAGGACGGCGCCCAGCGCCGGGACTTCGTGCATGTGGAGGACGTGGCGCGCGCCTTTCTCCTCGCACTCGACGAGCCGAAAGCCGATGGCGACGTCTTCAACATCGGCAGCGGCCAGAGCGTGAGCGTATCCGAAGTGGCCACCAGTTTCGCCGCCGCAATGAACCGCGCGGACCTGGCGCCGGAGATCACCGGCAAGGCGCGCACCGGCGACATACGCAACTGCTTCGCCGATATCGGCCACGCCCGCCAGGTTCTGGGCTTCCATCCGCGCCGCAGTTTCGACGACAGTTTCGACGAACTGGCCGACTGGGTCGGCAAGCAGACCGCCGTCGACCGTGTGGCGGACGCACAGCGCGAGCTGGAGCTGCACGGACTCGTGGCATGATCGAACCGGAGCAGGCAGACCGCATCGGATTCACGCAAGGCTTCGCGGTCGGCGCGGACGAGGCGGTCGAGGCGGCCCTGCAACGCCTGCAGGCGCTCGGCATCCGGCATTTGCGCCTGCCCGTCACGCAGAGCCTGTGCGCCAGCCCGGCCGGCATCGCCTGGTTGCGCCGACTGCTCGCGCGGCTGGCACCGGAACTGGAGGTAATGCCGTACCTTTCCGCGGGCCACGCGGAGAGCGTTCCGGACTGGGTGCGCCAGGTGTTCGCGCAGTTCCACGGCGCGGTCGAGGCGGTGGAGATCCACGGTACCGGCCCGGCGCTCCTGGCACTCGGCGAGGCCGCGCGGGCGGCAGGCTGCCGGCCCGTCCTCGGTGTCGTCGGCGCCGGAGCCGCGGACTGGCTGCGCGC
>CAXUOA010000264.1:4266-4393 GCA_964252625.1 uncultured Acetobacteraceae bacterium | reverse complement strand
GCAGCAGCCGGGTGCCTCCGGATAGATCGAGGCAGCTAAGCCTGCGCAGGAAACAAAAGTTTTTTGCTTCTTTTTTCAAAAAAGAAGGCCTTGCCTGCTTGCCCAACCATCAACCGCAGAGCGGGTT
>CAXUOA010000264.1:0-4256 GCA_964252625.1 uncultured Acetobacteraceae bacterium | reverse complement strand
AACATCCACTCCACGCGCGCCTGCAGCCTGACCGGCATCGCCGGCCGGCCCTCGCTTACCGCGGCATCCACCAGGAACTGGCAGGCGCGGAGAGCTTCCAAGTCCGGCTGCCGTCTTGCGGAAAGCGGCGGCAGCAGCGCGCGCCCGAGCAGCGCCATCTTGCGTGGCGTCGGCACATGCGCGCGGGTGGTGACGGAGTCACAGCCGCCACGCGCGAGGACGTGGCCGATTTCGGCGTAGATTGCGGCGGCCGCGCGTATGCCCGGCCGGCAGGTCACCGGCAGCGCGGCGATCCCGTCCCGGCCGCGCGCATACATCCGGTCCGCGGTAGCCAGCAGGCGTCCGATTACGATGGCCAACGCGGGGCTGAAGCGTGGTTCGGACAGGAACGGTTCGGGTTGCACGCCGAACTCCGCAAGCCAGTCGAGCGGCAGATAGAGCCGGCCGGCGCGCGCGTCCTCGCCCACGTCGCGCGCGATGTTGGTCAGCTGCATGGCCACGCCCAGATCGCAGGCGCGGGCGAGCGCTTCGGCCGAGCGCTCGCCCATCAACACGGCCATCATGGCGCCGACGCTGCCGGCGACCCGGGCTGCGTAGTCCAGCAGCTCTTCCAGCGTGGCATAGCGCCGGCCCTGCAGGTCCCATGCGAACCCTTCCAGCAAGGCGGCGGGAAGGGCGCGCGGCATGTGGTATTGCGCGACCACGCGGGCGAAGGCGCGGTCGGCCGGATGGTTCGCCGGGCGTCCCTCGTAGGCGAGGTCCAGGCGATGCAGCAGCATGTCCACCGCATCACGGGCTCCACCGCAATCCACCAGGTCGTCGGCCAGGCGGCAGAACGCGTACAGCGCGGTCGCGGGTTCGTGCACACGGCGTGGCAGCAGGCGCGCGGCGGCAGAAAAGCTGCGCGATCCGCCGCGCATCATGACGCGGCAGGCGGCCCGGTCCGCCGCCTGGCCGGTTGCGTCAGGCAAAGATGCTGGCATGCGGCACGACCTTGTCCAGAACACGCGCGGAGGAGAGAACGCCGGGCAGCCCCGCGCCGGGATGCGTGCCGGCGCCAACGAGGAACAGGTTTGCCACCTCCTCGCTTTTGTTGTGCGGGCGGAACCAGGCGCTTTGCGTCAGGATCGGCTCCAGCCCGAAAGCCGCGCCGCGATAGGACAGCAGGCGGTCGGAGAAATCCTGGGGCGTCATCATGCGTGACGTGACGATCTCGCTTTCCAGGCCTGGCAGGATGCTGCCGGACAGCGCACGCGCGATCTTCTGCCGGTAGGGTGCGGCCGCCGCCTGCCAGTCCGTGCCGCTCTGCAGATGCGGCACGGGCGCCAGCACGTAGAACGTATCGCAGCCGGGCGGTGCCAGCGTGGCATCGGTGGCGGTGGGCCGGTGCAGATAGAGGCTGAAATCCTCGGCAAGCCTGTGATGCGCGAAGATGTCGCGCAGCAATTCGCGGTAGCGCGGCCCGAGCAGGATGGTGTGGTGCGCCACGTCTTCGTAGCACCGGCGCGTGCCGAAATACCAGACGAACAGGCTCATCGAGTAGCGGCCGCGCGCGATGCGCCTGTCCGTCCAGCGCCGCCGGTGGCGTGCGGGCAGCAATGTGGAGTAGGTGAAAGCGGAACACGCGTTGGAAACCACGATGTCCGCGCCTATGACGGTGCCGTCGGCGAGCCGCACGCCGCAGGCTGCCTTGTTCTCGACAAGTATCTCGGCCACGTCCGCGTTGCAGCGTATGCGCCCGCCCTGGAATGCGATCAGGTCCGCCAGCCCGCGTACCAGCGCACCGGTTCCGCCCATGGCGAAATGCACGCCCCAGCGCCGCTCCAGGAAACAGATCAGGCTGTAGATCGAGCTTGCGGCGAAGGGATTTCCGCCGACCAGCAGAGGATGAAAGCTGAGCACCGTGCGCAGCCGCTCATCCCTGACGTATTTGCCGACCAGAGCGTGCACGCTGCGCAGGCTGCCCAGCCGCACCAGTTGCGGCAGCAGGCGCGCCATGTCCGTCCAGCTCTCGAAGGCCACGTCGCCCAGCTGCTCGAAGCCGACCCGGTAGATTTCCTGGCTGGCGCGCATGAACGCTTCGTAGCCGGCCACGTCGCGCGCGCTGAACGCCGCGACCTGCGCCCGCATCGCGTCCGCGTCGCCGGTGTATTCGAACACCTCGCCGTCGTTGAAGCGTATGCGGTAGAACGGGCTGACCGGCCGCAGGTCCACGTCATCGGCGAGCCGCCGGCCGCACAGCGCCCACAGCTCCTCCAGCAGGAACGGCGCGGTGACGATGGTGGGGCCGGCGTCGAAGGTGAAGCCGTCCTGCCGGAAGACGGTGGCGCGTCCGCCCGGCGCATCGAGGCGCTCCAGCACGCTCACCCGGTAGCCGCGCGCGCCGAGCCGGACGGCGGCGGCCAGGCCGCCGAAGCCGCTGCCGATGACGACGGCATGGGGACGGTGGGAGGTGGCAAGGTGTGTCACGGATCGAAGTGTAAGCCGAAGTTTACACTTGGGGAAGAAAGCAAGCCGGCCTTTTTGAAAAACAGGATCAAAAACTTTTGCTGCCGGCATCTGGCCGTCGGCGCGGCCTGGCGGTGTGCGCGGGAGCCCGGCGCCATTGCCGCCAGAGATCGCCTAAATGAAGGCAGAGCGCTCCCAGCAGCGCGGACGACACGTAGCCCCACCAGGCGCCACCGAGCGCCAGGCGCATCGCCAGCAGAAGGCACAGGCCCGAACAGAGATTGAGCAGGTAGGCTGCGGGCGCCACGCCGCGCCCGGTCAGCCGGTGCAGCGCCGCCAGGCCGCATGCTTCCAGCACCATGGCGGCCAGTATCGCGTCCAGCACGAAGCCGTCCGCCAGCAACGCCCTCACGCCACACCCAGCGTCGTGGCGAAATCCTCGATGCAGCGCACCGCCAGGCCGGCGTTCTCCTCATGCGCCAGATGGCCCAGCCCGGGCCAGCGTACCACCGTGCTGCCAGGCACGAGGGCGGCCACGCGTGCGGCATCGGCAGGCTGTATGGCCAGGTCGCCTTCACCCACGGCCAGCAGCAGCCGGGCTCGCAGCTTCGGCAGGTCGCGCACCAGCGGCGCCAAGTCCCAGCTCGCCATCATGCGCAAGGCCGCGGCGGCATGGCCGGGGTTGCGCACCAGGCGCTGGTACAGCGCCACGCCGGCGGCATCGAGCTGCGACCCGGTCCCGGCGAGCAGGCGCTTGATGGCGCGCGGGTTGCCGGCCTGCCAGGCGAAGAGCTGCGGCAGCACGGGCAGGCCCACCAGCACGCGTGCGAGCGGGGCGAACACCTGCCCGGCCGGGCCGGCCAGCGGCAGGAAGGCGCCGTTCAGGCTGACCAGCCCGGCAGGCGCGATGATGCCGTCCAGGCACATGCGCGCGAGTATCGCGGCACCGGCCGAGTGTCCCGCGGCCAGGGCCGGCCGCAATTCCAGCGTCTGCAACAATCCGCCCAGATCGCGCGCCATGGCGGGCAGGGACAACGCGTGCCTGCCGGGCACCGTGGTAAAGCCGTGGCCGGGAAGGTCCGGCGCCACCACGGTGAAGCGCCCGGCCAGCGGGGCGAACATGTCCCGCCACGAATGAGTGGCCGCACCGGTGCCGTGCACGAGCAGCAGCACCGGGCCGCTACCGGCTACCTGCACGTGCCAGGTCAGGCCGCCATGGCTGACGAACCGGCTTGCCGACTGGTTCGGCCAGGCGCTGTCCGGCCAGTTGGCAGGCGGCGTCACATCCGGGCGCGTATGGCGCGCGAGACGCCGGCGGCATCGGCATAGGGCAGCGCCACGTAGCGGGCACCCATGGCCTGGGCCAGGGCGCAGGCGTCCGGCGACGGGCGCGGCGACGTATCCAGGAAGATGGATGCGATACCGGACCGGCACAGCGTCCTGGCCGATTGCAGCGCCTCCTGCCCCGCCTGGGCGCGGCCGCCGCCGCCGGCGCGCGTCACGTTGGCGCGCCCGTCCGTCAGCAGGACGACCGTTGGCGTGGCACCCTGCCGGCGGACGGCCAGGCCCAGCGCATGCCCGGCATCGATGCCGGCGGCCATGGGCGTGCCGCCACCGCCGGGCAGGGTGGCCAGGCTGCGTTTGGCCCGTACCAGCGAGCGTGTGGGCGGCAGCAGGATTTCCGCGCCCGAACCGCGAAAGGCGACCAGGGCCACCGTGTCGCGCCGGCGGTAGCATTCCGCGAGCAGGAGCTCGACGGCACCCTTGGCTTCGGCCAGGCGGTTGAAGGCGGCAGAGCAGCCACAGGA
>CAXUOA010000263.1:0-4399 GCA_964252625.1 uncultured Acetobacteraceae bacterium | reverse complement strand
CTCGAACAACGCGCTCGACGTCGTCAACATCGGCGACCGCCGCGTCATCGGCCAGGTCAGCGGCTTCGTGGGCCCGGCCGGCGGCAACAACAACCTGGCCGGCCCGGACGGCAGCCAGCCGACCGGCGACGGCTATGTCTGGGCCGGCGACGGCAACAGCACCGTCAAGATCATCGACGAACGCTCGCTGCTGGTCGTGCAGACGATCTCCACCGGCGGCACCATGCGCGCCGACTCGATCGGCTACGATCCGAAGGACCACATCGCCGCTGTGGTGAACGACGCCGACACCCCGCCCTTCATCAGCCTGATCTACACGCCGGACGGCTACCGCACGATCCTCAAGAAGATCAGCTTCCCCGATGCCACCAACGGCATCGAGCAGCCGGTGTTCGACGCCGCGCGCGGCGTGTTCTACGTCAGCATCCCGCAGATCGGCGCCAACCAGAAGAACGGTGAGATCGCCATCATCGACCCGATCCTGCGCCGCGTCATCGGCCATCTCCCCGTCAGCAACTGCCAGCCCAACGGTGCCGCTTTAGGTCCCAGGCAGCAGCTCCTGCTCGGCTGCAGCGTCGCCAACACCGCCGCCGCCGCGCCGCTGCCCACCCAGGTCATCAACACGCTGAGCGGCCGCGTGCTTGCCATCTTCAGCGTGGGCGGCTCCGACGAGGTCTCCTACGATCCCACCAACCAGACCTACCAGCTGGCCGCACGCAACAACGCCACCGGCCCGGTCCTGGGCATCGTCGACGCGGCGACCCTCAGCCTGGTCAGCGCCATTCCTACCACGACGAACTCGCATTCCGTTGCGGTTGACCCGATCAACAACGAGGTCTTCCTGCCGTTGACTGCCGGTTCCGGCAACACGGTCTGCCCCGCGGGATGCATCGGGGTGTATGCCCCGTAGGAGCGACGCAAGCAGTCCTCCGGAGGAACCGGGACTTCGGCTCCCGCACGCGCAGCGTCCTGCTTTGTGGGCAGAGCCGACTGCGGGTGCGGGCAATACACGAGATTTCCGGGACAGGTCCTGGTTGCGTATCGAGAATGGCGTGAACTCGGTAGGGAGTGTGCCGAGACAAGACGGTTCTGCCAAAGCGTACCGTGGCATGGCTTGCGCGCCAGATTACGCAGGCGGAGGAGCAAAAGCTTTTTGGTCCTTTTTTTCAAAAAAGGACTGCTTTCTTTCTACGCCCGGCTCTCCCCACGCCGCCGTATCCGGAGCGCTCCGGTTGAAGTGGGGCTGGAGGTCCGACCCGGAGTCGAACCGGGCTACAGGGATTTGCAGTCCCTTACATAACCGCTCTGACATCGGACCTGCGGGACGCGCCGTATAGAACGCCGCGCGCACGCGGTCCAGCGCCGCATCTGGACCGCCCTGGCCCCCGCCGGTAGAAGACCGCCATGCCAGCGGAGCCGCCCGACACCATGACCCTGTCCGCCCTCCAGACCATGTCGCCGGCCGACTACGTCCTGGCGCGTAACCTGATGGTGGATGGCCAGCTGCGGCCCACGCGGGTGAACGACGCGCGCATCCTGGAGGTCATGCGCTCGCTGCCGCGGGAGGCCTACCTGCCGCCGGCGCTGGCCGCGCTGGCCTATATCGACGACGACGTGAAGCTGGGCGGCGGCCGCGTGCTGCTGAAACCGCTGGTGATCGCACGGCTGGTCCAGCTGTCCCGGCCCCGCGCCGGCGAGGCCGCCCTGGTGGTGGGCAGCGGCACCGGCTACAGCGCGGCCATTCTGGCCGCCTGTGGCGTGCACGTCACCGCGCTGGAGGAAGATCCGGCACTGCTGGCGCTGGCCCAGGCGGCACCGGGCGTGCCCGACAGCACCGGTTCGGTCACCGTCGTGCAAGGCAGGCTGGCGCAGGGGCACGATGCCGGTGCGCCGTATGACCTCGTGCTCATCGAGGGCGCCGTGCGGGAGATCCCCGAGGTGATCGGCCGCCAGGTCGGTGAGCACGGCCGCCTCGTGGCCATCATCTGCCCGCCAGGCGGCACGGGGGTGGCGGTGCTGGCAGAACCGAGCATCGGCGGCCTGCGCGCGCACGCGCAGTTCGATGCCTCCGCCCCGCTGCTGCCCGGCCTGTCGCCGCCGCCGGGTTTCAGCTTCTGACGTGGTGCAAACGGAGCGTTATCCTCCCTGAGGCTACGGTGGCTGCCGCGAAAGGCGGCACACGCGCAGATCGGCCGCCCTGTAGCCGCCAGGACGTTGGCGATGCACGGCCGCGTGTGCCAGACTGGAACCGCTATCAATTGGAGTTCGCCGAATGCGCAGCACGCGCGCCATCCTGACCGCCGGCGTGGCGACGGGGCTGTTCGCCCTGGCCGCCCCGACCGGAGCGCAGACGCCACCGCCGGCCCAGCGCCACTTCGTGCCGGCCGGACCGGGCATGGCGCGCACCATCGCCACCGACGAGCCGGACTCCATCCCGCACACCCTGGCGCAGACGCTGGGGCTGGCGTACGAGACCAACCCGCAGCTGACCGGCGAGCGTGCGCATCTGCGCTCCACCGACGAGAACGTGCCCACCGCTCTGGCCGGATGGCGGCCGACGATCGTCATCGGAGCACCGACAAACTTCGGCTTCAACGTCGGCAAGGTGGAAACGCGAGGCCCCTGTCCAGGAGCGACACCGTTCCCGCCCTCGGGCTGCAACACGGCCGGCCAAGGCCAGCAGTTCACAACGATCAAAAATAACATCCAGCCGCAGAACGCGACAGCAACGGTTACCCAGTACCTGTACCGTGGCGGCCGGACCGAGGCCGCCACCCATGAAGCCGTCAACAGCGTCTATGCCGAGCGTGCCCGCCTGATCGCCGAGGAAGAACAGGTGTTCTCCGACACGATCAACGCCTATGTCGGCGTGATCGAGGATCGTCAGCTCCTGAAGCTGGACAAGGCGAACGAGCAGGTGCTGGGCGACGAATTGCGCGCCATCAACGATCGTTTCAAAGTTGGCGAGCTGACGCGTACGGACGTGGCGCAGGCGGAAGCCGCACTGGCGCAGGCAATTGCCACGCGTCAGACTGCAGAGGGAACGCTCGAGACGGCGAACGCCACATTCGTGCGCGAAGTCGGGGTGCAGCCGCCGGCGGATCTTGCCGACCCGCAGCCTCTGCAATTGCCGGTCAAGACCGAACGCGAAGCGTCCGAGGTGTCGGTCCGCAACAATCCCAACGTGCTGGCTTCCAAGTTCAACGAAGCGCAGCTGCGCGACTCGGTGGATGTGGCGTTCAGCGCCCTGGGCCCGAACCTCTATATGCAGGGCACTGGCTTCTACGCGAAAAACCCCTCCATCGCGTTGACCGAGAACCAGGCAACGATCAATCGCGAGTACGGCGTGACGGCGACGCTCAACCTGACCTGGCCGCTCTACCAGGGCGGTTCGGAATACGCGGCCATACGCCAGGCGCGGCAGAACTTCCTGCAAGCCGTCCGCCAGACGGAGGACGCGCAGCGCGCCGCCCGCGAACAGGCCGTGCAGGCCTACGAGACGCTCACCGCGTCGCGCGCTTCCATCGCGAGCTCGCGCGTGGCGGTTCGTTCCAGCGAGATCGCGCTGGAAGGCCTGGAGCGCGAAGCCCTCGTCGGCAGCGCCACCACGCAGGAGGTGCTGATCGGCCAGCAGAACCTGCTCTCCGCCGAGATCACCCTGGTGCAGAACATCACCAGCCTGGTCACCGCCAGCTACGGCGTGGCCTCCGCCATCGGCCGCCTCACCGCAAGCGACCTCGGCCTGCAGGTGCCGCTCTACGACGAGACCGCCTACTACAAGGCCGTGCGCGACCTGCTCTGGGGCTCCGGCGACCGCGCCGTCCGCCAGCCCGGCCGGTAGGCCATGACCCAGCAGGAGGCGGCACCGGGCACAGCCCCCTCTATGGAGGACATACTCGCATCCATCCGGCGCATCCTCAACGACGGCGAAGCGGAACCCGGCGCTCCGCCGGAGGCGGCACCGGCGCCGCCTGCGCCCGCTCCGGCGCCGGACGACGTCTTCCTGCTCGACCAGACCATGCTCATCGAGGAGCCTCCTTCCATGCCCTCCGACACGCCGCTGTCATCGGTGCCGCACGCCGACGGGCCGATTCACGCCGCCGAACCCGCGCACGACTACAGCCACCTCGATGCCGGCGAGCCCCCCGAAGAGCCGCTTCTCGCCGCCAGCACGGCGGCCGCCGCCAGCGCCTCGCTCGGCGCGCTGGTGCGCGTGGTGGGCCAGCGCAACACGCCGGTCTATCGCGGCGGGCCGACGCTGGAGGACATGGTGCGCGACGAGATACGCCCGCTGGTGAAGAGCTGGCTGGACGAGAACCTCGCACCTATGGTGGAGCGGCTGGTGCGTAACGAGATCGAGAGGGTGACCAGGGGGCAGTAAGGCAAGGCCTTCTTTTTT
>CAXUOA010000262.1:4028-4427 GCA_964252625.1 uncultured Acetobacteraceae bacterium | reverse complement strand
CAGGGAACAAAAGTTTTTTGCTTCTTTTTTTCAAAAAAGAAGGCCTTCCTTGCCTTCATGCACAAACGCCTCGCGCTGACCCTCTCGCTGACCGCCGCCCAGGCGCACGCCGCCGCCCCCCTGACCCTCGCTTTCTCCACCCAGACCGCCGGCCAGGCGCAGGCGCGCGACCCTGCGCGCATGTCGCCACTCGCCCCCACGCAGAAATGGGCGCTGCTGCGCCAGCGCGTCCGCTACGTCTTCGTGCTGTTCCAGGAAAACCGCTCCTTCGACCATTATTTCGGCACCTACCCGGGAGCCGACGGCCTGTTCGCCACCTATCCGGGCGCCGACGCCCCCGCCCCCGCGCAGCAGGCCCCGCCCGACCGCGCCACCATACACCACGCCCTCTGGCGCCAC
>CAXUOA010000262.1:0-4018 GCA_964252625.1 uncultured Acetobacteraceae bacterium | reverse complement strand
CGATCACGCCGTTCCTGATCCCGCGCACCGTGGCGGCAGCGGACGGCCGCATCGTGCAGCTCTATCCGGAGGACATCGCGAGCGTGGCGCACAGCCGCGCCAGCATGGCCAGCGACATGCATTTCGACCACGCGACGCGCACGCACGCCAGGGACGACGCCTACGCCATCACCAACGAGGGCCTGTCCTATGATGGCGACAGCGCGGCGCCCGGGGGCCTGGTGACCAAGTCCGGCGCCCCGGTCGCGGGCAAGCCGCCGCTCGCCGTAATGCAGGCGGGCGAGCTGGTGATGGGGCATGTCGATTGCGACACCGTTCCCTTCCTCTGGCGCCTGGCCGACCGGTTCACCCTGTTCGACAACTTCCACCAGACCACGATCGGCCCGTCCACGCCGAACGCCATCGCCATGATCGCCGGCCAGACGGGCGAGACGCAGTGGGCGCTGCACCCGGCCACCACCGGCCGGCACCTGGACGGCGGCATCGCGGTGCCGAACGTCGTCGATACCGGCCCGTTCGCCGGCAGCACGGGCGACACGTCGCCAGGCCCCAAGCCGCCCTACGGCCCGGACAAGCAGGCGTTCGGCCCGCCCGCCACCGCGCCGGCCGCGCTGGCACCGATCGCCGGGGCGCGCCTGTCGCACGTGACGCTCAGGGGCACGCCCGGCCCCTACAATGCCGGGCTGAAGAACCAGGCGCAGCCGCCGCTCACCTTCGCCTCGCTGCCGCTCTCCTTCATGGGTGCCGCGATCGCGGACACGGTGAAGCAGGACGAGAACCCCGGCTTGGACCTGGCCGATGTAAGCGAGGACATCCGCAGGATCGGCGCCGGCCGGGCACCCGTCCCGTGGGGCTGGTACCAGCAGGGCTACACGCACGAACCGTTCGACGGCGCGGCCACCATCGACCTCGATCCGGCCAGCACCGCGCACCCGTCCTACATCGTGCACCATAACGGTCCGCAATATTTCGGCTATCTCGGCGACAACCCCGCCGAACTTGCACACATGCACGGACTGGGCGATTTCTACACCGACATGGCAGCGCACACCCTGCCGCAGGCCGGTGGCGTGTTCTACGTGCGCGGCGGCTACTACAACAATTCCAGCCTGCAGACACTGAACCCGAACCCCGACGTGCGCGCCACCTTCGCCGGCAACGACGACCATCCCGGCTACTCGGATTCGCAGATCTCCGAGGCCAGTATTGCGGAATCCGTGAACGCCATCGCCGCCAGCCCGTACTGGCCGCAGAGTGCCATCATCATCACCTACGACGAGACCGACGGCCTGTACGACAACGTGCCGCCGCGCGTGCGCAGCTGGGGCCCCGACGGCGAACCGCTGACCGGCGGACCGCGCATCCCGGCGATCGTCATCTCGCCCTACGCCGCCGCCCACGGCATCAGCCACGTCTACAGCGAGCACAGCTCGGTCATAAAGTTCATCGACGCGCTCTTCGGCCTCGTCCCGCTGGCCGACCTGCCGGACGAACGCCGCGGCCGCGCGCTGGGTGCCGCAAACCCCACGCACGACCCCGATCTCGCAGCCCCGGACGGCCAGCCGCAACACGATCTCGGACCAGCCGACGACTTCGTCGACATGGGGGACCTCTCCGAAGCCTTCGACGCAGACAGGCTTCTCGGCCAGGTACCGCCGCTGCCGCCCGCCTACGCGCATATCGAGGACACGCGCATCCTGCCGCACGCCGGCTGCGCGGCGCTGCACATCACGCCCACGGATATGGTGGACGGAAGCCCTGTCGATCCACCCCCTGCGGATTTCAATCCACGGCCCGTGGTGTCGCCCGGGTTGCCGCGCGCTGCGGGTTGGGTTCCGTAAGGTTGCTGCTCGAGGCTGACACACACATAGAAAGCAAGCAGTCCTTTTTTGAAAAAAAGGACCAAAAAACTTTTACTTCCCCCGCATCTGCATCAGTCCGCTGTCTTCGGACTAATCGAGGCGACTCAGCCCGCGCAGGGACAAAAGTTTTTTGCTTCTTTTTTTCAAAAAAGAAGGCCTTGCTTTTTTACCACAGGGGTCCGAGGCCTCAAAGCCAAGCCCGCAACCGCTCCGCCGCCGCATCGATTTCCGTCTCGAACGTCATCGCCTCCGCCAGCGCCCGCCCCGCCGCGCCTATCGCATGCGCGTCGTCGTCATGGCCGATCACCCAGGCAACCAGATCGTCCAGGTCATTCATGTCGGCGCGCACCGGCACGAAATGGACCCAGGGCTTCATGCGGCCGTAGTACCACTGCCGGAAGCCGTGCTCGGACTCGACGCGCAGCACGCAGGAGCCACCCAGCAACGCACAGAACAAGGCGCTCCAGGCGTTCGAATTGCCGTCGATCACGAGCGTGGCGCGGCATTCCAGGAACGCGGCGCGCGGCGCATGCGGCCTGAACAGGTCGGCTTCCTGCAGGCGCGTGCGCATCGCGTCGCCGCCATCGATCTGCGCGATGTTGGATACACCCACATCGTACAGCGCCGCGTGCGGTGACCGCCGGGCGCGGTGCACCATCTCCAGCCGCGGCAGCCAGGTGAAATCGTCCGCCTCGCCGGGCCCGGGCGCCGGGCGCCGCAGACGGCCCGTGGTGGCGCCGCGCCAGAACACCACGCGGCGCCTGTCCGCCCAGGCGGGCATCTGCGTTGCCATGAGCCGGCGCTGTTCCTCGTAGCCGCCGGTGACGAAGAAATCGGGGTCGGGCACCAGCAGCGCGTCCGGACTGCTGGAGCAGAAGCTCACCGCGTCGTCGCGCCCGCCCTCGTCGCCCGTCTCGGCCAGGAAGCGGGCGTGGCCGGGCGGCGCGCTCGCCAGAATCGCGTCGATGATGAAGATCAGCGCCATCGCCCGATGCATCAGCCGCCAGGGGTCGCGTGAGCTGCCGTCCAGCCGCAGGAGCACCTGCTCCGGCCGCAGTTCCACCTGCAGCGTCTCGGCGTTCACGTCGGCGCCGGCGCTTCGCCGGTCGAACAACTCGAAACGGAACTGGAGCGGCAGACCCGCC
Source organism: uncultured Acetobacteraceae bacterium (assembly GCA_964252625.1). GTDB lineage: Bacteria > Pseudomonadota > Alphaproteobacteria > Acetobacterales > Acetobacteraceae > BOG-908. The sequence continues at coordinate 1,011 of CAXUOA010000262.1, read as the reverse complement.
ACGCGGCAGGCGGCGAGAAGCGCGTCGTTGCCCAGGTCGACGATCGTCCTGCCGGCCGCCAGGCCGGCATCGTCGGTTCCTGGCCGGCTCGCCCCGAAGCCGCCGAACGCCTCGACCACGCAGGCGCGCACCGCCGACCGCGTCTCGGCCGCCGCCGCCGGCCGGGCGGCATGCGTGCCCACCACCCACCCCAGGAAATCCTGGTCGACCTGCATCTGGAAGCCGTCGCCGTCCAGGTGGCCCGTCGGCTGCATGGCGTAGAGCCGGTGCGGCCCGGCGGAGCCCGCCAGCGACAGCAGCGGCACCGCCAGCCGGCGGTCGGGCGGCCGCACCGACACCTGCAGCAGCGCGGCGCCCTGGGTCAGCCGGTCCAGCAGGGAAGCGGTGGCGGTGAAATCCTCCTCGGCCGGGTGGCCCGCCTGCCTGATCTGCACGAACAGCTTGGGTCCCGGGGCGGCGAGCAGGTCCCTGAAGCGGTCCACACCGGCCTGCACGTAACGGTAGGCTGCCTCCTCTGTCGGGTCGCTATGGTTGAACACGCGCCGCAGGCCGTACTGCGCGGCGTAGTAGGTGTGCTCACAGGCGTGCCAGGGTTCGTTCTGCTCCGGCTTGCCCGTCACGCTCTGGTAGTGGGACCGGTCCAGCAGCACGGAAAAATCGGTCTCCAGGCAGTGGCGAACCATCGCCGGCGTGCAGTTGATCCAGTCGAACGGCATCGGCAGGCCCTGCGCGCCCATGCGCCGCAGCACCCAGGCGGTGGCGCAGGCGATGCCGAGGCTGACCACCGGGCACGCCGGTGCCGCCGGGTCTGTCGGCGCGGCACTCGGCCCGGCCTCGCGCTCCGGCGGCAGGCCCGCCGGATCGTGCCGCAGCGTGTCCAGCAGGTCCGCAAGCCCATCCGCGCCGCCACGCTCCAGCAGGAACGCCACGCCGCGGTCCAGCTCTGCACGGTCCGGCTCGCGGCCGCGCAGCTCCCTGTGCGCCGCCAGCACCATGGCCTGCGCGTTCTGG
>CAXUOA010000261.1:0-4488 GCA_964252625.1 uncultured Acetobacteraceae bacterium | reverse complement strand
GCTCCCCATCCACACCCGCCAGCACCAGCCGGCCAGCCAGCTCCCCCAGCTCGCCCGACTCGCCCGGCTCCGGCAGCCGCGCCACCGCCCCGGCCTGCCGCAAGGCGGCCGACCAGGCCAGCACGATGAGATCGGCGCCAAGCCGTTCCAGCCGCACCACACCCGGAGCCGCCGGTTCCACGCCGTTGATCACCAGGCTGCATCCGGTCAGCCTCAGGAGGCCACGCGCATGGTCCAGCAGGTCCAGCTCGGCGCCCGCTTCAAGCAGGGATACAGCCACCCAGAGACGCAGGCCGGACGCCTCGGCCGATTTCACCAGGGCGGCGAACGCCGGCGAGACGATCGCGCGCAGGCCCAGCCCGATCAGCACGGGCAGGCGCTGCGTCACCGGCTGCCGGAGCAGTCGGCCACGCGTCTGCAGGTCCTCGTGCAGCAAGGCGATCAGCCGGGTGTCCAGCACGGCGGCGAAGTGGCGGAGCAGGAACGGGTCGGTGATTGCGTGGGCTACCAGCCGGTCCAGGCGCAGCCGGTCGAGCCCGACGCTCACCTCCTGGAACGCGGGTGCGAGACGGCGTGCGAGCGTCTGGCTTCGGTCGGGCGCCAGCGACATGCCGGTCTGCTGCCCCAGCAGCCCGGCCAGCGGTGCCTTGGCGATGATCTCCTGCAGGGCCGCCAGGCTGACCGGCTCACCTTGCCGCGCTGTCTCCGGTGCCGGCGCCCGCGCCGCGACACGCTCTGCCAGATAGAGGTCCAGGCAGGCCGGATCAGCCTCCAGCCGCCACAGGGTGACCAGGTCTCCCTGCGCCGGCGCATCGATTGCGAACAGCCGAACCAGGCTTTCGAGCAGGCGCGCGGGCGCATAGGGGTCGGCGGCCTGTTCCGGCCGGCAATCCGCGCACAGCAGGACAAGATCCTGGTTTGACATGGCGAAAACCTGGCCGGCAAAGCGCTGCGCGCATTCCTGCAGAAGCACCCGCGCCACACGCACGTGATAGGCCCGCGGGGCGGCAAGCCGGGACAGGTGCAACACCACCACCAGCCTGCCCGCAGGGCTGCGCAGGGCACGCTCGGCCGCCTCCGCAAGCTGGCGTTCGGCGCCGCGCAGCCGCGCCAGCGTCTCGCTGCCCTGCGGCACGGCCGCGCGGTGCGCATGGCCGTCCACGAGGCTGCCCTGCTGCACGGTCAGCATCCCGGCCGCCGGCAGATCGTCCAATCCCGCAGTTTTCCGCTAACCGACATCGCGTGTAGTCTGCGGCGAACATGGTTGAACTATCGTTAGCGCCCGCCGTGCTGCGGCCAGGTCTGCGCGTATACGCCATCGGCGACGTTCATGGCTGCCTGGACAGGCTGGTGGCGCTGCATTGGGCCATCACGGCCGACCTCGCCGCCCATCCTGTGACGGAAAGCGTGCTCATTCATCTCGGCGACTACGTGGACCGCGGGCCGGACAGCGCCGGCGTGATCTGGCTGCTGACCGGAACCGTGGCCCCGCCCGTCAGCCGCCGCGTGGATCTGCAAGGCAACCACGAGCTCATGATGCTGGCCGCCATATCCGGCGACATGAGGGCGGCCGAGATCTGGGTGGACAATGGCGGCGACAAGACGCTGGAGAGCTACGCCATGCCGCCGGAGGCCGGGCCGGCCGAATGGGGTGCGCTGCTGCCGCTGGCACACCGCCAGTGGCTGAAGACACGCGGCCTGACGCACCAGGAAGGCGGCTACCTGTTCGTGCATGCCGGCATCCGGCCGGGCCGCAAGATCTACCGCCAGAGTCCGGACGACCTGCTGTGGATACGCGAGCCGTTCCTGTCCAGCACCGACAAGCACCCGTTCGTTGTGGTGCACGGGCACACGCCGGTCAGCACACCGGCCATCCGCACGAACCGCATCGGGATAGACACCGGCGCGGTGATGGGCGGCGCGCTGACCTGCCTGGTGCTGGAGAGCAACCACATGCGGTTCCTGACGGCCTGAGACTGGCTGTGGTGCAGGAAGAAAGGCCTTCTTTTTCGAAAAAAAGAAGCAAAAAGCTTTTGCGAGCGCTGTCGCGGACAGCTGAACGATAAGTCTCCCGAACGCGCGTTACGGAGACAAAAGTTTTTTGGTCCTTTTTTTCAAAAAACGACTGCTTGCTTTCTGGCTCCCCTTCACGCCACCGCGGCCCGCCCGGCCAGCCCGTCGAACAGCTCCAGCATGACGCCGCGCCACAGCGCCACGGGATCGTCCGCCTCCAGCACGTCCGGCACGCCCACGCAGCGCAGCCACTGGAAGCAGCCGAACAGCGCATAGTCCGCATAGCTCGGCTCCTCGCCGCCGGCGAAGCCCTGGCCCGCCAGCATGCGGCGCAGCGGCGCCAGCGTGGCGCGCAATCCGGCCAGGCGTTCCGGCGCCGCGTCGCGCGCCGCCTCCAGCGTGGTGCCCAGCCGTGCCTCGCGTGACTGTCGGAAATACGCCTTGTCCGCCTGGTGCAGCTGGCTGAACACATACCAGGCTGCCCGCGGAAACAGCACAGGCGCCAGCACGGTGTCCGCCCATGCGATGATGAAGCGGGCATGCGCCTCGCCGCCGCCGAACAGGCTCGGCCCGTTCGTATAGCGGTCCTCCAGATGGTGGGCGATGACGGTCGAGTCGGCCACCACGGCGCCCTCGTCCACGATCACCGGCACCTGCTTGTTGTGCGGCGCGCCGGGCAACAGGGCCGCTTCGCTGAAGCGCCACGGCACGGTCTGCGGCTCCAGCCCCTTATGGGCCATCGCCATGCGGACACGCCAGCAATACGGGCTGAAACGCAGCTCCGGATCCCGTCCGGCCAAATCGTAAAGCTTGATCAAACATCCACCTCCGGCGGCATTGCAGAAAATCCCTGGCCTGCCGGCCATGTGGCGTTACCATGGCCGTGTGAACGTCCTCGCTCCCCCAAAAGCCCGCCTGGCCGTCGAAGTCGTGCATGACCTCGTCTGTCCCTGGTGCTACCTCGGCATTCGCCGTTTGCGGCGCACCATAACCCGCCGGCCGGATTTGCTGGTAGATATTACCTGGCGGCCCTTCCTGCTGAACCCTGACATGCCGCGCGGTGGCATGTCGCGTGGCGATTACGTGTTGCGCAAGTTCGGCGGGGAGGAACGCGCGCGCCGCATGTATGCGTCCGTGACGGAGATCGGCCGCGCCGAAGGCGTGATGTTCCGCTTCGACCGTATCCGTCGCACGCCCTCGAGCGTCGACGCGCACCGCCTGGTGCGCTGGTCCGCCGGCTTCGGCCGCGCCGACGAGATGGTGGAAGCCGTGCTGGCCGCCCATTTCACCGACGGACGGGACATCGGCGACATCACCGTATTGACCGCCATCGCCGCAAGCTGCGGCCTGCGCGCCACCGCCGCGCGCAGCTTCCTGGCCAGCACCGCCGAGGTGGACGGCGTGCATGCGGAGAACCTGCGGGCGCACCGCCTGGGGATCAACGGGGTGCCGTGCTTCGTGGTGTCAGGCTGCCACGCCATTGCGGGGGCGCAGGAGCCCGAGGTGATCGAGCGGCTGCTGGATGTGGCGGCGGCTGAAGCTGGGTAGGAAGCAAGGCCTTCTTTTTTGAAAAAAAAGCAAAAAACTTTTGTCCTGACGGTGTTCTACCGCCGCGCTTCATCCTGAACTTCGCGTATCGTTTGTGTAAGCCCTCGCCAGAGCGCAGGGACAAAAGTTTTTTGCTTCTTTTTTTCAAAAAAGAAGGCCTTGCTCCCTTCCTGAAAACCTTCGGACCACCCCATGCCAAGCTACCGCCTGCATTACTTCCCGGAGTCGGGAAACAGCTACAAGCTCGCCCTCATGCTCACTCTCTGCGGGCAGAGCTTCACGCCGGTCTGGACGGATTTCGGCGCCGGCGTCACCCGTACGGCCGAATGGCGGCGCACCGTCAATGAAATGGGCGAGATCCCCGTCCTGGAACAGGACGCCGAACGCCTGACCCAGACCGCCCCGATCCTGCTGCGCCTGGCCGACACCTACGGCCAGTTCCACGCCATCACGGAACGCGAACGGTACCAGGTGTTGCGCTGGCTGTTCTGGGACAACCAGAAGCTCTCCGCGGTGATGGCGGAATACCGCTACCGGCGCGCCTTCACGCCCGCGCCCAACCCCGCCGTGCTGGCGCACCTGAAAGCCCGGCTGGACGATTTTCTCGGCATCCTGGAGCGCCACGTGGCCGATCACGCCTTCGTCGCCGCCGACCGCCCCACCGTGGCAGACCTGTCGATGATCGGCTATCTGTGCTTCCCGGTGCACGAGAGCGGCTACGACCTGGATTCCAGCCACCCTGCGATTGCCGCCTGGCGCAAGCGCGTGTCGGCCCTGCCCGGGTGGCAGGCGCCGTATGCGCTGCTGCCCGGGCAAAGGCTGCACTGCCAAGTGTAGGTAAGAAAGCCTAAGGGCGGGCGTCCATCTCAGGAGTCCGCGACAGCGCAGACAAAAGTTTTTTGCTTCTTTTTTTCAAAAAAGAAGGCC
>CAXUOA010000260.1:0-4506 GCA_964252625.1 uncultured Acetobacteraceae bacterium | reverse complement strand
CCGGCCGCCGCCATCAGCCACCCCACGGGGCGCGCGATCTGGTTGCCCAGCACCAGGCCGAAGGAGACGGCGGCGGCCAGCACGAGCAGGGCGACCAGCGCGAAGATGAGCGCGAAGGTCACCTGCAGGCTGGCGCGGTTGGCGTCCAGCCGGCCGTACTGCGCCACCGCGTCCTCGGTGGAATGCATGTGCGCGAGGATGCGCGGATCGACTGGGCGCTCCAGCATCATCATCAGCGGTGGGGTGGAGTTCAGCAGGACGAGCGCGCGGACCTCGGTGTCCGCGCCGTTGCCCAGCACGGGCACCTCGCCCTCACGCGCCGCTTCCACGGCGCCGGGCGGGATGTTGCCGGTGCCCACGCCGGCCATCAGCCCGGCGCTCACCAGCACGCTGCTCGTCTTGGGGTCGAAGATGACCACCTCGTCCAGGCCGCGCAATGCGGTCTGGCTCTCCAGCGTCTGGCGAAAGGCGTCCGGCTCGTCGAACATCGCGCGGCCGGCGCGCTCCAGGTCCGCCTTCATGCCCAGCGCGTCGGTCTTGATGGTGTCGCGGTGTTCGGAGAGGTAGCCCTGGCTGGCCTGCAGGCCCTCTTCCAGCGCGGTGCGTATGCGGTCGTTGAACCAGAACTGTATGCCGAGCGAGAACCAGGCGGTGGCGAAGACGCCCACCAGGATGGTGGGGATGACGGCCACCACGCTGAACAGGAGCACCAGGCGCACGTGCAGGCGCGATCCGGCCGAGCCGCGCCGCCGCTCCACCAGCACGCGGGTGAGCCGCCCGGCGAGCGAGGCGCCAAGCAGCAGGAGCACGCTGAGGTTGGAGAGCACCAAAGCGGTGACGAGGTTCGGGCGGATGGCGAGCGGCGCACCGCTGGACATGAAGAAGAAGCTGCCGATGCCGAGTGCCGCGGCGGTGGCGGCCAGAGCGAGGGTGACCAGCCGGCCGAGCAGGATGTCGGCAATGCGGCGGGTACGGGACGGGGAAGGGGTGTGGGCGTCCATGTCCGGAAGGGTAAGGTCTTGTTTGGGAAGAAGTAAGGCAAGGCCTTCTTTTTTGAAGAAAGAAGCAAAAATTTTGCCTCCGCGCCTGCTTCAAGGCGCGCGCTGGTTCTGCGAGCACGCGCCTCGGCAGACCAGCACGCCGGATTATGCAGGCGCGGAGACAAAAGTTTTTTGCTTCTTTTTTTCAAAAAAGAAGGCCTTTCTTCTGTCCTGTCCCAAGGAGACCCCTCGTGTCCTACGCCACGCTCAAGACCAGCCTTGCCGAGCGCGTCCAGACCATCACCCTGAACCGCCCCGACCAGCTCAACGCGTTCACCGTGGAGATGGCCAATGAACTGGTGGCCGCGTTCGAGGCGGCCAGCCTGGACGATGCGGTGGGCGCCATCGTGCTGACCGGCGCGGGGCGGGCGTTCTGTGCCGGGATGGATCTGTCCGTGCGGGACGGCAGCAACGTGTTCGGGCTGGACGAGACGCTGGCGCCGACCCTGGAAGACATGCAGGACAGGCTGGACGAGGCCGGGATGATTGCCGGCGTGCGCGACACCGGCGGCCGGGTCACCCTGGCCATCTTCGCCTGCCGCAAGCCGGTGATAGCCGCGATCAACGGCGCGGCGGTGGGGATTGGCGCCACAATGACGCTGGCGGCGGATTTCCGCCTCGCTTCGGAAAAGGCACGCATCGGTTTCGTCTTCGGCCGCCTGGGCGTCGTGCCTGAAGCGTGCTCGAGCTGGTTCCTGCCGCGCCTTGTGGGCATGCAGCAGGCGCTGGAATGGTGCTACACGGCCGATATCTTCGACGCCGCGGAAGGCTTGCGGGCCGGCCTGCTGCGTTCCGTACACGCGCCGGAAAGTCTGCTGGCGGACGCTCAGGCTTTTGCGTCACGCCTGATTGCCAGGCGTTCTGCCGTGGCGGTGGCGTTCACCAGGCAGATGCTGTGGCGCAACGCGGCGCAACCGCATCCGATCGAGGCGCACCGGGTGGATTCGCTGGCGATGTTCTACGCCAGCAGGGCGGACGGAAAGGAAGGCGTGCGGGCGTTTCAGGAGAAGCGCGAGGCTGCGTTCGCCGGACGCGCTTCTGCAATGCCGGCGTTCTTCGAAGGCTGGGTCGGGGACAAGTAAGAGAAGCCAGCGCGCGCCTGCTCGGTCGGCACCCAGTTGACTTAAAAGTGCCATCAGCCTGCTGAGAAACCGCCCGGCTCTTTGGCAGATCCGCGCCGAAGCCGAAGCGGCATCGGCTTGGCCAGGCCGCTCCGGTCAGATGCGCAATTCCAGCCGGCAAGGGCGCAAGCCGCGTGACACGGCCAGCCTCCGGCTCGTGACCGACCCCGCAGCATTGCGACGGCAAACGGAACGAATTTGGCTGACCTGCTTCGAAGCCGATGGCGTGCGCGTACTACAGGTAGACCACCAGCGCGCAGACCGACCGGCCGAACGACCACCCAGGCTCCAGGCCGGGCGGTGCCTCGGCCGTGACACGCTGGCCGCAGCAGCTGCATTGGCCGCCGAACAGCCGCACCTGGGTGACATCGGGCTTGATCGCCTGTGCCAGATCCGCTTCGCCGAAGCCGATCTCGGCAAAACTGGCCTGCAGCACGCAAGATTGGCGCAGCGCCCTTGCCAACGGACTGCGCTGCGCACGGCGGTCGGCAGGCCACAGGCTTGAAGCCGTGCGGCGACACTGCGTCAGAAGAATTTCCGGATGCCGGCGTAGAACGCGCGCCGCGGCCCGTATTGCGGCGCGAACACGCCCACGCCGGTGCCGGAGCGAATCTCGTAGATCCGGTCGGTGACGTTGAGGATCGCGGCGTTCACTTCGAACGGGCCGCCGAACAGACTCTCGAACCGGTGTGTGGCCCCGAGGTTCAGCTGGAAATAGGGTGCCACCGCCCCGCCGTTCGGCACGTCGCCGGCATCCTCGCGCAAGCCTGTCCCGTAGATCGCGTCGGCGTTCAGGTGGGTGCCGTACAGGTTGTAGGAGGCGCCAAGCGACGCGGTGTAGAACTGGCTGTGGTCGGTGTAGATGTAATGGCTGGCGATGTAGGCGATGTCGTCGGGGCTGAAGTTGAATTGTTGCGACACAAGCTGCGTCGCCTTCTCCCGGCCGATCGACAGGTTGCCATAGGCCGAGAGATTGCCGACATCGTAGGTGCCGGTGAACTCGATCCCCAGCACGTTGGCGTGGGCGTAGTTGAACACCGATTCGATGATCGGGGCGCCGAACTGCCCCTCGTCGATCAGGTCGCGCGCGATCTTCCAGTAACCGTCGATACCCAGCTTCAGGCCGGGCAGCAGCACGTGCTCGCCGCCGGCGTCGAAGTAGTTGGAGCGCTCCGGCAGGATGCGGCTGTCCAGGGGAGGAGAGGCCGGCGTGTAGCCGCCCGGATAGCCGGTCGTGCCGGCGAACTTGCTGACCGACTGGCCTGAGATGTTCTCCAGGGAAGGCGGCGTGAAGTAGCGCGAATAGCCGGCGTGCAAGGTGGTCGCCGCGTCCGGCTTCCAGACCAGGTTGACGCGCGGGCTGAGCTGCTCGGCGTCCGTGTAGGCGTTGAGCACGTCGTAGCGCAGGCCGTAGTTCAGCGTCAGCGCCGGCGCCACGCGCCATTCGTCCTGCAGGTAGGCGCTGTAGGTGAAGCCGTCCTGCCCGCTGCCATCGGTGACGTGGACCGGGCTGGTGGCCGCTGCGGAGCAGTCGGCGACGAGGCAGGGGAACACGTCCGAACTGGTGCTCGATGTCGCCCGTTCGCCGGTGAACAGGAAGCCGAACCGCAGCGTGTGGTTGTCGCCGAGCTGGTAGCTGCCGTCGGCCTGCACGCCTTCGGCCACGTCCGAGCGCACGGCGTTCTGCGACAGGCCGTAGAACAGCAGGTCGCCCACATGGTCCGGCGTGTAGGCGAGCCGGCTGTAGCGTTCGAAGGCGGAGATCTGGAAGCTGTAGTCGTCCTGCGCCTTGAGGTAGGACAGTATGCCGTAATCGTTGCTCTCGGTCTGGCTCTCGTTGAGCAGGGCGGAGTTGAAGTAGTTCTGGTTGCCGAGCGCGAAGACCGGCGGCTGGCCCGGATTGTCGGGGATCTGGAACGCGCCCTGATAGACGCCGAAGATTGCCGTGATCTTGCTGGTCGAATCGATGATGTCTTCGACGTAGCCGAAGCCGTGTCCCTGTTGCGTCTCGTCGTGCAGCGGTTCGTAGGACCTGGTCGGATTCTCGATGCCGATGCCGTTCTGGGTGTAGTCGCCGGCGAAGTAGTAGTTGAAGTGGCCGTAGGACCCGGCGTATTCCGCGCTCGGCTCGATCCAGCCGTGGCTACCGCCGTAAATCCCGATCGATCCGCCCGGCTGGAACGTGCCCGACTTGGTCTGGATGTCGACGATCCCGGTGGTGACCAGCCCGTACTGCGCGGGCAGCGAGCCGGTGATCAGGTCGATCGAGGACGCGAAGCGCGAGGTCAGGCTCTGGCCGAAGAAGCTGATCCCTTCGGGCAGGATCACGCCGTCGAGGCGATACT
>CAXUOA010000259.1:0-4521 GCA_964252625.1 uncultured Acetobacteraceae bacterium | reverse complement strand
GCAAACTACTTCGCCACAGCAGGCTACGACGCTACGTGATCGGAAAATGCTCTAGTCCCTTTTCAAAAAAAGGACTGCTTGCTTCCTGCGCCGCGCAGGAGACTTCCTGTCGGCCTGGCCGAGAGCTTGCCCGCTTACGCCGCCCGCAACGCCCGCGGCAGGTCGGCGATCGCGCGGTCCAGCAGCGCCGTCTCGCGTGCCTCGCCCAGCCCCTCGGCGATCACCCGTGCCGCAGCCCGGGTCGCAATGTCGGCCGCAGCCTGGCGTACCTCGTCTGCCACCGTCTTTTCCGCGGCCTCTATGCGGTCCAAAGCCAGGCGCTCGCGCCGCCTGGCGGAAGCCTCCGCTTCGGCGCTGGCCGCCTGGGCCACCTGCGCCGCCTCGACGCGGCTGCGCGCAAGCACCTGCTCGGCTTCGGCCTGGGCATCGCTTCGCGCACGCTGTGCGTCTGCCAGCATGCTTTCCGCTTCCTGACGCAGGCGCTGTGCTTCTGCCAGCTCGGCGCGGATCGTGTTGGCGTGGCCGTCCAACAGCGCGCTGATGCCGGCCCAAAGCCTGCGACCGAACAGTACGAAGAAGATCACGAAACTAACGAGAACCCAGAACTCCGGCTCGGCTATCAGGTGCATCTGATCGGGCTCCTTCAGGCGGCCAGGCCGCGTTCGGCCAGCAGGTCGCGTACCGCCTGATCGACGCGATGGTCGTCGGCGTGGCCGTCCGTCAGGCGGGCCACCACGGCCGAAGCGGTGTCCGTGGCAACTTGCCGCAGCGCGCCCATGGCCGCCGTGCGGGCGAGGCCGATACGCGTCTCGCTGTCGGCCAGTTGTGCCTCCAGCCGGGCCTCCTGCTCGGCGCTCCGCGCGGCGGTTTCCGCCTTGGCCCGCGCCGTGGCTTCGGCGACCGCGGCCTGGCTTTGGGCATAGGCACTCCGCCGGGCGGCCGTAAGCTCCGCCACCGCTGCGTCCGCGTCGGCCTTGTCGTTATGGGCACGCTCCAGATCGGCCGCGATCGTGCCGGCGCGCAGGGCCAGCACGGCGCTCACGCGCGGCAGGCCCCAGCGCGAGGCCAGAAGGTAGAACACCACGAAAATAACCGCGCCCCAGACAACCTGCGCCACCAGCAGCCCATGGGCGGGATCGAGTTGCGGCATCGTGTCAGCACGGGCCGCACGCGTGGTGGCAATCAGGAGGGCAACGGCAATCAGTCGCAGCATGGGATGGCTTTCGTCAGAAACAAAGCGGTCCTTAATGAAAGAACGGCCGAAAAAAAATCTGCTCCGCCATCACGCGCCTGTCCCCAGCCGCCGACACGGAGCAAAAGTTTTTTGCTTCTTTTTTTCAAAAAAGAAGGCCTTGCTCGCTTACGTCAGGTGAACAGGATCAGGAACGCGATCAACAGCGCGAACAAAGCCACGGCTTCCGTCAGCGCGAAGCCAAGGATGCCAAGGCCGAACACCTGGTCACGCGCCGAAGGATTGCGCGCGATGCTGGTCACCAGCGCCGAGAAGATGTTGCCGATGCCGATGCCCACGCCGGCGAGTGCTATCACCGCGATGCCCGCGCCGAGCTTGGTTGCCGCTGCTACGTCCATGAAACCAGTCCTTGTGTTGAAGAGTGCTGCCGGAAAGTCCCGCGTGCTTTAGTGCAGATGCACCGCGTCGTGCAGGTAGATGCAGGTGAGGATTGCAAACACATAGGCCTGCAATGCAGCGACCAGCAATTCGAAGCCCATCAGCGCCACGTTGACCGCCAGCGGCCCGATCGCGGCGAGCGCGCCGATGACCGAGTGGCCGCCCATCATCACCACGAAAGTGGCGAACACGGCGAACATGACGTGCCCGGCCACCATGTTGGCAAACAGACGGATGGACAGGCTGACGGGGCGGGACAGGTAGGAGATGATCTCGATCGGCACGATCAGCGGTGCGAGGAACACCGGTGCGCCGGCCGGGAAGAAGTAGGTGAAGAAGTGCAGGCCGTGCTTCGCCAGCGCCACGATGGTGACGAGCACGATCACCATCACGGCGAGCGCCGCAGTCACCGCGATGTGGCTGGTGTAGGTGAAGCTGAAGGGCACGAGCCCGAGCAGGTTGCCCATCAGCACGAAGAAGAACAGCGTGAATATGAAAGGAAAGAACTGCCGTCCCTCGGCGCCGATCGTATCGGACGTCATCTTGAAGATGAAGCCGTGCGACAGTTCCGCCGCCGCCTGCAGCCTGCCCGGCACCACGGCGCGCGGGCGCGAGCCGAAATACAGCAGCGCGAGCACGAGGGCACTGCCGATCGCCATCAGCAGGTTGGCCTGGGTGAAGGTGAGAACCCCGCTCATCCCGCCGAGCGGCACCAGCCTGAACTGGCTGAGCGCGTCGATCGCGTGGCCGCTGCTGTGTTCGATTGCTGGTGGCACCCTGCGCGTATCCCCATCCGGCCGGGCAATCCGGCCACGTCTCATCCGTGCTTCAGGCCTGCGGCCGTGCCGGCCCGACCAGCCGCCACACATTCGCCACGCCAGCGGCTCCGCCCAGCACCAGGAATATCACAAGGAACAGCGGCAAAGTGTGCAGCCAACGGTCCAGCGCCCAGCCGATGGCAACTGCCACGGCCAAGGCGGAGACCAGCTCCACACCCACGCGCAGGCCGAGACCCAGGGCAGACCCGCCGGCAGTCCCGGCAGAACCGGCCGGGGCCTGCTCAGGGGCACCCAGCCCCTGCCGCACGCGCGCGGCACGCAGACGGTCCTCGAAAGAGCCGCCCGCATTGTTCTCATCCTCGCTCATTCACGGCTCCAGGGGCCTGGTAAGCCCCCGCGCTGGAAAGCCCCGGCTTGCTAGATGCCGCACCCTGGGGTGTCAAGGCGACGCACGGCGACCTGCGGCGATTTCCCGCCCGCCTGGAACACGGCGCGGCCGCATCGTCACTGCGGCAGCGGCACCTTCACCTCCACGCCGGTCGCCTTGGCAGCCTCGCGGTCGTCCATCGCCTGGGAACTCGATCCGACCGTGTAGCCGTCGCCCTGAGGCGGGTAGTGCAACTGGAACACGCTCGGGGCCACGCTGGCCTCCGGCGCGGGGTTGTCGATCGGCGCGCTGACCGCCTCGTTGGGCACCGGCGCCGGCGCGGACGCGGGGGTTGCCGAAGCCTCCGGCGCGGCGCTTGCCAGAGGAGCGACCGGGCCGGCGGACGCATGACGCCTGTGGTGATGCACCGAGGCGTGGTGCGCCGGTGTCGCCGCAGGAGCTGTCGCAGCCGATGCCGTGCTGGACGGCGCCGAACCGCCGATGCAGCAGGCGGCCAGCAACGATGCGGCACGGATACGGGCAGGATGATCGGTCATGGGTTCTCCAGCGTAACAGAGCGCACAATTCATCTTCGCATCAATCTACTACTCTGCTGATCGCGCGCCAACGTGCCGGAGGCAGGATTGACGGCGGATTTTATCGGCCATTATGTCCAGGCCGGGCGGTGGTTCGGAAAGCAGCATGGCGTATGGCGTCGATCAGTGCAGGAAATGCGGCAAGGCGATGCCGCCGGCTGGTCCCGAAGAGGTCGCGCGCTACGATCTCGCAAAGCGACAGAAGCCGACCATGCCGGAAGCCGAATGGCGTGCTCAGGGTTGGAAAGCCGCCCCCACCCGCTATCAGCTGTATCACAAGACCGACGGCGTCTGCCGGGACTGCAAGTGGGAGATCGGCAACCGGGCGCCTCGCGCCAACAGGTTGCTGCTGACCATTCTCATTACGGTTGTCGTTCTTTTCGTCTTTGTCTACTGCGTAGAAAGCGTCTTCCGCTAGGCGGAAGCGGGCTCGATCCGCCAAGAACACGCTTCGCTTCATCTGCCGCCTGCTACCTTCGTTTTGGTCCGTCATCCAGCACCGTGGAAGGGGCTTGCCACGGACCGCTCAGCGTCACCCCGAAACGGCTCAAGCCGGGCGGTTCCGGCGAAAGCCTGACGCGTCCGTCGACGGTCGCGCGTGCCAGGTCCGCCGTGCCAGAGACGTCGGCCTCGCCGTCACCGGATGAGAACGTGCCGGAGGACAATGTCAGCACGCCGCCGCTCACGGCGAAGTCCGCCTTTCCGGCCAGACCGGGACTGGTGCCGTGAAGCAGCGCCATCCTGAGCGCGAGACGGCCGGCCCTGGTGTGCAGCGGGGCGGCCGCGGAGAGTTGCGCCAGATCGAAGCCGGCCACCGACCCGTCCCGTAGCTGCACCTGGCCTGTCGATGACAGCGTCGCCAGGCTGCTCCCTGTGAGGTCCAGCGACAGGCTCAGATCGACCGTGCCGGACAGCAGGTCGATCGGCCAGCCGGTCAGGTTGCCAGCCAGCGTCGCCCCTGCCAGCCGCAAATCCGCGGTGACATGGGGAACGGCCAGATCCGCGTCCGCCCGGCCCGCCAGCCTGCCACCCGCCAGCCTGCCACCCGCCAGCCTGCCACCCGCCAGATTCGCCGACAAAGACCGGACCGCCACCTTGCCGCCTTCCGTCGCCAGATCCATCGCAACCGTGCCGGCAACCTCCCGCAAG
>CAXUOA010000258.1:0-4539 GCA_964252625.1 uncultured Acetobacteraceae bacterium | reverse complement strand
GGGCACTTTCCTGGGGCACAACCCTCAAGATCCGGTGCCGCAAGGCCACCCCCGCGGAGGCTCAACCGGACTATCATCAGGAAAGGACCGCCACCATGGCGATGCCCGATTTCTCCCTGCGCCAGCTCCTCGAGGCCGGCGTGCATTTCGGCCACCACACCCGCCGCTGGAACCCCCGCATGGGGCCGTTCCTCTTTGGCATACGCAACCAGGTCCACATCATCGACCTGCAGCAGACCGTTCCCATGCTGGACCGCGCGCTGCGCGCCGTGCGTGACACCACGGCGGCCGGCGGCCGCGTCCTTTTCGTCGGCACCAAGCGCGCTGCCGCCGAATATGTGGCCGACAGCGCCAAGCGCTGCGGTCAGTACTACGTGAACCACCGCTGGCTCGGCGGCATGCTGACCAACTGGAAGACCATCACCGGCAGCATCAAGCGCCTACGCCAGATCGACGAGCTGCTAGGCGGCGACATCCAGGGCCTCACCAAGAAAGAGGTCCTGGACATGACGCGCGACCGCGACAAGCTGGAGCGCTCGCTGGGCGGCATCAAGGAGATGGGCGGCCTGCCCGACATCCTCTTCATCATCGACACCAACAAGGAAAAACTCGCCGTCGAGGAAGCCAACAAGCTCGGCATCCCGGTGATCGCCGTGCTGGACAGCAACTCGGACCCTGAAGGCATCACCTTCCCGATCCCCGGCAACGACGACGCGATACGCGCCATCACACTGTACTGCGACCTGATCGCCGGCGCCGTGCTGGACGGCATCAGCGCCGAGATGCAGGCGAGCGGCCAGGACCTGGGCGCCGTCGAGGAAATTCCTGAGGCGCTGCAGCCGAGCCACGAACCGGCACCGCATCACGGCCTGGCGGAAGCCGAGGCCGAGCCTGACATCGCATTGCCCGAGCTCGAGGCGGCCATGAGCGCCGAGGCGCCGACCACGCATTAAGAAAGCAAGCAGTCCTTTTTCGAGAAAAAGGACCAAAAAGCTTTTGCTCCGCTGTCGCCGGGTCTCGGGACAGTTCGCGACAGCGGAGTCAAAAGTCTTTTGCTTCTTTTCTTCAGAAAAGAAGGCCTTTCTTCCTTCCGGAGACCACACGCAATGGCCGAAATCACCGCCCTCCTCGTGAAAACCCTGCGCGAACAGACCGGCGCCGGCATGATGGACTGCAAGAAGGCGCTGACCGAGACGGACGGCGACCTTGAAGGTGCGGTCGACTGGCTGCGCAAGAAGGGACTAAGCCAGGCCGCCAAGAAATCCGGCCGCACCGCTGCCGAGGGCCTGGTCGGCGTGGTTTCCGTGAAGAACCGGGCTGCGATGGTCGAGGTGAACGCGGAGACCGACTTCGTCGCCCGCAACGAGACATTCCAGGCCTTCGTGGAAACCCTGGCCCGCGTGGCCCTGGACGTGGGCGAGAACCTCGACGCCCTGCGTGCCGCCCCCTTCCCCGGCAGCGAGCGCAACGTCGGCGAGGAGCTCACCCACATGGTCGCCACCATCGGCGAGAACATGACCATACGCCGCGCCCGCGTCCTCAGCGTGCCGTCCGGCGTGGTCGCCACCTACATGCATTCGGCGCTGCGTCCCGGCCTGGGCAAGATCGGCGTGCTGGTCGCCCTGGAGGCCGACAATGAGCTGGACGCGCTGGAGACGCTCGGCCGCCAGATCGGCATGCACGTGGCCGCCACCAAGCCGGACGCGCTCGACGTCGACGCCGTGGACCCCGCCGCCCTGTCGCGCGAGCGCGCCGTGCTGACCGAGCAGGCCCGCGCCAGCGGCAAGCCCGAGAACGTCATCGAGAAGATGATCGAAGGCCGCATACGCAAATACTACGAGGAAGTGGTGCTGCTGGAGCAGGTCTGGGTGCATGACGGCGAGAGCCGCGTGCGCGCCGTGGTGTCCAAGGCCGGCGGCAAGCTGGTGGGCTTCGAGCGGTTCACGCTCGGCGAGGGCGTGGACAAGGCGCCGGCGGGCGATTTCGCGGCCGAAGTGGCGGCTGTGGCTGGCGTCAGATAAGGCAGGCAAGCAGTTCTTTTTTGCAAAAAAGAACCAAAAAACTTTTGCTCCCTGTCGGCGGCTGCTGAAACGCGGCGCGACAGCGGAGTAAAAGTTTTTTGCTTCTTTTTTTCAAAAAAGAAGGCCTTTCTTCCTGCCTTCCGCCCTCGTAGGTTCCGCGCATGTCCACCGCCCACAAGCGCGTCCTGCTGAAGATTTCCGGCGAAGCCCTGATGGGCAAGCGCGAATACGGCCTGGACACCGAAATGGTCGGCCGCATCGCAATAGACGTCGGCGACGTCGTTCGCATGGGCGTGGAAGTCTGCCTGGTGATCGGCGGCGGCAACATCTTTCGCGGCGTCTCGGCCGCCGCCAGCGGCATGGACCGCGCGCAGGCCGACCACATGGGCATGCTGGCCACCGTGATGAACGCGCTCGCCATGCAGACCGCGCTGGAGAAGCGCGGCACGCCTACACGCGTGCAATCCGCCATCCCCATGGCCAGCGTGTGCGAGCCCTACATACGCCGCCGCGCCGAGCGCCACATGGAGAAAGGCCGCGTGGTGATCTTCGCCGCCGGCACCGGCAACCCCTTCTTCACCACGGACACTGCGGCCGCCCTGCGCGCCGCCGAGATGGGCTGCGACGCGCTGCTCAAGGGCACGCAGGTGGACGGCGTCTATTCCGCCGACCCGCGGCGCGATCCCGAGGCGCGCCGCTATGACGAGCTGACCTACCTGGAAGTGCTCTCGCGTGACCTGGGCGTGATGGACGCCGCCGCCATCTCGCTGGCGCGCGAGAACAGCCTGCCGATCATCGTCTTCAACATCCACGCCCCGGGCGCCTTTGCCGCGGTGATGCGCGGCGAAGGCGTGTTCACCAAGATCGTCGAACCCGCCTGACGCCCCGAGCTAGGAGCCATTTAAGTGCCTGCTGACCTGAACGCGCTGAAGGACGATCTGAGCCGCCGAATGGACGGTGCGCTGGAGACGCTGCGGCGCGATTTCAGCGGCCTGCGCGCCGGCCGCGCCAGCCCCAGCCTGCTGGAGCCGGTGCGCGTGGAAGCCTACGGCAACGAGGTGCCCATCACCCAGGTGGGCACCATCGGCGTGCCGGAGCCGCGCATGCTGACCGTGCAGGTCTGGGACCGCAGCCTGGTCGGCGCGGTCGAACGCGCCATACGCGATTCCGGCCTGGGCCTGAACCCGGGTGCCGACGGCCAGGTCGTGCGCGTGCCCATCCCGCAGCTCACCGCCGAACGCCGCACCGAGCTCGCACGCGCCGCCGGCAAATACGCCGAAGCCTGCCGTGTCAGCGTGCGCGGCGTGCGCCGCGACGGCATGGACCAGGTGAAGAATGCCGAGAAGAAGCACGAGATCAGCGAGGACGACGTGAAGGACTGGTCCGACCAGGTGCAGAAGCTGACCGACGGCTACATCAGGCGCGTCGACGAATCGCTCGCCGACAAAGAACGCGAAATCAAGCAGGTCTGAGGCGATCGTGGCCCTCCTCCGGACCGGGCCTGCCGCACAGACGGCCGTACCTGCCGCAGACGCGGTCCCCATTTCGCGCCATGTGCCGCGCCACGTCGCCATCATCATGGACGGCAACGGCCGCTGGGCCAGCGCGCGCCATCTGCCACGCGTGGCCGGCCACCGCGCCGGCGCCCAGGCCGTCCGCCGCACCATAGAAGCCGCCATACGCAACGATATCGCCTGGCTGACGATCTACGCCTTCAGCAGCGAGAACTGGCAGCGCCCGGACGATGAGGTGACCGACCTCACCGGTCTCCTGCGCCACTATCTGCGTCACGAAGTGGCCGAACTGCACAGCGAACGCGTCCGCCTGCGCGCCATAGGCGACCGCGCCCGCTTCGGCCCCGAGATCGCCCGCGAACTGGCCGATGCCGAGGCGCTCACCGCCGGCAACACGCGCCTCAACCTCACCGTCGCCCTGTCCTATGGCGGCCGTTCGGAGATCGTCGCCGCCGCCCGCGCCGTGGCGCAGGCCGCTGCCGCCGGCCTGCTGGACCCGATGGCGCTCTCCGAGGCCAGCTTCGGCAATTTTCTCTTCACCGCCGGCATGCCGGACCCAGACCTCGTCATACGCACCAGCGGCGAACGCCGCGTGTCGAACTTCCTGCTCTGGCAGGCCGCCTATGCCGAGTACCTGTTCCCCGAAGTGCTCTGGCCGGACTTCAACGCGGCGCATTTCGAGAGCGCGCTGGCCGACTACGCCGGCCGCGACCGGCGCTACGGGGCGCGCCCTGAGTGAGCTCGCCAAAGCGGCGGCACCTGCCCCGGCGCCCGCCGCAATGAAGGACGCACGCTGGCGCGACCTGGGCGTGCGCACGGCCTCCGGCATCGTGCTGGCGCTCGTCGGCCTGCTGACCATGTGGGCTGGCGGCGCGGTCTGGGCCGCGGTCATCTGCCTGCTCGGGCTGATCATGGCGTTCGAGTGGGCCGGGCTGTGCGCCGGCCGGACGCGCCGTCTCCTCGCACTCGGCATCCTCTATATCGGCCCGGCCGTGGCTGCCCTC
>CAXUOA010000257.1:0-4585 GCA_964252625.1 uncultured Acetobacteraceae bacterium | reverse complement strand
GTCGACTCCGCCGTGGCCCAGGGCGCCGAGGTGGTCACCGGCGGCAAGGTGGCCGACCTCGGCCACGGCAACTACTTCGAGCCCACGGTGCTGGCGAATTGCCGGCAGGATGCCACGATCATGCACGAGGAGATCTTTGGCCCGGTCATTCCGATCAATGTCGTCGACAATCTGGACGAGGCGATCGAGCGGGCCAATGACACCGAATACGGGCTGACCTCCTCCATCTTCACGAAGAGCCTGTCCAGCGCATTCCGCGCCTGCAACGAGCTGCAGTTCGGCGAGACCTACGTCAACCGTGAGCATTTCGAGGCAATGCAGGGCTTCCACGCCGGCACCAAGAAATCCGGCATCGGCGGCGCAGATGGCAAGCATGGCCTGCTGGAATTCACGATGACCCATGTCGCCTACATCCAGAACTGAAGAGGTGAGCATGCACCACGACGAGTCTCGCCCCTGTTCCTGCGATGCGAGCCAGGACGGCGTCAGCCGGCGGGCCGTGCTGCTGGGGACCGGGCTTGCCGCCCTGTCCCTCGCCGGAAAAGCGCAGGCGGATGGTGAGATCGACCCGAACGCCGCCCTGCCGCCACAGGCAGGTGACGTGCTGATCCAGGCCAACGGCATGCAGATGGGCCAGCCGGTCACGGCGGCTTCCTTCACCACCCCGGACACGCTGATCCAGGCCTGGCCGAAGGACCCCAAGACCGGTGTGCTGCGAAACAAGAGCCGGCTCAATCGCGTGTTGCTGATCAAGATGGATCCCGCCGTTCTGGACACCACGACCAGGCAACGCAGTGCCGATGGCGTGATTGCCTATTCGGATTTCTGCACGCATGCCGGCTGCTTCATCGAAACGTTCCACCCACAGGACAGTCAGATCCTGTGCCATTGCCACGGCTCGGTGTTCGATCCACGCAACGATGCGCGCGTGGTGGGCGGGCCGGCCAAGGGACCCTTGGCGGGCCTGCCGTTGAAGATCGTGGACGCGCAGCTGGTGGTGGCGGGCGCGTTCGCGGGAAAGCTCGGTGTTGCAAAACCGGCGTAACAATAATCGAAACAAATAAAGGGAATAAAATGTTCAGACATCTATTGCTTGTCACTGCCGCGACCACGGCCCTCATGGGCAGTGCCGCAAACGCCACCGAGGTGGCGCCGGCCACCACCTACACCAACGTGACACAGGAACGACTGGACAAACCTGAAGCCGACAACTGGCTGATGACGCGCGGCACCTATAACGGCTGGGGCTACAGTCCGCTGGACCAGATCAGGTCGGACAACGTCAAGAAGCTGGTTCCCGTCTGGTCGCTCTCCACCGGTGTCACCGACGCGCACCAGGCTCCGCCGATCGTCAATAACGGCGTGATGTTCGTCACCACGCCGCAGAACCGGGTGATCGCCATCAATGCGAAAACAGGCGACACGCTGTGGCGCTATGAACGCCAGTTGCCGGCGGACATGCAGCAGCTGCATCCAACGAACCGCGGCGTGGCGCTGTATGGCGACAAGGTCTACATGGCGACGATGGACGCCTGCGTGGTGGCGCTGATGGCGAGCACCGGCAAGGTCGCCTGGGAACATTGCGTGGCCGACTGGCACGACGGCTACTACATGACGCTGGCGCCGCTGCCGGCCCACGGCAAGGTGGTCGTCGGCGTCTCCGGTGGGGAACTGGGCGTGCGCGGCTTCATCACCGCGCTGGATTCCGAAACCGGCAAACCGGTGTGGAAATTCTTCACCGTACCCGGCCCTGGTGCGGAGGGCGCGAACACCTGGAAGGGCGATTCGTGGAAGACGGGCGGCGTTCCCATCTGGATGCAGGGCAATTACGATTCCGCCACCAACACCGCCTATTTCGGCACCGGCAATGCCGGCCCGTGGATGCCCGACACCCGGCCGGGCGACAACCTGTTCTCCTCGTCGACTGTCGCGCTGGATGTCGATACCGGCAAACTGAAGGGCTACCACCAGTATCACTGGAACGATGCGTGGGACTGGGACGAGGTTTCCGCCCCGCTGCTGATTGACGTCAAGAAAGGCAATCGCACCATACACGAACTGGTGCATGCCGGCCGCGACGGCTACCTGTGGTCGATGGAGCGCGACCCGGCCGGCCCGATCAGCTTCCTCGCGGGGCAGCCTTTCGTCTATCAGGATGTCTTCAAATCGATCGATCCAAAGACCGGCCGCCCGACCTACAACGAGGACAAGGTCCCAGGCACCAACAAGCAGGCGCTGTTCTGTCCTTCGTTGTGGGGTGGCAAGGACTGGCCGATGGAAGCCTACAACCCGAAGACGAAGCTTCTGTATATTCCCGCCAACAACAATCTTTGCGCGCAGATCAAGGGCCAGCCGCTTGGCCCGCACGAGGCAGGATCTCTCTATGTCGGCGTGCCGATCGACGACATCTTCTCCAGCATGCGCCTGCGTCCCGGCGTGGACGCGTCCAAGCCGGTCAAGATCGGCCAGTTGCAGGCCTGGGACCTCTCCACCGGCAAGAAGGTGTGGGCGCATGATTTCACCGACTCGGCGATGTGGAGCCCGATCCTGACCACGGCCGGCAACCTGGTGTTTGCCGGCGGCACGAACGACCGCATGTTCCGCGCTTTCGATGCAACGACAGGCGAGCTGAAATGGGAGACGCGTCTCAACTCCGGCGTCGAGGGCACGCCCAGCTCGTTCATGGTTGACGGTGTGCAGTATATCGCCGTGCAGAGCGGCTACGGCGTGGATGCGGAGCGTCAGAACAACGGGCTGAAGAAGATGCTGAAACCACGCCTGGACCACGATACCGTGCCGAACGATGGCACCGTCTGGGTGTTCGCATTGCTTGATGCGCAGCAGGCGAAACATCCGCACTGATGCGGCGGACCAAGCACAGCCGGCTGCGGGCGATCGCAGCCGGCCTATGCCTCTCGGCCGCCAGTCTTCCCGCTGCGGGTCTGCGGGCCGCCCGTGGCCAAACCGCCGTTGCTCCCTCCCGGAGCGATGTCGGTCTGCCCGCGACACCAGCGTCCTTTGCAGCCGCCATACGCACGGCGTTGTTGCAGCGCGACGCGGGCGCGATGGAGAAGCTGGTGAACTGGGACGGCGCCAGCGCCTTCAAACACCGCTGGGTGCTGTTCGAAATACGCAAGGCTTTCGGTCGCAAGCTGCGCTCGGTGGCAGCCGAGCCGTTCCCCGCCGATGCGCTGGCCTCGCTTGCACAGTTTGGCGCTTTTAAGCCGAACATGGATGTGAAGACGCAAATCCGGGTGGTGTTCGATGAGCCGGCCACGCAGTACGGTTCGAGCCCGGACATGGTGTTTCTGGCTGGCGAGCAGAACAGCAGCTACAGGATCGCCCTGATCAACCCGATCACCCCGCAGCCGCATCAATGACGGGCCTGGTCAGAATGTTGCCACCAGCACCGACAGCGTGACGATCGACAGCACGGTCGACAGCAGAACCACATCCGATGTGGTCGACGCCTCCCGGCCATAGAGTTCTGCCAGCATGAACGAGCCTGTGCCCGTGGGCGTTGCCGACAGCAGCACCGCCGCATGCACCAGCATCGGCGACAGGCCCAGCACCGGAACCGCAAGCAGCCAGGCCAATGCCGGCTGGACGATCAGCTTGACGACGAGCAGCATGGCGCGCAGGCCGATACCGCCGCGTGCGGCCTGCCGCTTCTCGCCAAGGAACAGCCCGAGCGCCACCAGCGCGCAGCAGGACGTGGTCCCGCCCAGCAGTTTCAGGAAGCTTTCGACCGGTTCCGGTACACGCAGGCCCGAGACGGCGCACAGCAATCCCAGGGCAGGTGCGACCAGAAGCGGATTACGGGCGAGCGACAGGCCGAGTGTCGCGGCCATGCGCATGCCGGTCCGCTGCTTCTGCAGGCCGAGCTCGATAAGCACGACGGCCAGCGAGAAGAAAAGGCAGCCGTTGAACACCACGGTGATCGTGGTGGGCGCGCTTGCCTGTGGTCCGAGAATGGCGAGCGTCAGCGGGAAGCCGACGAATCCCGTATTGGCATAACCCGCGTTCAGGCCGTCGATGGTGGCATCTGCCAGGTTCACGGAGCGGCGTAGACGGACCAGCAGGACGCCACCGAACACCAGCAGCGCGCCGGTACAATAGGCGGCGGTAAATCCCGGGCGCCAGATGTCATCCAGGCGGGCATTGGCCACGACATCGAACAGCAGGGCCGGAAAGGCAAGATAGACGACGTAACGATTGAGTTCGCTCGTTGCGTGCGGCCCCAGGATGGCCAGCCGGCGTGCCAGCCAGCCAACCAGGATGAGGGCGAAAACAGGCAGCACAATCAGGAAGGCGGAAAACATTGCATCTGCCGATCGAGGGTGGGTAGCCGCTGCCTGGCCGGGGCGTCACGGTCTGTGCGCTCAGGCCAGGCTGGCTATCGCGGGCCAGAGTATTTTTCGTTCGCAGGGGCTTATTGCAAATACTCTAATTATAACGGCCCGCTTTAGGACTGACGCTTGGGCAAGCAAGGCCTTCTTTTTTGAAAAAAAGAAGCAAAAAACTTTTGCTTCCTGCGCAGGCTCAGATGCCTCGATCTATCAGGAGGCACCTTGCTGCTGCAGAT
>CAXUOA010000256.1:0-4607 GCA_964252625.1 uncultured Acetobacteraceae bacterium | reverse complement strand
GGAATCGCGGCGGCATCACTGTGCGCCGTCGGGCCGAGGCCGGCGGAAGCCTGGGGTGGAGGCTTCCTGTTCGGAACGACCGTAGGTCTCGCTGCCGGTGCCGTGGTCGGGTCCACGCTGGTGCGCCCCTACCCCTATCTCGTTGCTCCGCCGCCCTACGGCTATCCGCCGGCCTATGGCTACCCGTCCCCGTATGCATACCCGGCACCCTACGGCAACGGCTATCCGCCGCCTGGGCCCGGAGCGATGGCCGGATATCCCGCACCGGCATACCGGGGCGGATGGGGCTATGCCTCTGCGACCCCGACCCGTGCACCTTCGCCGGCAATGCCCGCGTGCCATCCTGGGCAGTTCTTCAACACGCTTACGGATAATTGCGATCGACGCTAAAGGGCACCGCGGACTGTCATCCCATCCCGGCGCGCTGTGCCGAACAGCAGGCGCTTTCCTTCTTTAAAAGAGGACTTGGGAAGCTTTCTGCGTCAAAGGTTCACAACTTCCCACTTATGTTGAAGCAACGCCTTTTACTTTCTTGGAAAAGAGGTGTCCGGGTTTCTTGAACGACACCGGATTTGTGTCAAGTCTGCAGCACGGTGGAAGCAAACAACCGCCGCCAGAAACCAGCAGCGATCGCCGCCACTGCGCTTTTCTTAGAGGCCATGTTCCAGTCTGATCAGGTCTTATCGCCCCGGATGCGTCACGTCATGGCGCACTGCCCTTACTGCGCCCTGCATCGGCTCAGCGTCGCTCCACTGGACCGAGGTCGTTCCCCCGCTGTCTGACCTGAAGCTGCTCTCCAACGGTGACGCCCGCACCAGTCAGGTAGTCACCGCCAGCAAGGGATCAGGAAGGCCATGGTCCTGCCCTGGCAGCGGCCCCGATGTGGCCAGCGGCACCGGACGCAGCGGCAGAACTTCGGATCGGGGTCAGGGTGTCCAGAAGCCCCGGCTCCTGACGGGTCTGCGCAGAGCCCCGTGTTGTCTGACTGCCCCCTCCCGCGCGCAACCCACGCTCAGGAACAGGGGTTCGCCGCAGGGGTGAATGCGGTGCGGAACGAGACGAGCCGCTGGCGGCTGTCGCACCAGAGCGACAGGCGCACGCCCTTGATGCTTTCCCAGATGCCAACGGACGGTGCGGCCTGCAGCTCAGGGATCTCGCGATACGCGCTGGACAGACGATAGTTGGGAATCCGGGAGGACAGGTGGTGGACATGGTGATAGCCGATGTATCCGGTGAGCCAGTGCAGCCAGCCCGGCAGCCGGTAGAACGAGCAGCCGAGCAGCGCCGCCTCCACGAACGACCACTCCGACGCGTTGCGCCAGTAGGTGTCCTCGTGCTGGTGCTGCACGAAGAACAGCCACACGCCGACGGTCGCCGCGACCATGTAGGCCGGCAGCCACACCGTGGTGACCGCCCACCAGCCGAGCAGCGCCACCAGGCCGCCGAAGAACACCACCAGAGCCAGGTCGAGCAGCAGGATGGACGCCATCGAGCTGCCCCGCGACTTGTCGCCGAGCCAGAGCGGCAGGCGGTAGCGCAGCAGGAACACCCAGGCCGGCCCGATGCAGAACATCACGATCGGGTTGCGGTAGGCGCGATACAGCAGCCGCTGGCGCCGGCCGAGCGCCTGGTACTCTGCCACGGTCAGGGTGTCGACGTCGCCGAAGCCGCGCTTGTCGAGGTTGCCGGAGGTCGCGTGGTGCTTGTCGTGGTCGCGGCGCCAGTAGTCGAACGGCGTGAGCGTCAGGAACGACAGGGAGCGGCCGATCCAGTCGCAGGCCGTCCGGCTCGGCAGGAAGGAACGGTGGCCGCAATCGTGCTGGATGATGAACACGCGCACCATCAGCAGGCCGGCCAGGGCGGAGAACGGCAGCCCGAGCATCCACGACACCGCGTGCAGCGCGTGCGCCGCGACGATCAGCGCCACGAACAGGCCAAGCGTGGTGGCGAGCTGCAGCATGCTGCTGGACACGACGGGGCGGGCATAGGGAGCAAGCCGCTTGTTCCACTGCGCCGGGGTCTCGTGCATGACGCTTGCCTCGCTGGTTGGTTCGGATGCGCGCAGCCGCGGGGCGCGGTCCCGGCGACGCCTGAGGTGGGCGTCCTGCCGGGACGGGCAAGTCGCCGGATCTCCGGTGGGTCGGGTGACTACCACCAAAGGCCGAAGACCGGAAAGACGTTTGCGTGCGAGGCCGCATGGCCGCGAGTGTTCCCGTCGCCTGGTGCGGCCTGCCGGATGGCGTACCACCGCCGCCCCGGCCTGCCGGCGTGCGCGGAGGTGCGGCGTGCACGGCAGGTCGGTCCGCCCGCATCATCCGGTCCCGGTCCGGGATCAGGCCCAGGACTGCCCGGGTCGGCACGGTCGCGAACGTCAGGCCGCGGCACCGCCGCGGGGGGACAGGGCGGAGCAGGCAAAGCCCGACGCCGTCGTAGCGATCGAGGCGGATCGTCGCAGTGCCGCACAGGGGCGAGCCGATCGCGTGCCGGCACTCCGCGAAGGCGACCTATACGGTGAGGTCGGTGCCGATCGACGTCGCGACGGAGCCGAGCGCGGCGGTGGTCTGCTGCAGGGTGCCCAGCAGCGAGGAGGAGGCCAGCGACGACTGCGCGGCCACGCTCAGCGCCACGATGTCCCCGCCGCCGGCGGCTCCGGCGGATGCGGCCGGCGACGGCCGTGCCGCCGGCCCGGCAGGCACATAGGCGGCGGCAGAAGCTCCAATCATCAGCGACATGGCTGGAATCCCCCGATCCTGGCAGCCGGAACGGCATCCGGCGCCGGCGCATCCTGCACGACGACGGTTAACCCGGCGTTACCGGTGACGCCGCCAGAAGCTCCTCCCAGGCCTGCACCGCGCAGGCCGCAAGCCCTGCCTGCAGGTCGGCAGCCGACATGCCGCCGCCATGTGCGCCGACCGCCTCGCGAACCATGTCCAGCAGGGCCTCGTCGTGCCCGGGCCCGTCCGCAACCGCGAGAACCGCGCCATGCAGATGACCGGCCTCCCCGGACGGGAGATGCTGCCTCGTCGACACCCACCGGGCGAACAGCTTGTCGCGCCGTGCCGTGGCCCGGAACCGCAGCTCGTGGTCATGGGCATGCTTCGCCTCGAACCCGCCGGCGCGGTCCTGCAGAGCCAGCGTCACGGCAGCCCCCATGCGGATGGAACCGCAGCGGAGGTTGGCACCGTGCCGCCCGAATGCCAGGGGTGGCGGGGCTCTCGTGGCGGGGCATCAGGTGCAGCCCGTGCCGCGCCCCGGCCTCTCGCGATCGTGCATCAGGGCCACCCGTCCGGCAGGGCTAGGTCAGCGCCATCCGGTCGTAGCAGGCGCAGGCATGGTCCCTGAGGCGCAGGCGATCGACGATCGTGATCCGGCCCCGCGCCTGCCGCAGCAGCCCGCCGTCCTGCAGCGCGGCCATGACGGTCGACACCCCCGCCCGACGCACGCCGATCATGCGCGCGATCTGGCCCTGGGTCAGCAGGACGTCATCGCCATCGGAGCGGTCAAGCACCATGAGGAGCAGGCGGCACAGGCGCGTGGGCAGGTCGTGCCTGGCGTTGCATGCGGAGGTCTGCGCGATCTGCCTGACGAAGCTGTTCGTGTGCTGGACGCAAAGATCCCTGAGCAGCGGCGCCCGCGAGATCGCGCGCTGGAACTCCGCGACCTGCATCCTGTAGGCCGCTCCCGCGATCTCGACGACGCTGCGGTATTCGGTGACAAGGCCGGGCTGGAGTATCACGGACGCACCCCGCGCGCCCTCGAAGCCGGTCAACGCGACCTGGATCGTCTCGCCGCCCCCCACGTCCGCCAGGAGCGCCACAAGCCCGTGCTCCACGAAATACACCGCGTCCGGCGGAACGCCCTTCTCGTAGAGAACCTGGGACGCCACCAGGCTCACCCGGAACAGCTGCGGCCGGATCAGCTCCATCTCCGCGGACGGCAACGCCGCCAGGATGCGGTTCCGGTATGGCGCCTGGGCCGAAACCGCCTGGTGATTCGGTCCTGAAAGGTTGAGTATTGGGCCCGGCACCACGATGTTGTTCCTATCGGTGCGGAGCGCGCGAACAACCCGAAACATCAGTAGCGCGCTGCCACCTCGGCTGTATGACTAGTCATGAAACCGATCTGTTACAAGAAGAACCGGGGCAAGCTTGTAAACTCAATCTGACATTAGCGTGTACGCAACAAGGCGGCGTGACCGGCCGATCCGCCAGCCTGCGCGCCGAAGCCTCATCCGGCGCAACCGCATCCGGCGCCCAGGCAAGCCTGTCCGGCACAGCCGGATGCCGGCTTGTCATCCTGCCGCCCGAAAGGCTGTTATGAACCCGTCGGCTCCTTTCCTGTGTGCTGCTCCAGGGAGAAAGCATGTTCTTTCTTGAAAGAAAGAACCAAAGAACTTTTGCAGATAAGATTTCGTCATCACCTGTCTGACGCGAAGCGTCCAAGCAAAGTCTTTTTGCTTCTTTTTCTACAGAAAAAGAAGACGCTTGCTTTTCTGCCCGGCCCTGGCGCGGTGTCAGGTTCATAACCCCCCTCTGGACAGCAAGGCCATAACTCCCGGCCTCGCTTGCGCCCGCCCGCAGCCAGGCCGATGGCAAGGCGCAGAGTCA
>CAXUOA010000255.1:4285-4635 GCA_964252625.1 uncultured Acetobacteraceae bacterium | reverse complement strand
GATCAGGGTCGTACGAGTGATGAAGAGCAGTGGATACACCTCATGTCCTTCGCTTATGCAATCGCATTCTACAGCGGAGGCTTGGAAGGCGGCGAAGAGGCAATTAGATTGCTCTGTGAGCAAGCCGAAGAAGGTTTACACGCAGAGAAGCTAATTTCAATACTACGATATAAATTGAGACGAGATGCCGAGCGTTTCGCTCACGCGGTCCGCGCAATCAAGCCTCCGCCTAAGAAGCAGAAGGCCGATTAGTTTAAAGCTACGTCCCATATTTTTAGGGCGTCCTTCCCTTTTGTTTAGGGTCGAGGTCATTTTTTTAGGGGTGCGATTGGCGCAAGCTCCAGCGATCT
>CAXUOA010000255.1:0-4275 GCA_964252625.1 uncultured Acetobacteraceae bacterium | reverse complement strand
GTAGGAGAACGCGACTACGGTTTGATCCTCGCAAGGGCAATGTGGGATCTCGACATCGGCGAAAAGCGGACGGCCGCAATCAGGCTGCGACACGGGCAGGCCAGGGCCCGAGTTTTTTAGGGAGAATGGCTATTACTTTGGGGAGATAGAGGCCTTTTTTAGGGTTCGGGAAAGCCGGACCGCATCGCATTCTAATGTCCGCACGATTTGCAGCGGCAGAGGACGGCCATGTACGAACACAAACGAAATGACGGAAAGCTTCTCAATTCGATCGAGACGGTCTGCGATCGGCTGGAGATCGGACGAACTTCACTTTACGCGCTGATCAAGGCTGGCGACCTCAAGCTGATCAAGATCGGCTCCAAGAGCCTGATCACCGAGGAGTCGATCCTCGCCTACGTTGACCGCCTCATCACGGCGCCGGCTAAGGAGGCTGCTTGATTGATCGGTGGAAAGGCGAACCCCGCTAGCCCTGTGAAGGCTGCGGGGCTCGGGTTTCATCGGTGCTGCCAGGCTCTCGATGCTCGAGTTGATGCCACAACGACCCACCTGCGACAAGCTGCGTTCTTATCGCGAAAGTTTGGGCTGTGTCCGCTTCGGGCGCGGATCATCGCTATCCACGCCTACGGCGGCCGCGCATGAGCCGCCCCGCCATACCCGCGCGTATCGCGCGTCTCATCCCCTTGCTGGGCTCCCCAGTAGACGGCGAGGCCTTGGGCACCCGCGACGCGATCGTGAAGACGCTCGCCTCTGCCGGCCTCGACCTTCACGACCTCGCGGCCGCGATCCAGGTGGCGGAGGAAACCTCTGCCGCTCGATCCATGCCGAACGTCTTTGAGATGGCTCGCGCCTGTCGCGACATCGACTGTGGACGCCTGACGCAACCGGAGAAGAAGTTCGTCGGCGACATGTGCCGCCTCGGCACGCGCCAGCCCACTGAGCGGCAAGTCGAATGGCTCGCCGCGATCTACTTTAAGCTCACACGGAAGGCCGCCGCATGACGCGCGAGACCTTCAACGTCGAGTTGCCGGTCTGCCTGGAGGCGGAACAGCAGCTTCTCGGCGCCTTGCTCCGGAACAACGAGATCTTGGCGGCGGTGAGCCCCTTTGTTGGGGTCGAGGATTTCGGCGAAGCGGTTCACACCCGCATCTTCGACGTCGCCTTGCGCCTCATCGGCGATGGTCAACCGGCGACGCCCGCTACAATCGGCCCGCACCTCGGCGATCACCCGGTAAGCAGCGGCGTCTCCATCTCGACCTACATGGCGCATCTCTGCGCCAGCGTGATGGCCCCGTCGCTCGCACCGGGACAGGCCCGCTTCATCCGATCGGTGGCCGCGCGCCGCGCCCTGGTGATCGCTGGCCGCGGCCTTACCGAACGCGCTGCGGCTATGATCGCCGGCGAGGATCCAGCGTCGATCGCCGCGGACGCGATCGGCGAGCTGCAACAGGTCGCGGCGTCGTCGGGCTCGGACACGGCACAGCACGCCGGCGACCTTGCCGAAGGCCTCCTCAAAGTTGTCGAGGACATTCGCTCCGGCGAGGTAGTCCACCGCGCCATTTCCACCGGCTTTAGCGACCTCGACCGCGCCATCAACGGCTACGACCCCGGCACGCTGGTGGTGGCCGCAGGCCGGCCCGGCATGGGCAAGACCGCCTTCATGAATTCGTCGGCGGTCCGCTGTGCCAAGGCGGCCGGCGTCGGCGTGCTCGAATTTCCGCTCGAGGTCGGAGCCCAACAGCTCACGTCCCGGCACCTCGCCGACCTCGCCTTCTTCGGCGATGAACGCTCCGCTGAATTCCGCAACATCGGGGCTCGCGCTGGCGAGCTGACGGAAGACCAAGTCAGCCACGTCCGCTCCGCGCGCGATCGACTGCGGGCGCTGCCCATCGTGATCGATGGCCGAGCCCGCGTGACGGTGGCGCAGATCGGCGCCAAGGTCGTGCAGACGAAGCGCGCGATGGCAGCGCAGGGCGTGCCGCTCGGCGTGTGCCTGATCGGCTATACCCACGGCCATCACGAAAACGCGCCCGGCCCGCTGGTGGATGAGGGCAAGCGCGCGGCCGCGGCCGGGCTGCGCGCCTCGGCCGAGGCAGAGGGCTTCTTCGATTTCGGCCTGAACGGCAGCTACCTCGTGGCCCGCGAGCTGAAGCAGGACGTGGCGGCGTTCTGGGCATCGATGGAGGCGAACGCGACCGCGCTGCGCGCGCGTGACCCCGGGCACAGCAGCCACATCACCGGCGACTGGCTCGCCGAGCGGGTGATCGGCCGCAACAGGAACGGCCACCTGCTCTGCCCGGGCGGCGCCACGCTGCCAGCCTGCGCCGATGGCACACCGGACAGCTCCTACCTATTCCATGACCGCGACCCGCTGGCCCAGGGCTGCCCGCCCGGCAGCCACGTGCGCCGCGCCTTTCCGCGCGACGCGCTCACGCCTGCGGGCGGCGACCGCCTCACTCTGCTGCAGGCGGCGAACAACCACCGCATACTTCGGCGCGGCCGCAAGTTCGGCGCCAAGCTCGCCGATCCCACGCAGGACGACGGCGCCGATCGCGGCCTGCTGTTCCTTTGCCTCAACACCGACATCGACAGGCAGTTCGAGTTCGTCCAGCAGACCTGGCTGCTGAACAGCAGCTTCGCCACCCTGTTCGAGGAGGTGGACCCGCTGCTTGGGCCAGCAGGCCGGATGACCCTGCGTAACGAGGCGCTGCGCCGCACCGCCATGGTGGACACCTTCGTCCGCCTTGCCGGCGGCGACTACTTCTTCCTGCCCAGCCTTCCCGCGCTGGCCTATCTGGCATCCCTATGAAAGCACATGCTGACCCGGCGGCCGCCGCCATCCTGACATCGGCGGACGTGCTGCGCCCCAGGCCCGGCGGCCTGGCGGGCCTGAAAGCCCGCGCCGTGCAGAAGGCGATGGCGCTGGCGCCGTTCGCCACCAGCATCCTGCGCCGCGTGTGGCCGATCCCCGGCGCCGGCAGCGTCCGCCTGGTCACGCGCTACGACGACGTGCAGGAGGTGTTCCGCACCGATGCGGCGTTCGGCGTCGTCTATGCCGCGAACCTGGCGCTGATCACCGGCCAGGACCATCCCTTCTTCCTGGGCATGTCCGACACCCGGCAGTACCGCGACCAGCTCGCGGCCATGCGGCGCGTCGTCACGCAGGATGACCTGGCCGCGCTGGGCGACAGAGCGGAAGCCCTGGCCGAGGCGATCGTTGCAGGTGCGGCCGGGTGTGTGGAGGTGGTCTCGCTGATACGCGCGGTGACGTTCGGCACTATCGCCGCGTATTTCGGCGTGCCCGCGCCGGCGCAGGGGCGGCTGGACGTGTGGGCCACGCGCCTGTTCGAGTTTCAGTTCACCGGCACGGTCGGCGACAACCCGCTGTGCCGCGAGGTGCGCGTGATGGCACCCGCCTTCCGCGCTTTGCTGGATGATGAGATCGCCCGCCGCCGCGCCGTCCCGGACGGACCCGACGACGTGCTCGGCCGCTGCCTGAAGCTGCAGGCGCAGGGCGTGGCCGGCTACGGCGACGCCGAGATACGCACCGCGCTGATGTGCATGGTGATCGGCGGGCCGCCACAGCCGCCGATGGTCGTGCCGCAGGGCATGGAACAGCTGCTGCGCCGCAAGCCGTTCCTGACCGACGCCCAGGCCGCCGCCCGCGCCGGCGACGATGACGGCCTGCGCGCCATCCTGCTGGAAGCGATGCGATTTGACCCGCTGGCGCCGGCCCTGCCCCGCGTGGCGCTGGCCGACTGGACGATCGCGCGCGGCACCGGGCGGGCGACGCCCGTATCGGCGGGCGATACGGTGTATGTCGGGTTCGCCTCCGCCATGATGGATCCGCGGCGTGTGCCTGACCCGCGCGTGTTCAGGCCCGGCCGCCTGCCACATGAATACATTCATTTCGGCCTGGGCCTACATGAATGTTTCGGTGAACAGATAAACCACGCAACGTTGCACCGCATGCTGAAACCGCTGCTGCGCCGCCCGGGTGTGCGACGTGCTCCCGGTGCTGCGGGACGGCTGCGGAAAAACGGGATTTTCGCTGAGCGTCTTGTCGTGGTGCATGACTGATACCGACCCGCTTTTCGGTTGACGCTTGGGCAAGCAAGGAAGGCCTTCTTTTTTGAAAAAAAGAAGCAAAAAACTTTTACTTCCTGCGCTGGCTCAAACGCCTTGATTTATCAGAAGGCACCGGGCTGCTGCAGATGCGAGGGGAAGCAAAAGTTTTTTGGTCCTTTTTTTCAAAAAAGGACTGCTTGCTTTCAC
>CAXUOA010000254.1:1398-4638 GCA_964252625.1 uncultured Acetobacteraceae bacterium | reverse complement strand
CGGTCATTATGCCTTTCAGCAAGGAAGGAAGGCCTTCTTTTTTGCAAAAAAGAAGGCCTTCCTTCCTCACTCATCCCGCGAAGGCCTTGCCAGCAAGCCACGCAACGCGGTCTGCACCGACAGCCGCCCCGCCAGCAAGTCCGCCACCGCCGAGCAGATCGGCAGCTCCACCCCGCGCGCCCGTGCCACCAGCGCAGGCGCCGTCGCCACGCCTTCCACCACGCCGCTGCCGGCCGGCGGCGCGCCTTGTCCCAGTGCCATCCCGTAGGCGAAATTGCGGCTGCCCGCCCCGGTGCAGGTGAGCACCAGGTCGCCCAGGCCGGACAGGCCGGCCGCCGTCTCCGCCCGCCCGCCTTGCGCCACGATCAGGCGCGACAGTTCGGCCAGGCCGCGGGTGACGAGGGCGGCGCGGGCGTTCTCGCCCAGCCCCGCGCCCATCACCACGCCGGCCGCGATCGCGATCACGTTCTTTGCCGCGCCGCCAAGCTGTGCTCCCACAATGTCGTCGTTGCCATAGAGCCGGAACGCCTGGGTCCCGAGAAGCCCCGTCAGCGCAGCGCGCAACCCGGGCTCGGCGGCGGCGAGGACCGCGGCCGCGGGGTGGCCCGCGGCGATGCCCGCGGCGAAGTTGGGACCGGTCAGGACCGCGGCAGGGCTGCCGGGATGCAGGTCGGCCACTACCTCCAGCGGCAGCTTGCCTGTCGCCGCCTCGATGCCCTTGCAGCAGGCCACGAACGGTCCGCCCGGAGGCAGAAGCGCCAGCGTGGCGCGCAGATGCTGCATGGGCACGGCGAGCAGGATGGCGTCCGCCGTTGCCGGCATCTCCGCCGACACCGAGACCGCTTGGGGCAGGCCGAAGCCGGGCAGACGCGACGCCAAGCGGCCGTGGGCGCGCGTGGTCAGGCTGACCGACAGGCCGGCGCGGGCGGCGTGGATTGCCAAGGCGGTGCCCCAGGCGCCGGCACCGACGACCGCGACCCTACTCATCGGCCAGCCGCAGCAGGGCTGTGCCCTCGCCAGGCTCGCGATCGCCCAGGCGTTGCAGCAGGGCGGCCAGGACGGGGGCGATTGCCGCCTCGAAGCGGAAGGGCGGGTTGACCACGACGAGACCGCTGCCGTTCAGGCGGGCGGCGTCCAGCGGTTCGCGCAGGAACAGCTCGGCCGCCACCACGTCCCGCAGGCCGGCGGCGCCGATGGCGGCATGCAGCGCGCGCACAGGCGCGCGGTGCTTGATGGGGTACCACGCCAGGATCACGCCCGGCGGGAACCGCCGGTGCGCCTCGCGCATCGCGGCCAGCAGGCGCTCGTATTCGTCGGCCTCCTCATAGGGCGGGTCGACCAGCGTCAGCCCCCGCCGCTCCGGCGGCGGCAGGAACGCGCCGATCGCCTCGTAGCCGTCCCGCAGATGCACCGAGACCTGCGCCTGGCCGCGGAAGTTGCTGCGCAGGGCGGCGGCATCCTCGGGGTGCAGCTCGCAGGCCACCGCCCTGTCGCCCGGCCGCAGCAGCGCCGCCACGATGGCCGGCGAGCCGGGATAGACGCCGGTCCCGCGTACCACGCGCACGTAATCCGCAAGTGCGGCCGGCGGGTCGTCGAGCAGGCGGAAGATGCCGCGTGACGCCTCGCCGGTGCGCCGTGCAGGGACGTCGTCCAGGTCATAGCGGCCGACGCCGGCATGGGTATCCAGCACGAAGAACGGCTTGTCCTTGCGCGCCAGCGCCCGCAGCACCCAGACGAGCACCGCGTGCTTCAGGCAATCCGCCGCGTTGCCGGCATGGAAGGCGTGCCGGTAGTTCACCGCAGCTGCTCCAGCGGCCAGCGCGGCCGGGGCGGCGCGGCGCGGTCGACCAGCCCCAGGCGCAGCCGCTCGATGCCTGTCCAGGCGACCATCACCGCGTTGTCGCCGCACAGCCGCACGGGTGGCGCGGCCAGCCGCAGGCCGTGCGCCCGCGTGAGCGCGGCCAGGCGGGCGCGTATCGCCAGGTTCGCCGCCACCCCGCCCGCCACCACCAGCAGCCGGGCCTCCGGCATCATCGCCAGCGCGTTGGCCACCCGATCGGCCAGCACGTCGGCCACGGCGGCCTGGAAACCGGCGGCGAGGTCGGCCGCGTCCTGCGCCGGCAACGGCCCGGCCGGATAGCCCGCCACCAGACCGGCCACCGCGGTCTTCAATCCGGAAAAGCTGAAATCGCAGCCCGCCCGCCCGCGCAACGGCCGGGGCAGCACGAAGCGCGCCGGGTCCCCGCCATCGGCCAGCCGCTCCAGAGCGGGCCCGCCCGGCCAGCCGAGGCCGAGCAGCTTGGCCACCTTGTCAAATGCCTCGCCCACCGCGTCGTCGATCGTGCCGCCAAGCCGTCGATAGGCGCCCACGCCGTCCACCGCCACGCACTGGCAGTGCCCGCCGGAGACCAGCAGCAACAGGTAGGGAAACGCGGCGCCACCCTGCGTCAGCCCGGGAAGCCGGGCCGTCAGCGCGTGCGCCTCCAGGTGGTTCACCGCCACGAACGGTGTGCCCGATGCCATGGCAATGCCGCGGCCCAGGCCGGCGCCCACGATCAGCCCGCCGATCAGCCCGGGCCCGGCCGTTGCCGCCACGCCGGCGAGCGTGCCGAATGCCAGCCCGGCTTGCCGCATGACGCCGCGCACCAGGTCCGGCAGATGTGCGAGGTGGGCGCGTGCCGCGATTTCCGGGACCACGCCGCCGAAGGCCGCATGGTCCTGCTGGCTCAGCACGGCTTCGGCCAGGATCGCGCCTTCGGCGGAGAGCACGGCGGCGGCGGTCTCGTCACAGCTGGTCTCGATACCCAGCACGGGTCCGGGGTCCCAGCTCATCTGGATCGCGGCAAGGAAGGAAGGCCTTCTTTTTTGAAAAAAAGAAGCAAAAAACTTTTGCTCGGTTCGCTGCTGATGCGGGGTCGTTGGGCCGGAGGCGCCCGGCGGGTGCGAATGCGGGGCGACGGACGGGTTTTGCTGCCTTTTTTCAAAAAAGGACGGCTTGCCTTCCTGACTGTCCGCTCTTCCCACACCATACACCGGGTAATAGGACACTCCGATGACCGCCGCCCATCCCCCCCCGGCCGCCCTGCTATTCACCGAAGGCGGCTGCCCGATGCCGGCACGCACCGGTCCATAATGCTTGATGCCGTCACGCATGCGCTGGAGATACTCTGACCACTCGATGCCGCAGAGCGCGCCGAAATGCATCAGAATCTGCCCGTTAACGCCGAGCACGTACAGCTT
>CAXUOA010000254.1:0-1388 GCA_964252625.1 uncultured Acetobacteraceae bacterium | reverse complement strand
CCGCGCCTCGCCTCTGGCGCTAGTACAGACGCGCGCCTTTCTCAGCCAGATCGCGCATTTCTGCCCCGTGCTGCGCGCGCCGGGCGACACCGACGACACCCCGGTTTTCGTCGAGCATGCCATACGCACCACCGGCGACGCGGTGCAGAACCGCCGGCTGGCGGAAATCGGCGGCAAGGGGCTGTTCGCCAAGGAGATCCACGAGGCGCTGGCGGACGGCCGCATCGACATGGCGGTGCACAGCCTGAAGGATCTGGAGACCATGCTGCCACCCGGCATCGTGCTCGCCTGCACCCTGGCGCGCGAGGACGCGCGTGACGTGCTCATCCTGCCGCCCGGTGCGCCGGCGCCCGACCCGGAGGAGCCGTTCGCCGGCCTCGCGCGCAACGCGCTGATCGGCACCTCGTCCGTCCGCCGCCAGGCCCAGCTCCTGCACAGCCGCCCGGACCTGCAGATCGGCCTGATACGCGGCAACGTGCAGACCAGGCTGGACCGCATCGCGCGCGGCGATTTCGCGGCGACCCTTCTGGCGCTTGCAGGGCTGCGCCGACTCGGCCTGGACGAACGCGCCAGCGTCATCCTGCACCCCGAGCTCATGGTCCCCTCTGCCGGCCAGGGGATCGTGGGCGTCACCATACGCGAGTCCGACGCCGAACTGCGGGCTTTGCTCGCCAGCATCGAAGACCCGGTGGCGCGCGCCGTCTCCACCGCGGAACGCGCCATGCTGGCGGTGCTGGACGGCAGTTGCCACACGCCTATCGGCGGGCACGCGCGGATACGCTCCGGCGGGATGCTGCGGCTGACCGGGCTGACGGCAAGCGAGGACGGGCGGTTCCTGCTGAAGCGCAGCGTGGACGGGCTGCCTGCGGATGCGGCGCGGCTCGGGGCGGAGCTGGGGGCCAGCCTGAAGGCGGACAGTCCGGCTTCGTTGTTCGTCGCGTGAAGGCAACGTCTTCTTTTTTGAAAAAAAGAAGCAAAAAACTTTTGCCTCCTGCCTGCATCGACACGGGTCCTATTCCTGCCGGTGCGCGTCTTTGCAAATTCGGTACGCGCCGTAATGCAAGCAGGAGACAAAAGTTTTTTGGTCCTTTTTTTCAAAAAAGGACTGCTTGCTTCCTTCCTTCATGACCCGCGCCGTCCTGATCACCCGCGCCGAAGCCGACGCCGGAAGCACGGGCCAGGCGATCAGGCTGCGCGGCTACGATCCCGTGGCCGCGCCGTTCTTCGATGTCGCGGTCAGGCCGGCGACGGTGCCCCGATCCGTGCAGGCCATACTGGTGACCAGCCGCAACGCGCTGCCTGCCTTGCCGCCGACGGGCGCGCGCCTGCTCGCGGTGGGTGACGCCACCGCCCGCCAGGCAAGGGCAAGGGGCTTCGGCGCGGTGGAG
>CAXUOA010000253.1:0-4641 GCA_964252625.1 uncultured Acetobacteraceae bacterium | reverse complement strand
GAAGCAAAAGTTTTTTGGTCCTTTTTTTCAAAAAAGGACTGCTTGCTTTCACTGTATCAGCCGCAAGGCTGTTTTGTATGAGATCTCAGCTGCGGTTCTACAACGCCCGGCGGTTCGGCATGACGAGACAGGCCGCTAAGCTCTCCGGCTAGTGCGCGAAGCTGCGGCATAGGATCGACATGGTCCCAAGCGCACTAAAACGTTCAGGGTCAGCACGTCAGCCGCGCGGTTCTATCTTGATGCAGCAGAACGCCACCGGCTTCACCGCCATGCCGCCCGCTTCGGTTTTCATCGTGAAAGACGCGGCGTTGGCCAGCGTCGAAGCCGCGGCGTGCTCGGCATCGGGACTGTCGACGGGAAGCACATGCTCTTCGAGATCAGCCCCGCTCACGGGATCGAAGACGCGTATGGTGCAGTTGAACGGCAGGAGGTCCATCAAACATTTCCTTTGCGGCCACAGGCACGGATCGCGCCACAGCTAGACCGTACCGATCTCGAGACGCCGATGCGGCCCCTCAGGCCGCCGTGTTCGCCGGCTCGTGATACGGGCAGCCATTGGCGCGGGCGCGAAAATCCGCCGAGTGGTTATACGTGTCCTTGCGCGCGCGGTTCACGTTGCCGAGCGGGCGATGCGCGGCGATTCCGGTCCATATGCTGAAGCGCGTTTCCTCGTTTATCTGCTGCACCCGCGCGGCCTGCCAGCTGTCCTGCGCAGCCACGCGGACCGTGCCGACCTTGGCGAAAGGCGCCTCCGCCTCGTCCCACAATACCGTGGGGTTCTCGACCGGCTGCTTCTCCAGGTTGCGGCAAAGCTGCACGCGGAACTCCCACTCAACGTCGAAACCCTGCATCTCCTTCTGCACTTCTTCGCGTATGGCGTTCTCACGGCCGCCGATTGTGATCGTCTTGCCGGTCAGCGCGGTCATTGCAGGTGCCACCGGCTTCAGGCTGAACTTGGCAATGTAATCGCCGTAGCGGAACGGCGTGGCGCTGTAATACGTCTCGCCCAGCGGCTCGACGTTCGGCGCGCCGCCGAGCGAATTGATCGTGGCGGGCGCCTCCACCCCCACAAATCCCAGCATGGCACGCACGCCGCGCAAGGCCGCGGACACCACCTTCTTGGTCCGCTCGAGCCTGTCGGTCGTCTTCGCGAGCAGTTTGAGGTTGCCGAGAAACTTCTTTGCCGTCGTCGCCACGAAAACTTTGCCGTTTATCATGATGAAGTCCTGCGCCGTGCCTTTCGCACCCGGCAGCCGCTCGCCAGGCGCGTCGAACACCTTCATCGCCAGGCCGCGCGGCAGGCCGATGACGTCCGGCAGGATGTCGCCGGCGTTCGTCGAAAGCCGGATCAGCACTTTATGGGTTCCCGGTGACGAAAACAGCCCCTGGGCCAGTTCCGGCGCCAGTCCGGCGTCAACCGTCAGCGCGCCTTCGAGTACGCCGTGCGATTTGGCGTGCACGGAGCGCACGGCGTGGCCGTAAGTCTTGTTGGTCCGTTCGAGGATGGTGTCGAAGGCGGCGTTCAGCTGCTGCACGACGTCCTGTTCGTCTGTCTGCACGTCTTCGACATCGGGACGGTAGCGCACCGGGGCGTCGGTCATGGGGAAATGCCTTTGTTCGGGTATTTGAGGTGATGCATCCGCCAGACGTGCTTCAATCCGGCACCTGGTCCACCGCCGGTGGCTCCACCTGGTCCTGGCCATTCTGCGCGTGGCGATAGGCGGACAAGGCCTGGTAGGTCTTCAGCCGCGCCCGCATCAACGACCCCAGCGGGCGGTGCGCGGCAAGCGAGTGCGCCGGCTGGAACGACAGCACGCCGTCGAAATACGCCTGCCGCGCCGGGCTGTAGGCGTCCTGCGCCGGGATGCTGATCCAGGCAG
The DNA here is from genome assembly GCA_964252625.1 of uncultured Acetobacteraceae bacterium. GTDB lineage: Bacteria > Pseudomonadota > Alphaproteobacteria > Acetobacterales > Acetobacteraceae > BOG-908. The sequence continues at coordinate 2,761 of CAXUOA010000253.1, read as the reverse complement.
CTGCGATGTAGGGGCTCCGGTCCTCGGGCCAGGGCACCGCGGCGTCCTCGACCGGCATCGTGCCGAGGTCGGTGCAAAGCTGCACACGCAGCTCGAACACGGCGCCGTGCACACGCATGTGGTCGGCCACCGCATGGCGGAACGCGTCGTGATCGGCTCCGGTATCGAGCGTCTGGTCCACCATCGCCACCAGTTCGGGCGAGACCGGAAACAGTCCAAGCTTCGCCACGTAGGCGCCATGGCGCAGCGCGGCCTGGCTGAAATAGGCGTCGGCCAGCGGATTACGCTTGGTGTGGCCGAAGAAGCCGAATGTGGGGCTGTCGCTGCCCAGCGCGTTCAGCGCGGCATTGGCGACGCGCGACGTGGCCGAGACGGCCTGCTTGACCGCCTCCGGCAAGCCCGTTCCCTTCTGGATGCCTTTGATGGCGGTCAGGAAGGTTGCGGCGCTGGATTGCGGAAAAGCCGGGCCGGTCGCCAGCACGAAATCCTGCGTCGCGGCCGCGTGTCCCGCCAGCTTCTCACCGTCCACGCCCAGCACCTTGATCGCCACGCCGCGATGGGTGGACACGCTGTCGGACAGCGTCTCGCCCGGACCTTGGGCGAACCGGAGCAGAACGGGATAGCTGCGCGGGCTGGCGAACAGGCCCTGGCGGACAGGCTCCGGCAAATCGGGCAGCACGGTCAGCGTGCCCTTCAACAGGCCGGTGCTCTTGGCATGCGACGCACGCACCGTCTGGCCGTCCCGCTTCGCCACCGTCTGGCTCTCACGGGTCATCGTGGCGATGATGCCGTCGATGACGGACGCCTCGTCCTCCGTCACGGTCTCGACGCCGTTGTCGTAGCGGACGTAGCTGGTCGGGTTGGCCAATGTCACTCTCTTTCATCCGGCCGTGTGGTGCCGGAATCCGCCGGCGAGGCGGCGTTGCTGCTGCCGGAGCGGGCCTGCATCGCCAGGCGCCTTTGCTTGCTGCGGCTTGCGACCCGACCCCCTTCGGTATGGGACGTGCTGCGTAAAGCCGAGAACAGTGAGCCGGTTCGTAGCCGCCCGGCGTTTTTGGACGGCCGGACCGGCGCGGGCACGCCCTACGCGCTGCCGTGGCCACCCTGGCCGAACGTCGTCTGCAGGAGACCGACGACAGGCGTGAGGTCGAAAATCGCCACCCCCTCGTTGCCGATCGGCAGGATCGGAAGGATGCCGGCCACGAGCGGCCGGACGCCCCGGCCAAGCCCTTCCGGCGGCAGCGACCGGCGGTGGATCGCCCAGACCGCGCAGGCCGCCTCGATCGCCAGCGTGTTCCACGCGGGAGCCAGCGCCCGCACGGTCTCCGCCACCGATTGCGGCGCGTTGCCGGCCACGTCCTCGACGCCGTCATCGAGCTGCCCCGAATAGTTCAGCATCGCGGGACAGGCGGCCTGGCGGACCGCCGCGACGTTGGCTGCCGCGAGATGGCCGAGATTGAGGAACTGCACGCCGCCGATCGCACCCGGCGCGGCGGCCAGGCTCGTCGGCAGGCCGGTGAAGTCCGGCCACTGTATCTTGTGGATGCGCTGCCCGCACGCCTCGATCACCTTGGCGAGCGCCTGCCGCACCATGTCCATCGCCAGCGCGCAGACGCTCGTCTCCATGTTGCCATGCGGGATGAACACGCCGGCTGCGGCATCGATCAGCGGGTTGTCGCAGGCCGAAGACAGTTCGGTCTGGAAGATGGCGTGGGCGAAATCGTAGGCCGCTTCCGCCGCGCCATGTATCTGCGGGACGCATCGGAAGCTCAGCGGATCCTGCAGCAGGCGCGCCTCGCCCGGCTGCCACAGCCGGCTGCCGGCGAGGGCTGCTCTCAGCATGCAACCGGTGCGTATCTGTCCCGCCTGCCCGCGCGCCTGGTCCACCGGCGCGCTCCACGATTGCAGGTTGCCGCGGAACCCTTCCATCGACAGGGCGGCGGTGACCGCGGCCGCATCGAGGAGCGCTCTCACCGCGGCGATAGCCAGCGCAGCCTGCCCGAGCATCAGGCTGTTGGAGTTGAGCAGGGAGATCGCTTCCTTGGCGGCGAGGCTGCCGACCGGCGCGGGCCCGGCGCCGCCTGGGCCCACGCCGGACTTGCCGAGCAGCGGGACTGCCATCTGGCTCATGGCCACGATGTCCGAAGCGCCGACCGAGGTGCCCAGCCGAACGGCCGGCAGGTCGTCCGCCTGGAAGCGGGCGAGCAAGCTTTCCACCAGCGCGAGCCTTATGCCGGACCGTCCTTTCGCAAACAGCGCGAGCTGGATGGCCAGCGCCGCCCGGACCACCGTGTCCGGCGCGTTCTGACCAGGCATCAGCGTCGCGTGGGCGGTGATCATCAGGTTGTTGTAGCGATCGATCTCCGTGCGGCCGACGCCGTAATCCTTCTGGCTGCCGACGCCCGTGTTGATGCCGTAACCGGGCGTGGCACTGGCGACCGCCCGCTCGACCACCGCGCGCGCTGCCAGGATGGCCTGCCGCGCGGAGCCGGAGAGTTCGAGTGTCGCCTGGCCGTGCGCTAGCGCCTGCACGTCATGAAGCGTCAGCGCCGCCTCGCCAAGCGCGATGGTCCTGTGACTTGGCATGGCCGAACTCTCTCTCTTCGCAGGCTGTCGACACGGCACGGCGGAGCGATAGGTGGCGGCGAACCAGGCGTCTATACTCGGGGCTGATTTTGTACCAAGCCGTCTTGCAACTGACTTGAGGGAAGCAAGCAGTCCTTTTTTGAAAAAAAGGACCAAAAAACTTTTGCTTCCCGTC
>CAXUOA010000252.1:0-4660 GCA_964252625.1 uncultured Acetobacteraceae bacterium | reverse complement strand
GACTGTCCTGCAACGCGCGCCTGGGAGATAAAAGTTTTTTGCTTCTTTTTTTCAAAAAAGAAGGCCTTCCTTTCTTGCTTTAGGATGCGTCATTGGACCGGATACTCATAAAAGGCGGCCGCCCCCTGTACGGCGAAATCCCGATAAGGGGCGCCAAGAACGCCGCCCTCCCGCTGATGACCGCCGGCCTTCTCACCGACGAACGCCTGGTACTCTCCAACGTGCCGAAGCTGGCGGACCTGGACACGATGGGCGAGCTGCTCGCCCAGCATGGCGCGGCGGTGGAACCGGGCGAGGGCGGGCGCACGCTGTCGATCGGCGGGCGCATCACCAGCACGCTGGCGCCTTATGACATCGTGCGGAAGATGCGTGCCTCCATCCTGGTGCTGGGGCCGCTGCTGGCGCGCTGCCGGGAGGCGAAGGTTTCGCTGCCGGGTGGATGCGCGATCGGCGCGCGGCCCGTGGACCTGCATCTGAAGGGCCTGGAGCAGATGGGCGCCGAGATACGGCTGGAGGGCGGCTACGTGCACGCCGCCGTGCCGCAGGGCTTGCAGGGGGCGGACATCGTGTTTCCGTTCGTGTCGGTGGGCGCCACCGAGAACCTGCTCATGGCGGCGACACTCGCCCACGGGCGCAGCGTGCTGGGCAACGCGGCGCGTGAGCCGGAAATCACCGATCTGGCCGATTGCCTGGTGGCGATGGGTGCCCGCATCGAGGGCATCGGCACGGACCAGCTCGTGGTGGAGGGCGTGGTCAGCCTGCACGGCGCGGCCCACCCGATCGTGCCAGACCGGATAGAGACCGGCACTTATGCCTGCGCGGCCGGCATCGCCGGCGGCGAGGTGACGCTGCTCGGCGCGCGGCTGGACCATATGGCGGCCCTGGCCGTGGCGCTGGCGGAAGCGGGCGTGGAGGTCAGCGAGACCGGGCGCGGCTTGTTGGTGCGCCGGCTGAACGGCCTGCACGGCACCGCCATGAAGACCGAGCCGTATCCGGGATTTCCCACCGACATGCAGGCGCAGTTCATGAGCCTGATGTCGGTGGCCGAGGGTGCCGCGATGATCACCGAGACGATTTTCGAGAACCGCTTCATGCACGCGCCGGAGCTGAACCGCATGGGCGCGCGCATCAATGTGCACGGATCCTCGGCGATCGTGCGCGGCGTGCGCGCGCTGCAGGGCGCGCCGGTGATGGCCACGGATTTGCGGGCGAGCGTGTCGCTGGTGCTGGCCGGGCTGGCGGCGCAGGGCGAGACGATCGTCAACCGGGTGTATCACCTGGACCGCGGGTATGAGGCGGTGGAGCGCAAGCTGGGGGCGTGCGGGGCGGAGATCGAGCGCATCTAGGCGCGGCCGGACGGGAGGCCGCCGACTTGCGCACTGGACGTGTGGGACGGCGCCCCACCGCCGTGGGTGTGCTTCCACCAGCGCCTGTGCTAGCCCCCGCCGCATGAGCGCACCCTACCGCGAGGCTGACCTCTCCCCGGACACGCAGCCCACCCTTGTCCTGGCGCTGCCCAAAGGTCGCATCCTGGCCGAATGCGGCCCGCTTCTCGCTTGCGCCGGCATCACGCCTGCCGCCGATTACACCGACGAGAACAGCCGTCGCCTGCGCTTCCCCACTGCGAACCCGATGCTCGACGTGGTGCGCGTGCGTCCGTTCGACGTGGCCACGTTCGTGGCCTATGGCGCCGCACAGATCGGCATCTGCGGCGGTGACGTGCTGGCCGAATTCGACTACCCGGAAATCTACGCCCCGCTGGATCTGGGCATCGGCGCCTGCCGGGTCTCGGTGGCCGCTCCGATCGCCGAGGCGACGGACGACGACCCGGCCCGCTGGTCCAGCGTGCGGGTGGCCACCAAATACCCGAACACCGCGCGGCGGCACTACGCAGCGCGCGGCATACATGCGGACGTGGTGCACCTGAACGGCGCCATGGAACTCGCGCCCGGCCTGGGCCTGTCCCGCCTGATCGTCGACCTGGTGCAGACGGGCAGCACGCTGCGCGCGAACGGGCTGCGCGAGACGGAGGTGATCGCCCACGTCACCAGCCGGCTGATCGTCAACCGGACCGCGCTGAAAACCCGCCCCGAGGAGATCGGCGCCTGGATCGCCCGTTTCCGCGCCGCCCTCGCCGCATGAAGCGCCCGCCCGCATGAAGCGTCTCTCCACCGCCGACGCTGCCTTCCCCGCCGCCTTCGACGCCCTGCTGAACGAAGCCCGCGAGACCACCGCCAGCGTGGACGCGCCCGTTGCCGCCATCATCGCCGACGTGCGCGCGCGCGGCGACGCAGCGCTCTGCGCCTACACCGCCCAGTTCGACCGGCTTAGCCTCGCCCCGGACAAGCTGCGCATCACCGCCGCCGAGATCGCCGACGCCGCCGCGGGGATCCCGCCGGACCTGCAGGCGGCGCTTGACCTGGCCGCCACGCGCATCGAGACGTTCCACCGCGCCCAGCTGCCCACCGACCTGCAGATGCACGACGACGTGGGCGTGACGATGGGCCTGCGCTGGACGCCGCTGGACAGCGTCGGCATCTACGTGCCCGGCGGCAAGGCGGCCTACCCGTCCTCCGTGCTGATGAACGCCATACCGGCGCGCGTGGCGGGCGTGGGCCGGATTGCCATGTGCGTGCCCACGCCGGGCGGCGTGCTGAACCCGCTGGTGCTGGCCGCCGCAAGCCGGGCAGGGGTGAGCGAGATCTTCCGCGTCGGCGGCGCGCAGGCCGTGGCCGCAATGGCCTACGGCACGCAGAGCATCGATCCGGTGGACCGCATCGTGGGGCCGGGCAACGCCTACGTGGCGGAAGCCAAGCGCCAGGTGTTCGGCCGCGTGGGCATAGACGGCGTGGCCGGCCCGTCCGAGGTGCTGATCCTGGCCGACGCCGCGAACGACCCGCGCCACGTGGCCATCGACCTGCTGGCCCAGGCCGAGCACGACGAATCCGCCCAGTCCATCCTGATCACCGACGACGCCACATTCGCCGACGCGGTGGCCGCCGCCGTGGCCGGTGAGCTGCCAACGCTCGCCCGCAGCGAGATTGCCGGCGCCAGCTGGCGCGACCACGGCGCCATCATCCTGGTGCGCGACTGGCAGGAGGCCGCCGCACTGAGCGATCGTCTGGCGCCGGAACACCTGCAGATCATGGTGGCCGATCCGGCCGCCCTGTTCGACCGCATACGCCACGCCGGCAGCGCCTTTCTCGGCCGTTTCACCCCGGAGGCGCTGGGCGACTACGTGGCCGGTCCCAACCATGTGCTGCCCACCGGCCGCACCGCGCGCTTCGCCTCCGGCCTGTCCATCTACGACTTCATCAAGCGCACCACCTGGATACAGGCGGACGCGGCAGCCCTTGGCAGGATAGGGCCGGCGGGTGTTGCGCTGGCTACCGCTGAGGGGCTGCAGGCGCATGCGCTGAGCCTGAGCGTTCGGATGCAGTAGAGAAAGCAAGCAGTTCTTTTTTGAAAAAAAGAACCAAAAAACTTTTGCTCCCTGTCGGCGGCTCGCCGGACAGGTCCGAGACAGCGGAGTCAAAAGTTTTTTGCTTCTTTTTTTCAAAAAAGAAGGCCTTGCCTTCCCTATCTCTTTCAACCACGACCCCCAGTCGTCCAACCCACAACGAGGCCTAATGTCCAAAGAAGACATGATCGAGTTCAGCGGTATCGTCACCGAGCTGCTGCCAAATGCCATGTTCCGCGTGAAGCTGGACACCAACGAGCACCAGATACTCGCCCAGGTGAGCGGCAAGATGCGCAAGAACCGCATACGCGTGCTGGCCGGCGACCGGGTGAACGTCGAGATGACCCCCTACGACCTGTCCAAGGGCCGGATCACGTTCCGCTTCAAGTAAGCCCCTTGGCCGAGCTCGTCCTGGCCTCGGCCAGCCCCCGCCGCCTGGCCCTGCTGGCCCAGATCGGCGTGACACCGGACCGCATCGCCCCGCAGGATATCGACGAGACGCCGCGCCGCGACGAATTGCCGCGTCCTCACGCCGAGCGCCTGGCGCGCGAAAAGGCCGGGGCCGCCGCCCGGCCTGGCTGCTTCGTGCTGGCGGCCGATACGGTGGTGGCCGTGGGCCGGCGCATCCTGCCGAAAGCCGAGACGCAGGCGCAGGCCCGGTCCTGCCTGGATATGCTGTCCGGCCGCCGGCACCACGTGCTCACCGCCCTGGTGCTCATCGCACCGGACGGTGCCCGCTCCGCCCGTCTGTCCGAGAGCACGGTGATCTTCGCCCGGCTGACAGAGGCGCAGATACAGGCCTATCTCGCCGGCGGCGAGTGGCAGGGCAAGGCCGGCGGGTACGCCATACAGGGTGCTGCCGCCTGTTTCATACGCGCGCTGTCCGGCAGCTACTCCGGCGTGGTGGGATTGCCGCTGTTCGAGACAGCACAGCTCCTGCGCGGGCGCGGCTACCTCTCGCCGTGATCCGCATTGCCGCCAGCGTCAGTCCGGGGGAAATCCGCCTGGCGGTGACGGATGGCGGCATGCTCGCGGACTACGCGCTCTGGCGGCCTGGCGCGCCGGACGGGCTGGGCGACCTCCATTGGGGCAGGATCGACGCCCTGGTGCCCGCAATGGCCGGCGCCTTCGTGGCGCTTGCCGGCCATCCGGACGGTTTTCTGCCCGACAGCCACGGCGCGGCCGGGCGCAGCGTGGGCG
>CAXUOA010000251.1:0-4683 GCA_964252625.1 uncultured Acetobacteraceae bacterium | reverse complement strand
AGCAAGCAGTCCTTTTTTGAAAAAAAGGACCAAAAAACTTTTACTTCCCTCGCATTTGCAGCAGCGAGGCGCTTCCGGACGAACCGCGGCAGCTGAATAGGCGCAGTCGTAAAAGTTTTTTGCTTCTTTTTTTCAAAAAAGAAGGCCTTTCTTGCTTGCGCAAACCCTACTGCAACGCGTCCGCAAAAGCCGGGAACAGGACGCGTTCCTCGCGGCGCCACCAGCCAGGCGTGGTCAGGCTGCGATCGTCGAACACGCCGTTGCGCGCCAGCGCGCTCACCGCATCGGCCAGCAACGTGGAGCCGTCACGCGTCCGCCTGTCGAACACGCCCGGCTCGTAATGCCCGTCCCGATTGCGCAGCATGCTGTTCCAGTCGACAAGTCCGAACAGCGCCCAGACCGTCAAAGCCCGTATCTGGACATTCTCGGTGCGCAGATCCTGCGCCGCGTCCCAGGCGTCCATCAACCAGCGAAGCTGCTCCGTCGGATCGTTGCAGCCCAGATGCACTTCGCTCAGCACCAGCGGTATCGCGTAACGCGACCACGCTTCCCGCAGGCGGGGACGCCAGCCGAGTTCGCCTTCGGTGACGCCGGCGCGCACGGCTTCCGTATCCACGTAGGACGAACGGCCGTTGCCGCCGTGCAACGCTTCCGGATACAGCGTGAGCCGCTCGTCGAGAAAACGGTCGCTGGTGACGTAATGATTTATCCCGATCAGGTCGGGTGTCGCTTCGCCATCGGCCAACTGATCGAGATGCGCCTCGGTGACGCCGTGGTGCAGCAGCACCTGCCACCACGGGTGAGACCGGTTCACGCGTCCGCACAACAGGTCCAGACTGAGCCAGCGGCGCTGATTCTCGTATTCCGCCTGGTGTGACATGGCCGGGGTGCAAAACACCTTGCCCAGGTCTTCGGTGTGCAGGAACTGGGCGTGAGGCGACACGCTCCGGATCGCGCGCATCGCGGCCAGTATGGCCACCGCCTGTATGACGACGGCGCGCAGGAACGCCGATTCGTCCTGCAGATGGGGATGCCAATGTCCGTACAGGCAGGAAAACCTGGCGGTGGTCAAAGGCTCGTTGACCGGCGTCCACATGTCGATGTCGGGGTATCGTGCGGCCGTGGCACGGGCGTGGGCGGCCAGGCCTTCGGCGAAGCCCTCCTCGAACAGCGAGTGCGTGCGCGGCCCGGCGCCGTGGTGCATCAGACCGCCGGTGGCTTTTATGCCGGAGCGGCGAAGCTGGTCCATCTGCCTGTCATGCCACAACCAGCTATGGCTCGAATCCCGGCCCGACGCCACGCGTTCCCACAGGAACGGGACACGTAACCGTCGCAAGCCAAGGCCGGCCGCCATCCTGATGTCGCTGCAGACATGATCATGGTAACCGGTTTCGTGCACCTGGTCGCGCCACGCGTCGCCGATGCGCACAACGCTGCATTCGGCGCCGGCCCATACTTCCAGTCCGGCGCGGTTGCCGGCAAAGCCGGGATCAATGGACATGGGCGGCGAACTCGGCGTCGGATTTCAGCCTGCGGCCCTGCGCGGTCTCGATCAAGCCGAGCATCTGCGTCCAGGTGGTATCCCAGGACATGCCGGCGAGCCTCTCATCGACTTCGGCCAGCCAGGCAGCTGGAGGCTTCACGAGCAGCTTTTCGATCGCGGCGACAAACGCCTCCGCCGTGTCGGCAATTTCGACCAGCCCGCCATCCTGCCAGCCTGTCACCACGTCGGCGATGGCGGTCGACACCAGGCGGACGCCGGCTGCCAGATATTCCGGCGTCTTCGTCGGGCTGATGAAATGCGTGGCCTCGTTATGGGCAAAGGGCATCATCCCCACATCCCATCCGGACAGATAGGCGGGCAGTTCGCCATAGGCTTTCCGGCCGAGCCAGTGCAGGTTGGCACGCTGCGGCAAGTCCGCGGCATCCACCTTGGCCGTCGGGCCGAGCATGACGAACGACCAGTCCGGGCGTGCTGCGACGATCGCATCCACCAGCGCATAATCCATGCGCTCGTCGATGACGCCGAAGAACCCGATGCGCGGATGCGGCAGTCCGGCCTGATCGGCAGGCTCTGCCAGGCGGTGGTTCCGCGCCTTGGCAAAATGCGGCGCGTCCACGCTCGATGCAAACAGGTAGGCATGTGCGTGCATCTGCCGTTTGGCCTGATACAGACTGTGTCCGCCGCAGAATACGAGGTCGGCTCGCTTGAACAGGCGCCGTTCGAGCAACTTCAGCCGGGGGGATGCGCCCTTGAAGAGCGTCAGCTCGTCCATGCAGTCGTACACGACTGTCGGCGCTTGCAGATGGCTGGAGAAGCCGAACGCCATCGGCGTGTAGAACCACATCACGGCGATCTGCAGAGATGCTTCCGCAATGAATTTGTCGAGCAGGATTTGCTGGACCTGGTCCGCAGCCCGCGCGTCGAGAGCGACGGACAGCATCGGCGTGGCAATCAGCATGCCATCGTCTGTCATCCGAACAGACAGGCGGCCTTCCTCGTGCTCGGCAATTTCGAGTATGGGTTCTTCGAAATAAATGACGGTGTAGTCGGCGGCCGCGCGGGACAGCAGATGTTGCGGACGTTGAAAGACGAAATCCCAGCGGAGATGCGAAAAACAGATGAGGACGGGCTTCTGCGTCGTTCCGGCCTGGATGTCTCTTACACAACCAACAGACATCCCGTACACTCCAAGCTGAATTTTTCCTAATGGCGGAACGGCCTCTAAGTTGTGCGAACGTGACGAGGTTCGCGCTCACAGTTCTGTCAGGGCCTGCGACATCGCCCGGGATCAGGCCGGCGGGAAGCCCGTTTGGAGGACCGGCGCGAAGGAAAAAAGCAGATACGTCTTGCGAAATGGCCGAGGCAGGACTTCACCCCCCGAGGCCGTCAGGCAGGCTAGGAGGCTTTTTTTTTCGAAAAGCGAGCGCTTGCCTTATCTCCCTCCAGCCTTGCCCCCCACCCGGCGCCGCACCATAACCCAGCCTATCGCCTGATCCGAAAGGCCCCGCCATGTTCATCGAGACCGAAAGCACGCCCAACCCCGCCACGCTGAAGTTCCTGCCCGGCGTGCCCGTCATGGGCGCCGGCACCGCGGATTTCGCCAGCCCGGACGTGGCGGGACGCAGCCCGCTCGCCGGCGCGCTGTTCGCGCTGCCCGGCGTGGCCCGCGTGTTCCTGGGCGGCGACTTCATCACCGTAACCAAGGGCGATGCCGACTGGCAGGCGCTGCGGCCACAGGTGCTGGGCGCCATTATGGAGCATTTCGTCGCCGGCCGGCCGGTGCTGGAAGGCCAGGCGGACGCGGCGTTCGAGGACGCGGTGGCGCCGGAGGACCAGGAAGTGGTCGACCAGATCAAGGAACTGCTGGACACGCGGGTGCGGCCGGCGGTGGCCAGCGACGGCGGCGACATCGTCTTCCGCGGCTACAAGGACGGCATCGTGCGGCTGCACATGCAGGGCGCCTGCAGCGGCTGCCCGTCCTCGGCGGCCACGCTGAAGCACGGCATCGAGAACATGCTGCGGCATTACGTGCCGGAGGTGCTCTCGGTCGAACAGGTTGCGGCCTGACTTGCCCGGGAAAGGAAGAAAGGCCTTCTTTTCTGAAGAAAAGAAGCAAAAGACTTTTGCTCCTGGCGCCTGCCCGGGCCGACGCGGCCGTCTGAGAACTGGCGCGGCTGCACCAGGAGCGAAAGCCTGGTCCTTTTTTTCGAAAAAGGGCTGCTTGCCTTCGCCATGAACATCGAGACGCTCTTCCAGGATGCCCGGACGCAGTACAGCTGGACCGCCGAGCCCGTCACCGACGCGCAGCTCGAACAGCTCTACGCCACGCTGAAGTTCGGGCCCACCTCGGCCAACACCTCACCGGCGCGCTTCGTGTTCCTGCGCAGCGCCGAGGCACGCGAGCGGCTGCGGCCGGCGCTCTCTGCCGGCAACATGGACAAGACGCTGTCGGCGCCGGTGGTGACCATCGTGGCGTGGGACCCGAAATTCTACGACAGGCTGCCGGAGCTGTTCCCGCATGCCGACGCACGCGCCTGGTTCGCCGGCAACGACGCGCTGGCCGAGGAGACGGCCTTCCGCAACTCGACCCTGCAGGGCGCCTACCTGATCCTGGCGGCGCGTGCGATGGGTATCGATTGCGGCCCGATGTCCGGCTTCGACCGCGCTTGCGTGGACGCGGTATTCTTCGCCGAAAGCGGCTGGCGGTCCAACTTCCTGATCAACCTTGGCCACGGCGACGGCCAGAACCTGTTCCCGCGCGCCCCCAGGCTCGCCTTCGCGGATGCCTGCGTCCTGCTGTGAAGAACGAATGGCTGCCCTGTTTGCCGCCGGCAGGGAGCACGAGTTTTCTGGTCCGTCTCAAAGAAGGACGGCTCGCCTGATGCGCATACTCGCTCTGTCCTCCGCCTATGGCGGCTGTGCGGCCGCGATCGTGGCGGACGGCATCGTGGCCGTGTCCGGCCAGATCACCGAGGAGACCGGGCTGGCCGGTTCGCTGCCCGGGCTGATCGAAGATCTGCTGGACCGTGCGGGACGCGCGCTGGACCTGATCGGCGTCGTGGTCGGGCCCGGCAGCTTCACCGGCCTGCGCGCCGGGCTGGCCGTGGCGGCGGGCGCCGGCATCGCGCTGGATGTGCCCGTGCTGGGTGTCACGGTCGCCGAAGCGCTCGCGGCCGGGC
>CAXUOA010000250.1:0-4687 GCA_964252625.1 uncultured Acetobacteraceae bacterium | reverse complement strand
GCAGGAAGCAAAAGTTTTTTGCTTCTTTTTTTCAAAAAAGAAGGCCTTGCTTTCTTGCCCAAGTGTCAACCCCAGAACGATTGGTTGTTACCGTCCTGCCCGTAGTTTAGAGTGACGGTAGCCGTATAGCGCGTAGACCAGCCCGCCCAGGACCAGCCAGAACGCCAGCCGCACCCAGGTGTCACCCGACAGCGAATACATCAATGCCATGCACGCCAGGACCGCGGCAATGGGCGTGAACGGCATGAACGGCGTCTTGAACGCGCGCGGTGCGTCCGGCATCGTGCGGCGTAGCACCAGCACGCCGGCGGAGACCACGGCAAAGGCCAGCAGCGTTCCGATCGAGACGAGATCCCCCAGCAGGTCCAGCGGAAACAGCCCGGCGAACAGGGCGGCGCCTATGCCGGTGACGATGCTGCCGACATAGGGCGTGCAGTATTTCGGGTGGATGCGGGCAAACGCCGGCGGCAACAGGCCGTCGCGCCCCATCGCGTAGAAGATCCTCACCTGGCCCAGCAGGGTCACCAGCAGCACCGACACCAGGCCGAAAATCGCCACCACGCTTACGCACCAGCGCGCCCAGTCCAGGCTGTGGCCCTGCTGGCGCATCGCCTCGGCGATCGGGTCGGCCACGTTCAGCGTGCGGTAATCGGCGATGCCGGTCATCACCAGGGCGACGCCTACGTAGAGCAGCACGCACACCGCCAGCGAGATCATCAGCGCCAGCGGGATGGTGCGCTGCGGGTTGCGCGTCTCCTGACCCAGGGTGGAGATGGAATCGAAGCCGACATAGGCGAAGAACAGGATCCCGGCGGCGCGCATGACGCCCGACACGCCGAAGCTGCCGCTGGCGCCGGTGTTCGGCGGGACGAACGGCACCCAGTTATGGAAATGGATGAACGGCGCTGCCCCGATGATCACCGCCAGGATTGCCACCACCTTCAGCGAGACCACGAAATCGTTCACCCGTGCCGACAGCCGGGTGCCCCGCAGGATCAGGTAGGCGGTGAACAGGGTGACGAGCACGGCCGGCAGGTCGAACCACTTGCCGCTGCGCACGACATGTCCGCCGACCACCGCCAGGGGGGCGCCGGTGATGGCATCGGGCAGGTCGACGCCGAAGGAATGCAGCGTCTGCGTGGCGTAGCCGGACCAGCCGATGGCCACCAGGCTGCCGGACATCAGGTATTCCAGCAGCAGGCACCAGCCGATGAGCCAGGCGACGCCCTCGCCCATCGTGGCGTAGGCGTAGGAATAGGCGCTGCCGGCAACCGGCACCAGGCTTGCGAACTCCGCGTAGCAGAGGGCGGCCAGCAGACAGGCGAAGCTGGCCAGCACGAAGGATAGCGCCACGGCGGGGCCGGCGTGCAGGGCGGCCTCCGGGCCGGTCTGCACGAACAGCGAGACGCCGACAGCGCTGCCCACGCCGAAGCCCACCAGGTTGCGCAGGCCCAGCGTGCGCTGGAGGTGGCTGCCGTGGCCGTCGCCCAAGTCTGAATCGGCCAGCATCGTGGAGACCGGTTTGAGGGCGAAGAGGCCGGGCGCTTTGCCGCCCTGGTGCCCGGACGGCTGGCCGTGGGCGGCCTGGGACTCCAAACTTCCGGTGTCAGTCTGGCCCATCAGCCGTGCGCTCCCACCCTGTGCGTCTCGGCGTTGCCCATTCCGCGTGGCAGTTCAAAGATTCCGGCCGAGGGACCAAAGATCTGCTCGTGCTCCCGCCTGGTGGACATCGCGGCCCGATCCCCCCATGGGCTCGGCGAAATCGTGTCCCGCTGCCGGATCGCCGGCGCGCAGACACGCACCGGTGAGAATGACGGGGGCAGCGGTCACGTCAAGCGGCAGCATGCGGCCGCCGGGGCCTGGCGGGCCGTGGTTCGGGGCGGGGAGGCCGCAACCGCGGTGGCGGGGCGCCGGCTTGCAAGCGGCGTGTTGCCGGCGAGACGGACAGCCTGCATGGCAACGGCGCGGTGCCCCGGCTTGGGCGCGGCGGTGCTTTCGGCAGGCAGCCTGTAATGGGCGGATCGGGTGATGGCTGCCGGCGGGTCCGGCTTCACCGCCCGGCGCTGGAAGACGTGTGCAGGCGACCGCTCGTGTCGACGACGCAACGCAGCCCTCGTGTTCGACCAGCATGCGGTTCGCGGAGAGGGACGAAGCGGCGACCGGCGGGCACACCTGTCAAGGACGTGGGAAGTCTGCCTGCGACACGAGCAGGATTGGTCTGGTCTTTACTTTGAGGCAACGGACACGCGGATTGCTTGTGTCAGGCGGGCACTGCGTTTCGCGGTGGGCGCTGTGGTGCCGGCTGCGCGGGGCCGGCACCGTGCGTCGCGTGGTTAGAGCATCATCCGATCAACCGGGGTCACCTGTCGGATAAAGCTGCTGCAACATCAGACAGCCAAAGCATTTCCGTGAGCCCTTGCGAACGGAAATGCTCTAGAACGCGCCTGCGGCTATGGTGGACATGACCAGGCTGACGCCAGAGAGCGTGGCGACCAGGATGGTGGCTTCCAGGGTTTCCGACAGGCGGGTGTTTGCCCAAGCGAGCCGGTTGAAGGGTATGGCGGACGCGTTGGCACGGCCCGAAACGAGCGGCAGCGCCGCGCGGGCGGGTTGACGGAGATCAGACATATAAGACATCGGAAGCAGACTTTCTTTCTTGCTGCTGAGGCGTGGCCGCCGCATAAATATTTGCGGCTCATCGCCTCTTGTGCACCGCATATATGGAGAAACTGTGAATGATTGTCACCACCGCCAAACACGGTGAATACCTGACCTTCTTTTAGCGCATGGTGTTTCACGGCTGCGTGTATTATAGCAGTTCTTCAGATGTGGGCTTGAACACTTTGTTAATGGTCCCACGGCGGATTTGAGGCGGGCAACCGGGCGGGGCCGCCGCCATTAGGGAGTTGGTAATGTGCGGAGCGGAGACTGGTCCCGCGTCTGCAACCTGCCTCTCGGGTGCCACGTTGGCGTGATCGGTATGACTTCGAACCATTCTCCCGGGCTTCTACGAAAGGTTGCCCAATGAACGTGATCTATCCGGACCGGCTGTTCCACCGCCGGCTGTCCGACAAGCTTCTCCTTGCGTTCGACCAGGCCTGTGCGATCGGGGAGCTGACGGTGGCGCACGAGTTGCTGTGCAGCCTGGAGGGACTGTTCAACCGGCCGAGCCGGCATGCCGACCAGGACAGGCGAAAGAACCTCGAGAGCCTGGTGGAGGCGCATGAGCGGCTTTGGACCCTTCGCCGCACGGCCGCTGCAAGGCGGATGGTCAGCGTGCCGGTTGCCGATTTTGAGGATCACACGTCCTGAAGGACGTTCCGCACCGGATGCCGAAGGGCCAGGGACGATAAGATTTCAGGACGACTGCCGGCATCGGGGTCCAGGAGCGTCACGCGAAAGCGTGCCGCGCCCGGCTGTTATTTCATCCCGCTCTGGGCTGACGCTTGGGCAAGCAAGCAAGGCCTTCTTTCTTGCAAAAAAGAAGCAAAAAACTTTTGCTTTCTGCGCAAGCTCAGGCGCCTTGATCTCTCAGGAGGTAGCGGGCTGCTGTAAAGGTCCTTTTTTTGTAAGAGGACCGCCTGCTTTACTGCGTCGGTCTTAACGCTGGCCGGTGTCAGTGGACCGACCCGGTATCCGCGCCGGTGGGCAAGCCGTTGAAGACGATGGCAGGCTGCGGCGGTGTGTTGCTGGGCGGGCCCGCACAGGCGGTCACCGCAAGCGCCAGAAGCAGTATGGCCAGACGCATGAATGATCCCTTTCGAAGTGACGATAAGGTTTGGACCAGCTTGGTGCAGCGCAAGGCGGACTCCTGCTTGTGTGATGCTGCAAACCGCCTGCGCGATTTCGACTGCCCGACTTAACTCGACCCGCTCTGCCGGTGACGCGTGGGCCAGTAAGGAAGGCCTTCTTTTTTGAAAAAAAGAAGCAAAAACTTTTGCTCCCTGCGCAGGCTCAGATGCCCCGATCTGTCAGGAGGCAACCGGCTGCTGCAGATGCGATGGGAAGCAAAAGTTTTTTGGTCCTTTTTTTCAAAAAAGGACTGCTTGCTTTCTGTGCGTCAACCGCAAGACCGTCTGGTTCAGTGTGGCGGGCCGGGCGGTTGGGCGGAATCTGGCCACTCGGGCTGGCTGTCGGCGTCGGGCTTAGCGGTTCGGCCGGGGGCGGGCTGGCGATCGAAGGTGGCGAGGTCGGCCGCGAGTTTTTCGTAGTCCAGGTCCAAATCGAGGTCCTCGCAGAGGGTGGCGAGCAGGTCCGGCAGCGAGGTGGTGCCGTCCGGGTCCAGCGCCAGTTCGGTCTCCAGCATCTCGTCGGCTTCCTCGCGGAGTTCGGCGCGGTTCAGGCGGTCCTCCGTCGCCTGGCGTATGGCCAGGCGGATCTTGGCGCGGCGCGGGTCTGCCTGCGTGGGGGATGCGAAGGCGGCGTGGCCGGTGGCGATACGGCATTCCAGCGTGATGGCCTGGCTGACGACGCCGGCCAGCTGGGTGAAGAGGGTTGCGGGGTGTGGCGGGCGGGGGCGCGGGGTCTCGTCGTCCTGCCCGGGGCCGGGCGGCGGAGAGGCAAACGCGGTCTGGGCGCGGGCGGCGGCGGCTTCGGCCAGACGCATGCCGAGCTCGGCCAGACGCTGGCACTGGCGCAGGTGGCGCGTCTTGCGTTCGGCGGCGGGCTCGGCTGGGGCGGGACTGGG
>CAXUOA010000249.1:0-4690 GCA_964252625.1 uncultured Acetobacteraceae bacterium | reverse complement strand
GTGTTCAGGAAGCGGGCGGCCCGAAGCGCACCCCCGTGACCGGGCGAGGCGGCCGGCGTCAGCCCCGCGGCGGCGCGAGCGCGGCGCGTATCAAGGCCGGGGCGTGGGCGTGATCACGTCGTGATAGGGGTGCGTCGCGGATTGCACGGTAGCGGGCGGCGGGACGGCGTGGCGGATGGCGACCAGGGATTTCAGGTACGCCGCGATGGCCAGCGCATCGTCCTGGGTCAAATGCGCATAGGCGCGCCACGGCATGATGGGGGCGAGCAGGCGTCCGTCCGGACGGACGCCTGTGTGCAGCGCGATGACGATGTCCTGCACGCTCCATCGGCCCAGGCCGGTCTCGGCATCCGGCGTGAGGTTGGGTGGGTAGAAGACGCCGAGAGTGCCGACGCGGTAGCCGACATCCGTGCCGACGAGCGGTCCCCCCTTGTCCTGCGCATGGCAACTGGCGCAGTTGGCGATGGCGACGAGGTAGGCGCCGCGTTCGATGCGGCCATCCCCCGGGATGGTATCGGCCGAGGCCGCCTGCGTGAACGGCAGCGCGAGGGCTACGGCGAGGAGAAGTGTACGCATACGGGGTGTTCCGGAGATAGTGTCGGTGCGCTGCCTGGGCTGGGGTGCCGGGCCGGGCAAAGCGGCAGCTGTCGGCGCTGGAAACATTGGGTCCAACCTTCCCTACAGGTTACTTCCGCAAGCACGGCGCAAGCGACGCCCCCGCTTCCGCGCCCGTCTTCGCCGAATGCCAGTTCGCCGCCAGCTTGCACTGCGCGGCGCGCTCGGGCGTCGGGTGCAAGGCAAGCGAGAGGTCCACGCATTGCCGCCAGTCGGCCATGGCAGGGTCCGGCTGAAGCACGAGCGCGCAAGCCTGCACGAGCGTTTTGGCGCCTGCCGGAGAGCCGGCGGACATCAGGTGCTTGAGCGCTTTCGACGCACCCACCTCCGCCGTGACGCAGGCGCCGCGACTGGCTTTGTGGTCCGCGCAGGCGGTGTTGTAGGCGTCCCAGGCCACCGACAGGTCGTGCTTGTCCAGCCCGGCGAACGCCGGCGTGAGCGACGGGTCCGCACGCAAATCGGCGGCACATTCGGCGATACCCTGGGCCACGGCGCGGGTGGCCAGGTTCTCCGGCGTATCGGTGTCCAGCGCCGGGTCGTGATCCCGCTGCAACTGGGACTGCACGACGGTGAGCATGATGGTCTGGGAGTAGGCGGGGTTGCTGGCGCAGATGGTCTCAGCCTGGCCGGCGAGGACCGGGGTGGCGAGCAGGGCCAGGGCAAAAGCGAGACGGATCATAGGCGGAAGGAAAGCAGGTTTAAGAAAGGAAGCAAGCCGTCCTCCTTTGTAAACAAGGGGCCGCAGTCGCGCGCCAGCCGGTAAGCCGCCGACAGGGAGCAAAAGTTTTTTGCTTCTTTTTTTCAAAAAAGAAGGCCTTCCTTTCTTCCCTGGCTTACGTCAGACACGCGCACGCCAGACGGCTGGACGACCGCTGGGGCATCAAGCCCTGGAGGAAAGTCCGGGCTCCACGGAAACACGGTGCCGGCTAACGGCCGGCGGGGGTGACCCCAGGGAAAGTGCCACAGAAAACAAACCGCCCGACGCCTTCGGGCCGAGGGTAAGGGTGAAACGGTGCGGTAAGAGCGCACCGCGCCGCTGGTGACAGGGGCGGCAGGGTAAACCCCACCGGGAGCAAGACCGAATAGGGGCGGCAGGATTTCGGGTCAGGCCGGGTCCGGGGGCGTTTCCGCCTCGCCGCCCGGGTTGGTCGCGTCAGGCGCGCGGTAACGCGCGTCGCAGAGGAATGGTCGTCCAACGCCGCAAGGCGGGGACAGAACCCGGCTTACAGGCCGTCTGGCGTTTGTTTGCGTAAGAAAGGCCTTCTTTTCTGAAGAAAAGAAGCAAAAGACTTTTGACTCCGCTGTCGCGCATTCGCGGCAACAGCGTGCTTCGCAAGACTTATGTGCACGTCGCTGCAGGCGTGGAAGCAAAAGTTTTTTGCTTCTTTTTCTCAAAAAAGAAGGCCTTGCTTGCTTACCTAAGCCAACGCCCGATCCTTGTGGTCCTTGATATCCTTGAAGCTCAGCTCAGCGTTCTGCTCCAGCGTACGCCGCAACGTAAACGCGGACGTCGCCAGAAACACCGGGTCGCCGTCCACATCATCGGCCATCTGCGTGCGCTGGTCCTGCGCGAATTTGGAGAGCAACAGCCGGTCACCAGACACCCAGCGCGCCAGGTTATAAGGCGTGGGCTCGAAGCCGATGCCCACGCCGTATTCGCCGGCCAGACGCGCCTGCAGCACGTCAAGTTGTAGCGTGCCGACCACGCCCACGATCGGCTGGCTGCCGTCCTGCGGCCGGAACAGCTGGACCACGCCTTCTTCCGCCAACTCCTGCAGCGCCTGACGCAGTTTCTTGGCTTTCATCGCGTCATCCAGCCGGACGCGGCGGAGGATTTCCGGGGCGAAGCTGGGTACGCCAAGAAACTGCAGCTCCTCGTCCTGGGTCAGTGTGTCGCCGATGCGCAGCGTGCCGTGGTTGGGGATGCCCACCACGTCGCCGGCGAACGCCTCCTCTGCAAGCTGCCTGTCGCGCGCGAAGAAGAACTGCGGCGCGTTCAGCGGGATCAGCTTGCCGGTGCGCACCTGGCGCAGTTTCATCCCGCGTTCCAGCCGCCCGGAGCAGATGCGTGCGAACGCCATGCGGTCGCGGTGGTTGGGATCCATGTTCGCCTGTATCTTGAACACCAGCGCGGTCAGGCTGTCCTCGTCGGCCTGCACCGTGCGCGTGTCGGCCACCTGCGCGCGCGGCGGCGGCCCGAACCGCGCCAGCGCGTCCAGCAGGTCGAGTACGCCGATCTCCTTCATCGCACTGCCGAAATACACCGGCGTCAGCGCGCCGGCGTTGAAACTGTCGCGGTCCCATTCCGGCAGCGCCGCACGCACCAGGTCCAGTTCGTCGCCAAGCGCCTGCAGCCGCGGGTCGGATTGCGGCAGGTCGGCAGTCAGCCGCAGCTCACGCAAATGCAAATCATACGTGCCGGCGAAATCCGCCGCGCGGCCGACCGGCCACGTCGCCGGCGACGTGTCCAGCGCCAGCGTGCCCGCCACCTCGTCCAGCAGCTCGAATGGATCACGCGCCTCCCGGTCCATCTTGTTGACAAAGGTGATGATGGGAATGTCGCGCAGCCGGCAGATCTCGAACAGCTTGCGCGTGCGCGCCTCGATGCCCTTTGCCGCGTCGATCACCATCACCGCGGAATCCACCGCCGTCAGCGTCCGATACGTATCCTCGGAGAAATCCTCATGCCCCGGCGTGTCGAGAAGGTTGTAGACGCAGCCTGCATATTCGAACGTCATCACCGACGTGACCACGGAGATGCCACGTTCGCGCTCGATGCCCATCCAGTCCGAACGCGTGCGGCGGCGCTCGCCCTTCGCACGCACGTTACCGGCCAGCTGTATGGCGCCGCCGGCGCGCAGCAGGCGCTCGGTCAGGGTGGTCTTGCCGGCGTCGGGATGGGAGATGATGGCGAAGGTGCGCCTTCTGGCGATTTCGGCGGCTTGGGTCATGCGTGCCTCGACTAGGAAGAAAGAACGGCCTTCTTTTGCAAAAGAAGCAAAAAACTTTTTGACTCCGCTGTTGCCGGATCATTTCGGCGGGGTTGGTGTCGCGGTCAGGGTCAGTAGCATGGCCAGCGTTGCCAGGTGCAGCAGGCAATGGAGCGTATTCGGGATGATGCCTTGGCGCTCCGGCAGGAACGCATGCGTGTTGCCGAACAGGACCTTGTATCGCGCAGCCCGGTCGGGCTCCCGGCGCACCAGGTAGGGTATCCACCATGCGGTCAGCTCGCCGGCAAACAGCACGCCGTAGCTGATCCACAGCCAGGTCCAGAGCCAGCCTGGCGTGTGCTGCGCCCGAAGCCCATAGGCCGCGCTGTAGAACAGGCCGATGCTGAACGGCAGGCTCTGGATCAGGGTCACGCGCACCAGCGTTGCCCTGCCGTCCTGCCGCCTTACGGCGGCGACGTCGTTCATCCGGCCGAGCGGGATCCAGTCATGCGTCCACAGGAACGCCACGTGGATCGTCTGGAGGATCAGCAGCGGCATTGTCATGCGGTCACTCCTGTCCGTACTACCGGGCGGGCGAGTGCCAGGTTGCCGCGCCGGATCGTCAGGTTGGGGTTCAGGTAGGCATCCTGCGCGAGTGCGGCGCCCCAGCGCGCCTGCATCACTGCTGCCGCGGTGGCATCGAAACCCGCGTGCGGCACGCTCGTGTAGGTGAGCCTGGCATACGGCGTCCAGACGCAGCGCAAGCCGCGCGCCGCCAGCCGCAGGCAAAGATCCACGCCGGCGTAGGGTCCGCACGCATCATCCAGCCCGCCGGCCGACTCCAGCACGGCGCGCCGGATGGCCAGGCAGTCCGGCGAGACGGCGGAGACGGTGCGCGCCAGGCCGAACTGGCCGCGGTAGCCGGGATCGTCGGCATCCGACGAAGGGTGCAGGGTCTCGGCGATGTGGAACGGGTGAAGGAACAGCCCGGCCTGGGCGATGAGGCCGTCCGGCCGGTCGATGAGGCCGCCGTCGGATCCCATCTCCCGGACCAGCGCCGGGCTGACCAACTCGCGCAGCCAGCCGGGCCAGGCGGCGCGCAACCCGGGCGCCAGCAGGACGAGCACGTCTCCGCTGCTCTGGTC
>CAXUOA010000248.1:0-4698 GCA_964252625.1 uncultured Acetobacteraceae bacterium | reverse complement strand
GATCAAAAGTTTTTTGCTTCTTTTTTTCAAAAAAGAAGGCCTTTCTTACTTGCCCAAGCGTCATTCCAAAAAGCGGATTGATATAATCCTGCAAATCGTGACAGCGACTTCACGGGATACCCAGCCCAAATCCGGCGTTTCACTAAACTCCGCGATTACGAGGCACGCAATTGGAAAACTATTCTAGACGCGCCCTTCTGGGCACTGGCGCCGCTTTGGGTGCCGCTGCCAGCACGGCAGCCTT
This sequence comes from uncultured Acetobacteraceae bacterium, assembly GCA_964252625.1. Taxonomy (GTDB): domain Bacteria; phylum Pseudomonadota; class Alphaproteobacteria; order Acetobacterales; family Acetobacteraceae; genus BOG-908. Next base: position 4,454 of record CAXUOA010000248.1, on the reverse strand, counting down.
TGCCGCCGCTGCGCCAGGCAATCCTGACCAGCCGCCGCAGGGCATCATCAACACCAAGGACAACCCGCAGAGCGCGGTCAACCCGGGCCCGCAAAACCCTGCGCTGGCCAACCAGTTTCCCGCCGCCGTCACCCCGCCCGCGACCGACGTGAGCGACCTGCCGCAATTCTGGGCCTCGTTCAACAACGCACCGCGCCGCATCCAGAACGGCGGCTGGGCGCGCCAGGTGACGCAGAGCGATTTCGAGATCTCGGAGTCGATCAGCGGCGTGAACATGCGCCTGGACGCCGGCGGCACGCGTGAGCTGCATTGGCACCTGGCCGCCGAATGGGGCTACATGGCGTATGGCGAGTGCCGCATCACCTGCATCGATCCGCAGGGCCGCTCCTACGTGGCGGACGTCAAAGCCGGCGACCTGTGGTATTTCCCTGGCGGCTATCCGCATTCGCTGCAGGGCATAGGCGCGGACGGCTGCGAGTTCATCCTGGCTTTCGACGACGGCAAGGCGACCGAGTTCAACACGCTTCTGGTCACCGACTGGTTCGCCCATACCCCGCCCGACGTGCTGGCCGCCAATTTCGGCCTGCCTGAATCAGCGTTCAGCAAGAACTTCACGCACTCCCTGTGGATCTATCAGGGCCAGGTTCCGGGGCCGCTATCGGCGGACGCGCAGGCCATCGCCAGTGCCAAGGGCCCGCCGCCCAACCCGTTCACGTATTCGCTGGCCTCCGGGCCCGTCGCTCACCAGACCAAAGGCGGTTTCGTGCAGATTGCCGACAGCCACAATTTCAAGGCGTCCTCCACCGTCGCGGCCGCGCTGGTGACCATCCATCCGGGTGGCCTGCGGGAGATGCACTGGCACCCGAACGCCGACGAGTGGCAGTACTGGATAAAGGGGCGCGGCCAGATGACGGTGTTCGGCTCCGGCCCGAAGGCGGTCACCAACGATTTCGCGCCTGGCGACATCGGCTACGTCAAACGCAGCTTCGGCCACTACATCAAGAACATCGGTAGCGAAGACCTCGTCTATCTCGAAGTGTTCAAGACACCGACGTTCCTGAGCGTGTCGCTTTCGGACTGGCTGGCGCACAGCCCGCCGGCGATGGTTGCCGCGCATCTCAACATGTCTGCGCAGGACATCGCCCAGTTTCCCAAGGGCGCCCCGGATGTGATGCCCGTGTAGGCAAGACGCGAAACTCTCCCGCCGGGTGCCGGCCGCAGGCGGTGACTTGCGGGACCGTCATCAATCGGTAATCCTCTCCCTGCTTCGATATAAAGGGAGAAGCTTCATGCGCACCGTACGTACGCCGAAAACGGCGGCGTGGCCGGTGGCAGCCGGGTTGGCGGGCGCCTTCGCGCTCGTCCACCCCGCCTTTGCCACGAGCTGTACCGACCTCGCCGATTTCGCCTCCACGCTTCCCGCTCCGGCCGCCATCGTCTCGCTGTCTGCCGAGGATGTCATCGGCGGCACCTTCACGGAGCCGGGCGGCACCGTCCTGACCGGGCTGCCGCCTTTCTGCCGCGTGGCCATGGTGATCTCCTCGAGCGGCAACGCCGCCACCTCGCAATCCGCGGTCGAGGTCTGGCTTCCCGAACTGACCTGGAACCGGCGCTATCTCGGGTTCGGCAATGGCGGACTGGCCGGCGCCATCAGCTACAGCTCGCTGCAACTCGGCGTCACCGAAGGGTTCGCCTCGGCCAACACGGACATGGGCACCGGCATCCTGTTCCACTGCAACAGCCTGTTCTGCGGTGACCAGGCTGGCGGCGGCGCCGTCCCCGGCGGCCTGTACGGCGACCCGGCGGCCATACGCGATTTCGGCTATGCTTCCACGCATCTGATGACGGTCGCCGCCAAGCAGGTTGTGAAGACTTACTACGCAGGCCCGATAAAGACCTCGTATTTCAACGGCTGTTCCACCGGCGGGCAGCAGGCGCTGATGGAAAGCCAGCGCTTTCCCGACGACTACGATGGCATACTGGCAGGTGCGCCGGCGCATAACCGCACGCACCTGCACATGTCCGGCCCGGCCGTCTACGAAGCCACCCACTTCGCCACAGACGCCTATCTCACCGATGCCGCACTGGCGCTTACCCATGCGCTGGTCCTCAAGCAATGCGCCGGCCGTGATGGCGGCCTGCGCAGCGACGATTTCCTGACGCAGCCTGCTTTGTGCAAGACGAACGCAGCAACGCTGATGTGCAAGGGCGCGGCCGCGGAAGTGCCCTGCACGGACCCGACCGCCGCGAGCTGCACCTGCCTGACCCCGCACCAGGCCGAGGCGATGAACCGCGACTGGAGCGGCGCCGTCGATGACCAGGGCAACCAGCTCTATCCCGGCCTCGAGCGCGGCACGGAGGAGCCGGTCGCTCCGTCCGCCGCGAACGGCTACTCGGGCAATCTCGGCCTGCCCTTCCAGCAGGCGCTCAGCGAGCCGGCCTTCGACAGCCTGATGAACTGGGCGCTTGGCCCCAACTGGGTGTGGCAGGAAATGTTCGCCACGCCCTCCCAGCTGGAGCCCGAGCTGTCCAGCGAGATCGCGCTCATCGACAACACGCCGGTCGGCAGCCAGACGTTCGCCCAGGTGCTGAACGCCAACAGCACGGACCTGTCCGCGCTGGCCGGCGCGGGCCACAAGATCCTGATGTATCAGGGCTACACGGACCCGCTGATCCCGAGTGCGACCTCGATCGACTACTATAACGCGGTGGCCGCCGCCGACCCGAACGTGCAGAACTACCTGCGCCTGTTCCTGGCGCCGGGCGTATGGCATTGCGGCGGCGGGCCAGGTGCCAACGCCTTCGGCAACCTGTCCACCAACCTGCCGCCGAAGCTGCTGGACCGCAGCGACGACGTCCTGGGCGCGCTGATCGCCTGGGTGGAGCAGGGCGTGGCACCCACGTCGGTGATCGCCACCAAATACGTCAACGACGACGAAAGCGCAGGCGTGGCATTCCGCCGGCCGCTGTGCCTGTATCCTGCGCACAGCGCGTATGCCGGTGGCGATAAGCGGAGCTATACCAGCTATAGATGCGTGGCTGGGGCGCCGGTGACAAACCAGGGGTTCTCGCCGAAATACGGGCCGTAAGGAAGCAAGGCCTTCTTTTTTGAAAAAAAGAAGCAAAAAACTTTTGCTCCTGGCGCCTGCATGAACGCCTGTTCTCATTCCGCAACTTGCATCTTGCGGAATGAGAACAGGCCTTCATGCAATCGTCGGAAGTAAAAGTTTTTTGGTCCTTTTTTTCAAAAAAGGACTGCTTGCTTCCTTACTTGTAATAAACCTCCACGGTCACCTGGCTGGCCGTGGCCACAACGGTCGTGTCGCTGTCGGCCATGCTGCCCGACGTCACGTCCAGCGCGATGCCGGAACCGAACACCAGGCCCACGTTGCTGCTCGTGCTCTGGCAGCTTCCGGCGGGCAGCAGCTTGCTGATCGCCGGAGTGCTGGTGCCCACGGTCGGCGCCGTTGCCTGCGCGAACAGCCGCAGGTAAGCGGCGGCGGTGCCGCTGTTGCAGGCCTCGTAGCCGTATACCATGCCGGTGCTGGCTTTCACGTTCGCCGCCATGGCGGAGGATGCGGCGTTTATGGTGCGGTAGACGCTGGCGCCGCCACTCGTCACCGCCTGCTGGTAGGTCGGCACGTTGTTCGCACTCGGCACGGTGACGACGTAGAGGTGGCCGGCGGTGTCGCACGCCACGGCACCTTGCTGGCCGGCATTGAAGGTGGGCAGCGTGGTGTTGGCCAGGCAGCCCATGACCACGGAGGCGGTGGCGGTGGCGGTGCCCGGTGACACCGGCGCCAGCGGCGCGGCCTGGCTGGCCGCGGTCGCGGCACCCGACCGCAAGGGGAGGGCAGCGGCGGACACCGCCTGGGTGGCCGGCAGGTTGGACACCGACACCGATCCCACGGCGTTGCTGCCGGCGGACAGGGTGACGGTGCCGGGGAAGTTTGAGACCGCGACGGTTCCGATGGCGTTGCTTCCCGCCGGCAAGGCGGGCAGGGAGTTTATGTCTACGAACCCGATGTCGTTGCTGCCGGCCGGCAGCGTGGGCAGGGACGACACACCGACCGTGCCGCCGGTGGCCAACCCGACGGTCCAGCTTCCCGCCTGGCTGACGCTGCCGGACACGCTCTGCACGCTGGGGAAGTTGGAGACGCCGACTGTGCCGATGGCGTTGCTGCCGGCGGGCAAGGCGGGCAGCGCGGAGACGCCGACGCTGGTGCCGGAAGTCAGGCCCACGGTCCAGCTGCCGCTTTCGGTGACGGCGCCGCCGGAGCTGCTGCCCGGGTTGGCCACTGTGACCGTGCCGATCATGTTGCTGCCCGTGCCGAGTGCCACCGTGGCGCCCGTGGCAAGGCCCACCGTGCCGCCGGTGGCCAGACCCACCGTCCAGCTCCCCGCCTGGCTGACGCTGCCGGACACGCTCTGCACGCTGGGGAAGTTGGAGACGC
>CAXUOA010000247.1:0-4708 GCA_964252625.1 uncultured Acetobacteraceae bacterium | reverse complement strand
GTCTGCGCCAGCCGTTCCGCCAGTCCGCCGCCATCGCCAGCCAGCCGCGCCCGCAGCCTGGTGCGCGTCGCGGCCGGGTTGCGGTTTGACGGGTCCTCCACCCAGCCGAGCCCAGCCGCCTGCAGGGTGGCGCGCAGCCGCCCGCTCTCGATGCCCAACAGCGGCCGGACGAGCCGCAGCATGCGGCGATGCGCAACGGGCGACATGCCAGCCTGCCCCCAGGCGCCGCTCGCAGCCTGCTGGCGCATCAGCACCGTCTCAGCCTGATCACCCGCATGATGGCCGAGCAGCAGGTCGCTCAGACCCCTCGCGCCGCAAGCTGACGTCAGTGCTGCATAGCGCGCATCGCGTGCCCGCGCGGCTAGTCCCGGCCCGGGCTCCAGACCAGTAAGCCTGATGATGCAGGATGGCACGCCAAAGGACGTCAGGCGCTTGCTGGTCAGGCTGGCCTCTTCACCCGATTCCGGCCGAAGACCGTGGTCCACGATCAGGCCGAAGGGGTTACCCCAGTGCCTTGCGAGCCAGGCGAGGCAGAGGCTGTCCGCGCCGCCGCTTACAGCCACAGCCTGGCGCTCGCCCCAGGGGCCGAGCGAGGCCATGAGCGCAGCAAATTCCGCTGAGGTCAGCAAGCGGCCTGGTTTTTAAGAAAACCGGAAACCCTGCTTTCCCAGCCGATGAAATAACCCGGTGCCTGCCGGAACCCCGAGGCCGCCGAAATAGCAGGTAGCAAAAGTTTGTTGCTTCTTTTCTTCAAAAAAGACCGCCCTGCCGACGCCTAACGTCCGCAGGAAGCCCGCTTACGTGCACCAGCCACCCCGGCCTTTTGCGCTCCGGGGAACTCCACGCTCAACTTCGCCAGGGCCTGGCAGGCGTCCCGGCCGTCGTTCAACGCAATCAGCGTGTTGGCCACGCCCAGCAACGCCACCGGTGCCGTCGGCGAGCGCGGCGCATGGTTGTAGGCCTGGTAGAAATCGGCTGCCGCCTGCTTGTAATCGTGCTGCCCGGCCTCGGCGCGGGCGAGCAGGAACTGTGCATCGATCGCGCGCGGACTGTGGCCCGCAAGAGCCTCACGTGCCGCGGCCTCCGCGGCCGGGTAATCGCGTCGGGCGAGAGCCGCGTTGCCTTCCCGCAGCGCCAGCTCCGGCGTGCGGTGCACCGGTCTTGGCGCGGCAACCGCGGCGGCCTGTGGCGAAATGTCCTGGGCGGGCTCCGACGCCGGCGCGCCGCCGCCTGCGGGGGCCTGGCCAAGCTTGAACGCCAGGTCGCCGATCTGCTTGGCGAGGTCGTCGTGGTTGCGCTGTACCTGGTTCGTCAGGTCATCCACCCTGCCCTGCAAGGTGCGGTTCTGCTCTTCGAGGGCGCTCACCCGGACGAGGAGCTGGGCGACCGAGTCGCCTTCGCCGGCAGACTGATATTGCGGCGCGGACTGGCCCGGGGGTGGGGCGAAACCCGATGAACCCTGGCCGCCGCCCTGCTGGTTCTGCTGCACGATCTGCAGCTCCTGCCGCAACTCGGCAATCTGGTTCTGCAACGCAATGCCCTCACGCGTTTCAACCTGCGCATGCGCAGGCACGGCGCACAGTAAGGCTCCAACCAGGCTTGTGGTGCGCAGCAGGCTTGAAAGTGGGTGCATCATCATCTTTCCCCGTGGATACGCGCCGCCATGCGAAAAGTCCGGAGGCTAGCCCCCGGACCTCATGCCGTCGAACACCACCGCAGGGCAGGAACGCAAGCGACGACTTAGGACGTGGGGCCGGACGCCACAGACGTGATGGCGTTGCGGTTCTGCGCCCAGGACTGCTCGTCATCGCCCAGCGCGGTCGGGCGGTCCTTGCCGTAGCTTATGGTTGTGACGCGGCCGGCCGACACGCCCTTGGCGGTCAGGAAGTCCTTCGCCGCATTGGCGCGACGCTGGCCGAGCGCGATGTTGAACTCTTCGGTGCCCCGGTCGTCACAGTTGCCGGCGACCTGGACGCTGACGTTCGGATACTTGGCGAGCCAGTCGGCCTCCTTTGACAACGTGGCCTGGCCGGCGTCAGTGAGCGTAGAGGAGTTCAGTTCGTAGAACACCCGGTCACCCACATTGGCCACCAGATCTTCCTGGCTGCCGCCGATCGGGCCGTTGTTGGCGTTCTGGGTGGACTGTCCGAAGCCGCCTGTGTTGTTAGTCTGCGCCGGTGGCGTCTTCGCGCAGGCGGCAAGGAGGGAGACGGCGGCGATCGCGCCCAGATACTTGATTTTCATGGAAGATTGTTCCTGTGTGTCGGTGCGGTGTGGCTGACACGCGGGTAACGACAGACTGGACGAATCGTTGCCGCGGTGCGGCGGAAATACGCTTACGCTTCCGTGACGGTCAAGCTTTGCACGCGGCGAATGAGCGCGATGTCGCGCAGTATCGGACGCCGATGTTTTTGGCCGCCGAGCGATGGCCAGAAAGCAAGCAGTCCTTTTTGGAAAAAAGGACCGAAAAACTCTACCCTCTCCCGCGTGCGCGGATGTCTGGCCCTCTCCTGCAGGCATGCGCATTGGCAGAGCCGCCGCGAGCCTTTGCGCTGGCGACGCCACGAAAATTTTGTTTCGAAGAAGATCGCCCCCCCCCTTGCCTACGCGTTCAGCGGCGACCAGGCCGGATCGGACGCGTCGGTAGGCGTCGGCACCTGCCGCTCGTTGAAACCGGTGATGTCGATCGACACCAGACGCGACGAGAACCCCTCCCCCGAGCTGCCACGCGCCTGCGTCTCGCGCCAGAACATCAGCACCCGACCGTTCGGCGCGAAGGTTGGGCCCTCGACGGCGAAGCTCTCGGACAGGATGCGCTCACCCCGGCCGTCCGGGTCCATCACGCCGATGGCGAACGTGCCGCCGTTCAGCCGCGTGAAGGCGATCAGGTCGCCGCGCGGCGACCACACCGGCGTGCCGTAGCGTCCCTTGCCGTAGCTGATCCGCTTCGCCCCGCCGCCTCCCGCACCCATGATGTAGAGCTGCTGGTCGCCGCCGCGGTCCGAGTTGAACACGATCTGGCTGGCGTCAGGCGAGTAGCAGGGGCTGGTGTCGATGCTGCCGGAGCTGGTCAGCCGGCGCGCGGCGTGGCTCGCGGTATCGACCACGAAGATGTCCGACCCGCCGCCGCGGGTGACAGAGAGGATGCACGACGCGCCGTCCGGCGAGAAGCGCGGCGCGAAGCTCATGCCCTCGAACTCGCCGAAGGTGCTCTGCCGGCCGGAACTGAGGTCGAACAGGTACACGCGCGGGCGGTTGTTGGCGTAGCTCATGAAGGCGATCTGGTCGCGCACCGGGTTGAAGCGCGGCGTCAGCACCAGCCAGGAGCCGTCGGTCAGGATGCGGTTGTTGGCGCTGTCCTGGTCCATGATCGCCAGCCGCTTGGTCAGCGCGCCACGCCGGCCGGTGCTGGCCACGTAGACGATGCGGGTGTCGAAATAGCCCTTCTCGCCCACCAGCCGCTCGTAGATGACGTCTGCAATGATGTGGGCGATGCGACGCCAGTTGGCGGCCTGCGTGGTATAGGCCGTGCCCTGGATCTGGGCGCCCTGCAGCACGTCCCACAGGCGGAACTCCACGCGCAGCGGGTCCGTCCCCGTCACCTGGCCGGTCACCAGCGCGTGGGCGCCGCTCGCCTTCCAGGTGGCGAAATCCGGCGTGCCGGTGGGCGGGGCGAAGGTCTGGTCCAGCGGGCGGAACAGGCCGCAGCGGCCGAGGTCCGCGTTGATCACGCCGCCAATATCCACCCCGCCCGGGCCGCCTGTCAGCCCGGTGATGGCGATGGGAATGGGATTACGCTGGGCACCGGAGACGTCGATGATCGGCTGGCCGCTGGCGGCGGCGGGAAGCGGCGTGGCAGCCATAGCGGGCGAGGCGGCCAGCAGGCCGGCGCCCGCCAAAAAGCCGCGGCGTGGCAGGAAATCGGCGGGAAGCAGGTTCCCCGAAATACGGTCTCGCACCATGGCGACGGTCTCCATCAAGGTCTGAATCGGAATTTGAACTGGGCGGACGGCTGGCCCAGCAGGTTCGCGGGGATCGGCAGCTTCGCGCATTCGGCGAGCAGGACAGCGTGTTCGGCGCGCTCCGCAAAGGCGCGGTAGGACGGATCCGCGTTGGCCTTGGCCTGGAACGCAGGGTCGAGCTTCACGTCGCGCACCACGCCCTCGGCATCCACGGTCACCACCATGTCCGCGTAGTAGCTGGCGTAATCTTTCGCTGCGGTGTCCTCGGAATAACAACGCCGTACGGAGTCGCCGATCGTCTTGCGCTGGCCTTCGCTGAGCGCGCCGGTAAGGTTGCCATGCAACTGCCCGCCCGCGTTGTGCGCCCCGCCCTTCGACGGGTTGTAGGCGTGCGTTGGCGCCTTGGTCTGCTTCTGGTCAGCCTGGAAGGCGGCCAGCGTGTTCAGCAGGCTGCTGGTGTCGGGCGCGGGATTTGGTCAGGTTTGGCTGGTGGCGCACCGTGTCCAACGGCTTGGCGTGTTCAACAGCCTCGCGCACCGGCTTTTTCGGCGGCTCCTCCGCCCGTATCGGCACAGGCGGCGGCGGGGCCGACACCTTCATCGGCGGCGGCGGCTTCAACGCCTACGTTCTCGACGTCATCACCTTCCCGCATGGCGAGGACGGCGACCCGCTCGTCGTGCACGGGCTGGCCTACCACAGCATCTACTTCGAGGTGCTGGGCGAGCACGGCTGGCCGGGGCTGTTCC
>CAXUOA010000246.1:4424-4735 GCA_964252625.1 uncultured Acetobacteraceae bacterium | reverse complement strand
GATCTCGGTCATGCGTCCTGCTTGCCGGGGGGCGGGGGCGTGGCTCGCGGGCTCAGCCGAGCACTTCCAGCGCCGGCTCTCCGGCCGGCAGGGCCGGCGGCTTGCAGATGGACACCTCGACGGCCGTCTCGCAAGGCGGCGGGTCGCCGGCGCAGTTGCGCTGCTCCTGCGCACGCTCGCGCATGCGCGAAAGCGCGGCGCTGGTGGTGGCCAGCGTGTCGTCGTTCATACCCTGGCAGAGCGTGTCGGCAACGTCGGTGAGCTGGCGGTCGATCTCGCCGAGCAGCGGCTGGGCGGCTTCGGTCAGATGC
>CAXUOA010000246.1:1593-4414 GCA_964252625.1 uncultured Acetobacteraceae bacterium | reverse complement strand
GGCTCCACTTCCAGGATCTCGGCCAGTTCCTTCTGCAGCAGGCCGGGCTGGGATTCCAGGCGGACCATCAGGGTCCACTGGGCACGCGTCATGCCGTGCGCCCTGGCGCGCCTGTCGGCTTCCGTGCGGATGAGGCGGGCCAGGATGACGATGTTGGTCAGCAGGTCGCGTTTGCGGGTCATAACCATGGGGTATCTTGGGCCAGGAAAGCACCGGCCTCAACAGATTAGGAAAGCGGGGTGGAGAATATCAAGCGGGCGGCCTGGGGAGGAAGCCAGGCAAGGCAAGCAGTCCTTTTTTGAAAAAAAAGACCAAAAAACTTTTGCTTCGCCTGCACCACGGCGCGGCCTGGTTCTGCCAAGGCGCGTGCTGGCACAATCGGCGAGGAGCAAAAGTTTTTTGCTTCTTTTTTGCAAAAAAGAAGGCCTTGCTTGCTTCGCCCTTGGGGCGGGCGCGCCGCTCCGCTAGGAAGCCCGCCATGTCCTCGTCCACCCCCCCTACCCTCGTCACCGGCGCCACCGGCTTCGTAGGCTCCGCCGTGGCGCGCGTATTGCTGGCGCGTGGCCACAGGCTGCGGCTGTTCGTGCGGCCGGGCGGGGACAGGCGCAACATCGCCGGGCTGGAGGCGCAGCTGGCTGAAGGGGACCTGCGCGACCCGGCCTCGCTGGCCGCTGCGGCAGACGGCTGCCGCTATCTGGTGCACGTGGCGGCCGACTACCGGCTGTGGGTGCCGGACCCCCAGCGCATGATGCAGGCCAACGTGGAGGGCACGCGCGCGCTGCTGCTGGCCGCGCAGTCCCGTGGCGTGGAGCGCATGGTGTATTGCAGCAGCGTGGCGGCACTCGGCCTGGTGGGCGACGGCACGGTGGCCGACGAGACCACGCCGGTGCACCCGGATCGCATCATCGGCGTCTACAAGAAATCCAAATACCTGGCCGAGCAGGCGGTGCTGGACCTGGTGCGCGAGCACGCGATGCCTGTGGTGATCGTGAACCCCTCCACGCCGGTGGGACCACGCGACATCAAGCCCACGCCCACCGGCAAGATGATCAAGGATGCCGCGGAGGGCCGCATGCCCGCCTATGTGGAGACCGGGCTGAACATCGTGCATGTGGACGACGTGGCGGAAGGCCACGCGCTGGCGCTTGAGCGCGGCGTGGTGGGCGAGCGCTACATCCTGGGCGGCGAGGATTTCTCGCTGGGCGCGCTGTTCGCGCTGGTCTCCCAGGTGGCCGGCCGCCGGCCGCCGCGGGTGAAGCTGCCGATAGCGCCGCTGTATCCGCTGGCGTTGGCCTGCGAGGCGCTGGCGCGGTTCGGCGTGGAGCCTGTGGTGACGCGCGAGACTTTGGGCATGGCGCGCAAGAAGATGTTCTTCTCGAGCGCCAAGGCGAAGGCGGCGCTGGGGTATGCGCCACGGCCTGCTTTGGAAGCAGTGCGCGATGCCGTGGCGTGGTTCAAGGAAGGCCTTCTTTCTTGAAAGAAAGAAGCAAAGAACTTTTGATTCCGCTGTCGCTGCCGTCCCTTGAACCGGTCGCGGTGTTGCAGAAGGCGCCAAATCGCCCGCAGCGTCGCAGGAGCAAAAGTCTTTTGCTTCTTTTCTTCAGAAAAGAAGGCCTTTCTTGACCGTCTTCGCCGCGCTCTCGCTGTTCATCTGGATCTACCTCCTCCTGGGCCACGGCCTCTTCTGGCAGTTCGGCCCGATGCTGCGCGCGATCCCGTCCACCCGCGCCATGCCGCCCGTCACCGTCATCGTGCCGGCCCGCAACGAGGCGGAGAGCATCGAGGCCTGCCTGCGCAGCTTGCTGGCGCAGGACTACAACGGTCCGTTGCAGGTAATCCTGGTGGACGATCTGAGCAGCGACGGGACGGGCGCGCTCGCGGACGGCATAGGCGATACGCGGCTGACGGTGTTGCGCGGGGCGGCGCATCCGCCGGGGTGGAGCGGCAAATTGTGGGCGGTGCATCAGGGCGTGGCGGAGGCCGGCAGGACAGAGCTGCTGCTGCTGACGGACGCGGACATCGTGCATGCCCCGCGTCACCTGGCGGCGCTGGTAGGCCAGTTGCAGGCCGGCGGACTGGACATGGTGAGCGAGATGGTGGCGCTGCAGTGCGAGCGGGCGGCGGAGCATGCGCTGGTGCCGCCTTTCGTGTTCTTCTTCCAACTGCTGTATCCGTTCGCCTGGGTGAACGATCCTGGCAACAGGATGGCGGCGGCAGCCGGCGGCACGGTGCTCATCCGCGCGTCGGCCCTGGCGCGGGTGGGCGGGGTGGAAGCGATGCGTGGCGCGTTGATCGACGACGTGACGCTGGCGCGACGCGTGAAGCAGAGCGGTCGCATCTGGCTGGGGCACAGCAGCCTGGCCACCAGCATACGGCCGTATCGCGAGGTGGGTGATGTGTGGCGCATGGTGGCGCGCTGCGCGTTCGTGCAGCTGGGCTACTCGCCGTGGAAGCTGGGGGGCACGGTGGCCGGCATGGTGCTGGTCTGGCTGGTGCCGCCTCTGGCCGCTTTCTTCGGGCACGGGGCCGCGCGGTGGATGGGCGTGCTCGCCTGGGCAGCGATGACGGTGTCCTATCTGCCGACGTTGCGGCGGTTCCGGCTGAACTTCGCCTGGGCGGCGTGCCTGCCGGGTGCGGCGGTGTTCTATACGGCGGCCACCTTGGGCTCGGCGGTGGACCATTACCGGGGGCGTGGCACGATCTGGAAGCAACGGGCGTATCACGGATGAGCGGAGCGATAGCTTGCCAACAATGAGCGGAGCGATGGCTTGCCAACAATGAGCGGAGCGATGGCTTGCCAACAATGAGCGGAGCGATGGCT
>CAXUOA010000246.1:0-1493 GCA_964252625.1 uncultured Acetobacteraceae bacterium | reverse complement strand
TGCCAACAATAAGCGGAGCGGTGGCCGACGTCGAAGCCTGGTCCGGCAAGGACCGGACGCAGGAGAACTTTCCGGTGGGGTCCCTGCTGGTGCGGCGGTCGCTGCGCCGGCACGTGCACGCGTTCTACAGCTTCGCGCGCAACGCGGACGACATCGCGGACAGCGCGGTTCTGGCGCCCGCCGACAAGCTGGCGCGGCTGGGCGTGATGGAGGACGTGCTGACGGGCAGCGCCGAAGCCGGGTCGCCGTCTGCCTCGGGGCTGCGGCGCAGCCTGGCGGAGACGGGTGTCACGGACGCCCATAGCCGGGAGCTGCTGCGCGCGTTCCGGCAGGACGCGACGCAGACGCGCTACGCCACCTGGCCGGACCTGCTGGAGTATTGCCGCTACTCGGCGATGCCGGTGGGGCGGCACGTGCTGGCGCTGCACGGCGAGGCGGCCGATTGCATCCCGCCTTCGGACGCGCTGAGCGCCGCGTTGCAGATACTGAACCATCTGCAGGACATGGCGCGCGACCTGGCCGGGCTGGACCGCTGCTATCTGCCGGAGGCCTGGCTGGCCGCCGAGGGCTCCGGCATCGACGATGTGCGCAGGTCCGCCGAGACGCCGGGGCTGCGGCGCGTGATTGACCGCCTTCTGGACGGGTGCGACGTCATGAACGAGCAGGCCGCAGCACTGCCGCAGCGCGTGCGGGACGTGCGGCTGCGGCTGGAGACCGGCGTGATCCTGGGCCTGTCCCGACGCCGGACGGCACGCCTGAGGGCCGGGGACCCGCTGGCCGCCCGGGTGAAGCTGCGGCGGCCCGACGTGGCTGCCAGCCTGGCCGGCGCCACGCGCTACCTGCGGCGGCATCCCAAGGCGGCTTCATGAGCCTGCCGCTCGACGCGGCGCGCGAGGACCTGTCCGCCGTCAGCCGGATCGTGCGGGCGTCCGGCACCTCGTTCTACCGCGGCATGGCGATCCTGCAGCCGGAGCGGCGCGTGGCGATGTATGCCGTCTACGCGTTCTGCCGGCTGGTGGACGACATCGCCGACGAGCCGAACGCGATGGAGGTCAAGCGCGGCCTGCTCGATGGCTGGCGCGCCAGGATCGAGGCGATAGCGGCCGGCCAGGCGCCCGGGCCAGGCACACCCGGCGGCGCGGGCGACGAAGGCGCGGTCGGCCGGATGCTGCAGCTTGCCACCCGGCGCTACGGGTTGCGCAGGGTCGACTTCCTGGCGGTGATCGACGGCATGCAGATGGATGCCGAGACGGTCATCGTGGCACCGGCCGCCGAGACGCTGGATCTGTATTGCGACCGGGTGGCCTCCGCCGTGGGCCGGCTGTCGGTGCGCTGCTTCGGCGATGCATCGCCGGCGGCCGACGAGGTGGCGCATTATCTGGGCCGCGCGCTGCAGCTTACGAACATCCTGCGCGACCTCGCCGAGGATGCCCGGCGTGGCCGGCTGTACCTGGCGCACGCATGGCTGGCCCGTGCCGGCGTGGCGGCCCCCC
>CAXUOA010000245.1:0-4757 GCA_964252625.1 uncultured Acetobacteraceae bacterium | reverse complement strand
GCGCACCACGGCGGCGCCGATATAGCCGCTACCGCCGGTGACGATGAGGTGCCGGACCGGCGCGGCGCTTCCGCTCACGCCGGCTGCCCGGCGGGCGCCCGGCGCGGCACGTCCATGATGCCGCCGAGAAAGGCGGAAAAGCCCAGCTGTATGGCACAGCTTATGCCGGTGAGGGACAGCACCAGCGCGCGCAGCATGTGGCCGGGCGGCAACGCGCCGAAGCCGCCGCTGCCCCAGCGCACGAGGCACGAGACCCCGCCGCCGAGCCCGAGCACGAGCAGGATGCCGGCGGCGATCAGCAGATTCTCCGTGCTGAAGCGCGCCAGCAGCCGGTCGTAGCGCGGCGAGTGCGGCAGCAGGCCGCTGGACGTGGCATAGCGGCGCGTGAGCATGGCGAAGACGATGCTCTGCAACCCGAGCTGTATGCAGGCGCAGGCGACCAGGAAGCTGTGCACGTCCAATGACACGCCGGACGTGATGTTCACCCGTCCACCCAGCAGGATGGCGGCGAACAGCAGGCCCGCGGCCATCAGTGCCAGGCCGGGATAGAAGAACAGCCAGCGCGGCGAATACACCAGCAGGAAGCGCAGATGCCGCCAGCCGTCCCGCCAGGTGCGCAGATGCGGCGGCCGGCTGCGGCCGTCCTGCGCCAGCGTGGTCGGCACCTCGGCGATGCGCAGGCCGCCGTTGGCAGCCTTGACCACCATCTCGCTGGCGAACTCCATGCCCGTGGTGTGCAAGTCCAGCGAGAGGATGCTGGCGCGCGAGAACCCCCGCAGCCCGCAATGGAAATCGCCCGTCGGCACGCGGAACAGCGTGCGCCCGATGAAGGAGAGCACCGGGTTGCCGAGGTAGCGGTGCAGGAACGGCATGGCGCCGGGCGCGATGCCGCCGCGGAACCGGTTGCCCATCACCAGGTCCGCGCCGCCGCGCAGGGCGGTGACGAAGTTCTGCAGGTTGCGGAAATCGTAGCTGTCGTCGGAATCGCCCATGATGACGTAGGTGGCGCGCGACTGCCGAATGCCTTCGATCAGCGCCGCGCCGTAGCCGCGCCTGGGCACCGGCACCACCCGGGCGCCGGCGCGCAGCGCGATCTGCTGGGAGCCGTCGGTGCTGCCGTTGTCGGCCACCACGATCTCTCCGGCGATCCCCGATTCGTGCAGGAACAGCCTGGCCTTCGCGACGCACACGCCAAGCGTCTCCGCCTCGTCGAGGCAGGGCATGACGATCGAGAGTTCCAGCTGCGCGCTGTGGTCCGGCAGTTCCGGCAGGAGCGGGAGAACGGTATCCGGCATGACGATCCTTTGGATATTCGGGAACGCACTGCAGCAAAGCCTCAATAGCGGCGCGCGTAGCGGGCGGTGCCGAAAAAAGCGTCAGGTCCTCGTCTTGTGATGGCCTGCGGGAACACAGGCGCCGGTGCGGCGGGCATAACGCCTCGCGCGCAGGTCACCGGAGTGCATGCCATGTCAGAACACCAGGACGCCGCGGTGGTGACGGTCTCCCCGGACGGTGCGCGACGCGCGCGGCAGGCTGAAGCCGCCCTGGCGGGGGGGCTGCTGGCGCTGCTGACGGCCCTGTGGATCTTCACCGCGTGGCGCACGAGTGCGGCCCGGTCGCTCTGGATGGACGAGGTGCTGGCCGCCTGGATCGCCCGATTGCCGGCGCCGGGCGGCATCTGGGACGCCGTAGCCCATGGCGGCGAGTTCTCGCCACCCACCTACCACCTGCTGCTGCATGCCTGGTCCGCCGTGTTCGGCGGCAGCGCCCTGTCCTTGCGGCTGCCTTCGCTGCTGGCCGCCCTGTGGTGCGGCGCCGCGGTGTTCCTGCTGGTGCGCCGGCGGCTCGGGCCGGCGTGCGCAGCGCTCGCCGTGGGGCTGACGCTGGAGCTGGCCCTCTACAACTTCGCCATCCAGGCCCGGCCCTACACGCTGGTGACGGGATGCTTCGCGCTGGCCCTGCTGGCCTGGGACCGTGCGGGCGACGGGCCGGTGCCGGCGTGGCGGCCGGTGGTGATCGCGACCGCACTCAGTCTGGCGATATCGCTGCATTTCTACGCCTGCCTGCTGGTGGGCACGCTCATGCTCATGGAAGCGGTCCGCTCCCTGGCGCTGCGCCGCGTGCGGCCCGCAATGTGGGCGGGGCTGGCGGTGCCGGTGCTGGTGTTCGCGGCCTGGTTGCCGCTGATGCGGCACATATTGCGCTACAACGCCGGCGATACCGGTGCTGCGCACTACCTCGCGCGTGCCAGCCTCGCGAACCTGCTCTCGGTCTATGGCGACCTGCTGCTGGGGCCGAACAGCGCCCTGCTGCTCGGCTTCGTGCTGGTCATGGCGGTGGCGCTGCTCGCACGGCATTTCCGCCTGCCCGGCGTGCCGCCGGCCAGGCCCGTGACCGCCGTGGCGGACCTCGATTTCGACGTGCTCACCCTGGCGGTGACCGCCATCCCGCTGATCGTGTTCGTGGCCGGCGTGCTGATCACCAGGACGTTCAACGAACGCTATGCGCTCGCCGCCGCGCTGGGGATTGCCATCCTGTATGCCAGGCTGATCGAGCGCCTGCCGCGTGGCGGCTGGATGGCCTGCTTCCTGCTGGCCCTCTCCTGCGGGTTGTGGGACATACACGCGCTGCGGTCCCTGGCGCCGGAACAGGATTCCGACCTCGCATTGCTGCGGCAGGCCACAGGCGGCGAGCCGATCGTGATCGGCGAGGGGTTGCACTACCTGCAGCTCGACGAGGCGGCGGACCCCGGCCTGCGCCGCCGGCTGGTCTTCCTGCATGGGCCGGACAGCGCCGGCTTCGATCCCACCAACGAACACCAGGTGGAACGCTGGGCGCCCATACGTCCCGAACTCGCGATCGAGGATTTGGCGGCGTTCGTCAAGGCGAACAGGAGCTTCTATCTGCTGGGCGACTCGGACCCGAAAGACGTGGTGACAGGGTATTTCATCAGAAGCGGCGCGGTCCGTTCGGTGCTAGGGCGCGATGTCACGGCCTATGGGGACGAGTGGCTGATGCGGGTGGAGATGCAATAGGAACCTCGCCCCGTCGCTTCCGAAACCGCGGTGGATGTTGATCGGCGCCGCCTTCACCGTGCCCGCGGCGTGCGCGCCTGCCGGGCCGGCCAGTCCTGCCCTTTCTGCCCTGCCCGGCGCATGCTTTGATGCCGGCCAAACAATAAAAGCCAGGGCAGGCAGCCAGTCATGCGACAGATCTCCCACTTCATCGGCGGCGCGCACACGCAAGGGCAATCGGGCCGGACCGCCCCCGTCTTCAACCCCAATACCGGGGAAGCGCAGGCCGCGGTCCCGCTCGCCTCTCTGCAGGAGGTCCAGGCGGCAATCGCCAACGCCGCGGCCGCCCAGCCGGCCTGGGCGGCGCAGAACCCGCAGCGCCGCGCCCGCGTGATGATGCGCTACGTCGACCTCATCAACCAGAACATGGACGCGCTCGCCCGCCTGCTGTCCAGCGAGCACGGCAAGACCGTGGCGGACGCCCGCGGCGACGTGCAGCGCGGCCTGGAAGTCATCGAGTTCGCCTGCGGAGTACCGAACCTGCTGAAAGGCGAATACTCGGATTCGGCCGGCACCGGCATCGACATCTACTCGATGCGCCAGCCGCTCGGCGTGGTCGCCGGCATCACGCCGTTCAACTTCCCGGCGATGATCCCGCTGTGGAAAGCCGGCCCCGCCATCGCCTGCGGCAACGCCTTCGTCCTCAAACCTTCCGAGCGCGACCCCTCGGTGCCCGTCCGCCTCGCCGAGTTGTTCATCGAAGCCGGCGGGCCGCCCGGCATCTTCAACGTGGTGCACGGCGACAAGACCGCCGTGGACGCGCTGCTCACCGATCCGCGGATCATGGCCGTGGGCTTCGTCGGCTCCACGCAGATCGCGCATTACATCTACGAGACCGCCGCCGCCCACGGCAAGCGCGCGCAATGCTTCGGCGGTGCCAAGAACCACATGGTGATCCTGCCCGACGCCGACATAGACCAGGCGGTGGACGCGCTGATCGGCGCCGGCTACGGCTCCGCCGGCGAACGCTGCATGGCCATCTCCGTCGCCGTGCCGGTCGGCCGCAAGACAGCAGACACGCTGGTCGCCAAGCTGATCCCCCGTGTCGAAGCCCTGCGCGTCGGCCTTTCCAACGACGAGGGCGCCGATTACGGCCCGCTGGTCACCCGGGACGCGTTGGAGCGTGTGCGTGGCTATATCGATACCGGCGTGGCCGAAGGCGCCGACCTGCTGGTGGACGGCCGCGACTTCCGCCTGCAGGGCTACGAAGGCGGCTACTTCATCGGCGGCTCGCTGTTCGACCACGTCACCCCGCAGATGCGCATCTACCGCGAGGAGATCTTCGGCCCCGTGCTGAGCATCGCGCGCGCCGACACCTACGAGGACGGCCTGCGCCTTTGCAACGACCACGAATACGGCAACGGCGTTGCGATCTTCACCCGCGACGGCGACGCCGCGCGCGATTTCACCAGCCGCGTGCAGGCGGGCATGGTGGGGGTGAACGTGCCCATTCCCGTGCCGCTCGCCTATCACACCTTCGGCGGCTGGAAACGCTCCGGCTTCGGCGACCTCAACCAGCACGGGCCGGATTCTATCCGGTTCTATACCAAGACGAAGACGGTGACGTCACGCTGGCCTTCCGGGGTGCGCGAGGGGGCGAGTTTCGTTATTCCTACGATGCAGTAAGAAAGAAAGGCCTTCTTTTCTGAAGAAAAGAAGCAAAAGACTTTTGCTCCGCTGTCG
>CAXUOA010000244.1:0-4800 GCA_964252625.1 uncultured Acetobacteraceae bacterium | reverse complement strand
TGGCAACACGGTGGACGTGTTCCAGAACGGCGACGAGGGCTACCCGGCCATGCTGGCGGCAATCGCCGCGGCGGAACACAGCGTGGGGCTGTCCTCGTATCTGTTCGATAACGATAGGTGGGGTGGCCGGTTCGTGGACGCGCTGCAGGACGCGCACAGGCGTGGCCTGGCGGTGCGCGTGCTGATCGACGGGATTGGCGGCGGCTGGGTGCGCTCGCCGGCCTATCACGCGCTGCGGCGACGCCGCGTGCCGGCGGCGCGCTTCCTGCACTCGCCGCTGCCGTGGCGCATGCCGTTCCTGAATCTGCGGTCGCACAAGAAGATACTCGTCATCGACGGCCGCATCGGTTTCACCGGCGGGTTGAACGTGGCCGATGACAACGTGCTCGCCTGCCACACGAAACATCCCGTGCAGGACACGCATTTCCGCTTTGACGGCCCGGTCGTGGGACAGCTGGTGGAGGCGTTCGCGCAGGACTGGCTGTTCGCAGCAGGTGAAACACTGGATGGCGAGTCGTGGTTTCCGGTGCTGCAGGCCAGGGAACACGCCGGCATCGCCTCACGCGTCATCGGCTCCGGGCCGGACGAGGACGTGGAGAAGATCGAGTTCGCGATCCTGCAGGCGGTGGCCTGCGCGCGCGAAAGCATCGTGGTCATGACACCGTATTTCCTGCCTGACGAAAGGCTCGGCGCGGCGCTGTCGCTGGCGGCGATGCGCGGGGTCAGCGTGGACGTGGTGATGCCGCGCCGGAGCAATCAGCGGCTGGTGGACTGGGCGGCCAGGGCGAATGTGGGGCCGATCCTGTCGGACGGCGTACAGGTCTGGCTGTCGCCGCCGCCGTTCCGGCATTCCAAGCTGATGATCGTGGATGCCGAGTGGTTCCTGGTGGGAAGCTGCAACTGGGACATCCGCTCGTTCCGGCTGAATTTCGAGCTGTGCGTGGAGAGCTACGGGCCGCACCAGGCCGTGGCGCTGGCCCGCTTCGTGGAAGCGTGCCGGGGCGATCGGCTGACCGAGGCGGACCTGCAGGCGCGGGGCCTGCCCGTCCGGCTGCGCGATGCGCTGGCGCGGCTTTGCATGCCGTATCTGTAGCTCACACCGGCGGTCAGAGCGGCCTTGCACCGCGCGGCGTCCGCCCTGGCGGGCCGCTACGTCCTGCGCGGCCCGCCGGAGCACAGGCGTTCCAGCGCAGCCCCCAAGGCGGCGCTCACCAGGCACACTTTCAGGCCGAGCGGTAGCGGCGCCTGCCCAGGCAGCGCGCTCGCAGGGCCGCCGGCGTGCGTCTCGGCAAACGCGCCCGATGCGGGTGCCGCGGCCATCAGGACGACCGCGAAAACACGAAGCTAGGTCATGAAATGCGCCTTCCGTTCTAATATCACAAAACCGTGATACAAGAAAGATGCGCAACCAGGCAACGAAATCCGGTGCGGCGGAGCCTAGTCACGGTCTCCGCAACAGAGAGGAAAGCCTTACGGCGTGCGCAGGTCCACGTGCCCGCTGCGGTCGTCAGGCGCCATGAAGGCCTGCGCGCCAGGGTGATCGACACGGCGGACGAGGGTGGCGCCGCACCACACCTCTGCGCCGTAGGCGTTCCGGTCCGCCACCAAAGCGCGCATCACGGCTTCGTCTTCGGACCCGGCCTCCAACTCGGCAGGCCTGCCGTCTATCTTGCCATCCGGGGCGAGAAAGTAGATGCGGTAATGTTTCATCTGGCCTCTGTCACAAACCCTGGCGGCAGCCCATTCGGCGATCCGGGACGACTTATACCAACCCGCTGTGAGATTGACGCCCGGGCAGCAAGAAAGGCCTTCTTTTTTGAAAAAAAGAAGCAAAAAACTTTTGCTTCCTGCGCAGGTTCAGATGCCTCGATCGATCCAACGGCAGGTGGCTGTTGCGACTGCAAAGGAAGGCAAAAGGTTCTGGCTCTTTTTCAAAAAAGGACTGTTTGCGCTCTGTCCGCCAGTCTCCAGACTGGCGGGTATCAGGTGGCCGGCATCCTGGCATAACAATTTTGTGACGCGCAACCATTTTTTGCGCGCCACGGCGCCTGGCGGGATCGCGGCCATATTTGCGCTGTTTTGCTGTTTGATAACATCGCGCTAGGGTGCAACAGGATGATGCACTTCGCGCACCACTTGCTCCACCAGTACGGCACCAGCGTCATCACGCTGGCGGTGGCCATCGAGTGCGCGGGATTGCTGTTTCCCGGGGAGACCGTCTTCTTCGGCGCGGCGATCTACGCCAGCACCACCGGGCGGCTGAGCATCGTCTCGGTCATCCTGGCGGCCATCGCCGGGGCTATACTCGGCAATGTCGTGGGCTTCGTCATCGGCAGGCAGATCGGCGCGCCGGTGCTGGCACGCCACGGCTGGCGGGTCGGGCTGACGGCGCGCCGCTTGGCGTTGGGGCGCTATCTGTTCCGCGAGCACGGCGGCAAGGTGGTGTTCTTCTGCCGCTTTCTGAGCGTGCTGCGCAGCTTCAACGCGCTTCTGGCCGGGGCGAGTGCCATGCGCTGGGGGCCGTTCCTGGGCTGGACCGTCGCCGGCGGCGTCGCCTGGCCCTGCGTGCACGGAATGTTCGCGTATGTACTGGGCGATGCGGCAAGCCGGATGTCGGGCCGGTTCCAGGTGGTGCTGGCGGTGGTCACGGTCGGCGTGGTTGTGTGGATATTGCGGTTTGTCAAACGTAACGAGCTGCGTCTGGAAGAGATTGCCATGCGGTCCGAAAACTATGAGCGCCATGCCTGAGTCGCGCGCCCTCCCCCTGCGGGCGCTGCTGGCGCTCTGCCTGCCTTTGCTGGCGGCCGCCGCACCGCCCGCCGCAGCTCCGCCCACGGCAAGCACCCCTTCGGTGACCGACACGGCGGCACCGCCCGCGCCGGAGCCGCCCGCCGCGGTTCCACAGGCCAGCCCGCCGCCCGCCTTGCCCCGTCCGGCGAAGCACACCGGTCATGCGCGCCGGCGAACCATCGCCAGCCCGGCGCAGGCAGCGTCCGGCACGGAGAGCACCGTGGCACTGACCACTCAGCCGGGCAGCGAGCTGGAGACCACCGCGACGCGGCTCGTCTCCAGCGACCTCAAACAGTCCCGCAGTGCCGGAGACCCGCCGGTCATGCTGGTGGGCTCCGCGCGGCTCAGCGTGAAGCCAGGGCCGGCGGCGCTGTTCGTGCAGGTGCAATCGGCCGATTTCTGCGGCTCGGCCGGGTGTTCCACATCGGCCTATCTGCGGAATGGCGGGAGCTGGACGAAGGTGCTGGATTCGATCAGCGGGCCGATCAGGGTGTCGCCGCGCGCGCATCACGGGATGTACGACCTGCTTGTGCACGGCAAGGACCGCTGGATCTGGAACGGCACGGCGTATACGGACACGCTGCCCGACCCTGCCGTGGACCTGCTGCACTCGGTCAGGAAATAGGGCCGCCCTGCTTTGGCCTCCGCCGGGCGCCATGCCCGACGCAACGCCGGCGGGAGCGGCCTTGCTCCCGTGTCTTGATGGAAAGCCCTCCTTGCCCGAGCCTTTGGCCCTCTACATCCACTGGCCATTCTGCCTGCAGAAATGCCCGTATTGCGACTTCAACAGCCACGTGCGCGACACCATCCCGCAGGCCCGCTTTACCGCCGCCCTGCGCGCCGAACTCGCCTGGGAGGCGGCCAGGCTGGGCCGGCGGCCGCTCGCCTCCATCTTCTTCGGCGGCGGCACGCCCAGCCTGATGTCGCCCGACAGCGTGGCCGTGCTGATCGCCGACGCGCACCGCCTGTTCGATGCCACGCCGGACATCGAGGTGACGCTGGAAGCCAACCCGACCAGCGTGGAGCTGGCTCGCCTGGCGGGCTTCCGCGACGCCGGCGTGAACCGGCTGTCACTGGGCGTGCAGGCGCTGGACGACGCGGCCTTGCGGGGGCTGGGCCGGGCGCACGATGCCGCGCAGGCGATGGCGGCGCTGGAGCAGGCACGCGCGATCTTCCCCCGCCTGTCGTTCGACCTGATCTACGCGCGGCCAGGGCAGAGCCTGGCTGCCTGGCAGGCTGAGCTGGACCGCGCGCTGGCGCTCGCCGCCGACCACCTCTCGCTCTACCAACTCACCATCGAACCGGGTACCGCCTACGCAGGCGCGCACAGGCGCGGCGAGCTGGTGCTGCCGGACGACGACTTGGCGGAGGCGATGTACGACGCCACGGCAGCGGCGGCGGCGCGCCATGGCATGGCGGCCTACGAGGTTTCCAACTACGCGCGTCCGCAGGCGGAAAGCCGGCACAACCTGACCTACTGGCGCTACGGGGACTATGCCGGCATCGGGCCTGGCGCGCATGGCCGGCTGCGTCTGGGCGCGGCGGGAGCGGAGCGTGTGGTGGCCACGCGCCGGCACCGCGCGCCGGAGGTCTGGGCCGCCAGGGTGGAGCAGGACGGCCACGGCAGCACGGAGGAGGAGATCGTGGCGCCGCGCGACAGGGCGCGCGAGGCGTTGCTGATGGGCCTGCGTCTGGCGGAAGGGATCGAGGCCACGGCCTTTGCGCGGCGGACCGGCGTGGCGCTGGCAGACGCCCTGGATCCGGTGATCCTGTCGGCGAGCCGGGAGGCGGGATACCTCACCTGGGACGGGGTGCGGCTGGTGGCGAGCGATACCGGGCGGCGGCTTCTTGACGCGATGCTGCCGCGTCTGGCGATGTGAGTGCCGTTCTGGGACGTGCTCGGCACGGGTGGGCTCTGCCGCAAACCCCGCTTTCATCCACGCTGTCCGGGTGATGCTTGGGCAAGCAAGGAAGGCCTTCTTTTTTGAAAAAAAGAAGCAAAAAACTTTT
>CAXUOA010000243.1:0-4820 GCA_964252625.1 uncultured Acetobacteraceae bacterium | reverse complement strand
CGCGAGAGCAGAAGCTTGGAAGCGTTACAGCCCGTACGCGGCACACGAGACATACTGGGCGAGGACCAGCGCCGCTTTGCCCACGTGGCGGGCAGCGCACGCCGCGTGGCCGCGCTGTACGGTTTCGACGAGTGGTCCACGCCCATCTTCGAGGACACGCGAGTGTTCGCCCGCACGCTTGGCGACACGTCCGACGTGGTCACCAAGGAGATGTACACTTTCCAGGACCGCGGCGGCGACAGCCTGACGCTGCGGCCGGAGAACACCGCTGGCATCTGCCGCGCGCTGGTGACCGCCGGACTTACCCAATCGCTGCCGCAGAAGGTGTTCTATGCCGGGCCGATGTTCCGCTACGAACGACCACAGAAGGGCCGTTACAGGCAGTTCCACCAGATAGGCGCCGAGCTGATCGGCGCGCCCGAGCCGCTGGCGGACGCCGAGGTGATGGCACTCGGCTGGCACATCCTGGGCGCACTGGGCCTGACGGAAGACGTGGTGCTGGAACTGAACACGCTCGGCGACACGCCGAGCCGCGACGCGTACCGCCACGCATTGGTGGCCTATTTCGAAGCCCACAGGGCTGCCCTGTCCGCCGACAGCCAGGACCGGCTGGCGCGCAACCCGATGCGCATCCTGGACAGCAAGGACGAGGGCGACCGCGCGATCGTCGCCGGCGCGCCGACGATAGGCCCGCATCTGACCGATGCCGCATCAGGCTTCTACGCGGCCGTGCGCGCTCACCTGACCGCGTTCGGCGTGCCGTTCCGCGAGAACCCGCGCATCGTGCGCGGCCTCGACTACTACAGCCACACCGCGTTCGAGTTCGTGACCTCGCGGCTCGGCGCGCAAGGCACGGTGATGGCAGGCGGCCGTTATGACGGGCTGGTGGCCGAGATGGGCGGCCCGCCTACGCCCGCCGTGGGCTGGGCCGCGGGGATCGAGCGGCTGTCCATGCTGCTGGCGGACGCGCCGCCGCCGCCGTCGGCGGTGGTCGTGATACCGCTGGGCGACGCGGCGGAGGCCACCGCCGTGGCACTGCTGCAGGCGCTGCGGCAGGCCAACCTGCGTGCGGAGATGTCCTATCGCGGCAACATGAAGAAGCGGATGGAGCGGGCGAACAGGCTGGGCGCGCGGGCAGTGGTGATCATCGGCGATGACGAGGCGGCGCGTGGGGTGGCTGCGGTGAAGGATCTGGCGACGGGAACGCAGGTCGAGGTTGCGCTTGAGGATGTGGCGCGGACGTTGAGTGTTTGAGGCAGGGTGTTCTTTGAAAACACCTTCGCTCCTCCGCTGGTACGATGCCCGGCGCGTCCCGCCAGCACCCGGCTGGTGTGGCTGCGAAACAGCAAAGGCTTTCCGCTTCTTTTCAGGAAAGAACCGCTTTCTTTCTGTTCCCGGTAACGCCCGATGCTAGACCTCGCAGGAAAGTTCGACAGGATCCTCCTGCGCGCCGAGGAGCTGCGTCACGACCTCTCCAGCGGGCTGACGGGCGAGGCGTTCTCCCGCGCCTCACGCGAGTTGTCCGAGCTGGAACCGGTAGTGGCGCGCATCGAGGAGTGGCGCGCGGCCGGGACCGAGGCCGCCGGCGCCGAGCAGTTGCTGGCCGACCCGGAGATGCGCGAGATGGCGGAGGCCGAGTTGCGTGACCTGCGCGAGCGCCTGCCGAAGCTGGCGCGCGAGATACAGTTGGCTTTGCTGCCGCGTGACGAGGCGGACGAGCGCAGCGCCATACTGGAGATACGGCCGGCGGCAGGCGGTGACGAGGCGGGGCTGTTCGCCGCCGAGCTGTTCGCCGCCTACCAGAAATACGCCGGTCTGCGGGGCTGGCGTTTCGAGCTGATGGATTACGGCGAGACGGAACTCGGCGGGTTGAAGGAAGGCATCGCCGAGATCACCGGCCGGAACGTGTTCGCGCGGCTGAAGTACGAATCCGGCGTGCATCGCGTGCAGCGTGTGCCGACGACGGAGACGCAGGGGCGCATACATACGAGCACAGTGACGGTGGCCGTGTTGCCGGAAGCCGAGGAAGTGGACGTGCAGGTCAATGAAAGCGATCTGCGCATCGACGTGTATCGCGCGTCTGGCGCCGGCGGGCAGCACGTGAACAAGACGGAGTCCGCCGTGCGCATCACGCATGTGCCGACCGGCATAGTGGTGGCGATGCAGGAAGAGCGCAGCCAGCACAAGAACCGTGCGAAAGCGATGAAGATATTGCGCGCGCGGATGTACGAGGTGCAGCGGGCGGATCTGCACGCGACGCGCTCGGCGGACCGCAAAAGCCAGGTGGGCACAGGCGACCGGAGCGAGCGGATACGCACGTATAATTTTCCGCAGGGGCGGGTGTCGGATCACCGGATCAACCTGACGTCGCACAAGATCGACCGGGTGATGGCCGGGGAGTTCGACGAGTTCGTGGATGCGCTGACGGAGGAGGATCAGGCGGCGCGGCTGGCGGCTGAGGGGTGAAGCCGTTGCTTCTCTGAAAACGACAGTGCGGAGCGCACACTTTCCGAACCGTGCTGCTCTACTTGCACCAGCTTGTTTGGAGCTGCCGTAAAGAAAGCAAGCAGTCCTTTTTTGAAAAAAAGGACCAAAAAACTTTTGCTTCCTGTCGCATCTGCAGCAGCTGGGTGCCTCCGGATAGATCGAGGCAAATGAGCCTGCGCAGGAAGCAAAAGTTTTTTGCTTCTTTTTTCAAAAAAGAAGGCCTTGCTTCATTGCCCAAGCGTCAGCCTAAAAACAGGCTGCTACAAGATTCGCTCGTCCACCCTGTTGAAAGCCCAAGCTGCTCTCGGTCCGTCACTGCGCAAACCTCGGGCAGACCGGATGGGTAAAGGAAGGCCGATTGTCTCCAAAGACGCCGACGCCGCCGCAGCAGAGGTTTCTGTTCCTTTTTCAAAAAAGAAGACCTTCCTTTTCTTAACAAAAGAAGGGCTTCCACGCCGTCCTTCATCCGTGCAAACAATCCATGATGCTAACGCGCCGAGTCCTTCTCTCCGCCCCCCTGGTGGCCGTGCCGCTCGCCGGCCGTGCCCAGGACGGGTTCGGCGCCTTTGTCGCGTCCGTCAGGGCCGAGGCGATGGCGGCTGGCGTGCGCGGCGCAGTGCTGGATGCGGCCTTCGAAGGGGTGGCGCCGAACCCCAAGGTGATCGCGCTGGACCACCACCAGCCGGAGTTCGAGCTGACCTGGCCGCAATATCGGTCGCGGGTGCTGCCGCAGACGCGGCTGGACAAGGCGCATGCCGTGTATGCCCAGGAGGCGGCGACGCTGACCTCGGTGACGGAGCGCTACCGGTGCGACCCGCGTATCGTGATGGGGATCTGGGGGCTGGAGTCCAATTTCGGCGAGCGTACCGGCACCTACCGTATCGTCGAGGCGCTGGCGACGCTGGCCTATGAGGGACGGCGGCGGGAGTATTTTCGCAAGGAGCTGATCAACGCGCTGCGCATTCTGGAGGCCGGTGACGTGTCGCCGCGGGCGATGACGGGAAGCTGGGCGGGCGCCATGGGCCAGCCGCAATTCATGCCGAGCTCGTATCTGGAATACGCGGTGGATGCGGACGGCGACGGGCGGCGCAACATCTGGACAGACCGGACGGACGTGTTCGGGTCGGTGGCGAACTACTTTGTGAAATGCGGCTGGCGCTGGGGTGAGCCGTGGGGCCAGGCGGTGCAGGTGCCGCAATCCCTGCCGCCGGGCGAGACGGGCGTGGAACGCCAGCGCACGCTGGGCGAATGGCAAAGGCTTGGGGTCAGACGCGCGGACAACACGGCGTTCACCCGCGAGGACGTGCGCGGCGCGGTGCTGCTGCCGGACGGGGCCGGTGGCGACGCGTTCATGGTGTATCACAATTTCAGCGTCATCCGGCGTTACAACTCGCCGATCTTCTACGCGCTGGGCGTGGGCCTGCTGGCCAACGCGGTGGCGTGATGCCGCCGGGCCGGGTGGGCTTGGCATTGCTGACCGTGCTTGGCCTGTCCGGCTGCCTGCGTCACCGCCCGCCGCCGGCACCGGCTTTTGTGGCGGCCCCGCATTACGCGCTGGGCAGCGCCTACCAGGCAGGCGGGCACTGGTATTACCCGGCGGAGGACTACGCGCTGGATGAGACCGGCATTGCCGCGGTTTGCGACAGCAAGCCGGGCCTGACCGCTGATGGCGAAGTGCGCGATCCTGGCGCGCTGACCGCGCAGATGCAGACTTTGCAGATGCCCGCGGTGGTCGAGGTGACCAACCTGGAGAACGGCCGGCAGCTGCTGGTGCGGGTGGATGACCGTGGGCCGGCATCGCCCGCGCGGGTGATCGCCGTCTCGCCACGCGCCGCCGTGTTGCTGGGCATCGCAGCCGGAGGAGTCGCGCGCGTGCGTGTGCGGCTGGACCAGATGCAGAGCCGGGCGGTGGTGGAGCAGGTGGGCGGCGGGCCGAAACTGGCGATCGCGACAGCACCCCCGGCCGCGGTGACCGCAGAGAACCTGGCCGCGCCAGGCGCTGCGGCAGGCCCGCCGCGGGTGATCGGCGGCGCGCAGGCGGAGCAGGCTGGCGTGCGCACGCCCGACCGGCTGCCGGAACGCGTGACGCAGGGTTACGCACAGCCAGGCGTGCTGATGATCCGGGCCGGCCGGTTCGGGCGGTTCACCTACGCGAACGGAATGGCCGCGAGGCTGGCGGGACTCGGCGCCGGCGTGGTGCGGTCCAGGGTGGACCGCCAGACGGTGTATGGGGTGCAGGCCGGACCGTTTGGCACCGTGGCGCAGGCCGATGCGGCGCTGGACC
Organism: uncultured Acetobacteraceae bacterium; assembly: GCA_964252625.1. GTDB lineage: Bacteria > Pseudomonadota > Alphaproteobacteria > Acetobacterales > Acetobacteraceae > BOG-908. Next base: position 49 of record CAXUOA010000243.1, on the reverse strand, counting down.
AGGCGCTGCAAGCGGGCGTGGTTGACGCGAATATAGTGGTTCAGTGAGG
>CAXUOA010000242.1:0-4849 GCA_964252625.1 uncultured Acetobacteraceae bacterium | reverse complement strand
GTATCAGGCGGGCGAGGTAGATGTCCGACGTGACGACCGGGACGCCGCACATGGGGATGGGGGCGCCCGCGTGCTCGCCGCGGTGGGTGAGCGCGATGTCGAGTGCGGCGGCGGCGGCGGCGGCGTCGTCGAAGAACATCTCGAAGAAGTCGCCCATGCGGAAGAACAGCAGGGCGTCGGGGTGTTCGGCTTTCAGCGCGAACCATTGGGCGATGGCGGGGGAGGCGCCGTCCGTCTTGGCACTCATGCGTGATGGGGTAGCGCGGTAAGCGGAAGGCAAGCAGTCCTTTTTTGAAAAAAAGGACCAAAAAACTTTTGACTCCGCTGTTGCGCGCTCGCCGGTTTAGTCCGCGACAGCGGAGCAAAAGTTTTTTGCTTCTTTTTTGCAAAAAAGAAGGCCTTCCTTGCCTTCGCCCGCCGTCCCGGCTCATCTGCCCCACAAACACCGGGAGGCAAAATGGCAGACAGCGAAGCCGCCAGCGCGCGCATAACCGCCGAGGAGGCACTGGCCCTGCACGCCAGCGGGCGGCCCGGCAAGCTGGAGACGCGGATCAGCAAGCCGCTGACCACGGCGCGTGACCTGAGTTTGGCGTATTCTCCGGGGGTGGCGGAGCCTTGCCTGCGCATCGCGGCGGACCCGTCGCTGGCGTACGAATACACCACGCGCGGCAACATGGTGGCGGTGATCTCCAACGGCACGGCGGTGCTGGGGCTGGGCAATCTGGGCGCGCTGGCGAGCAAGCCGGTGATGGAGGGCAAGGTGGCGCTGTTCAAGCGCTTCGCTGATATCGACGGGATCGATCTGGAGATCTCCACCGAGGACACCGACGAATTTATCAATTGCGTGCGGTTTCTGGGGCCGGGTTTTGGCGGGATAAACCTGGAGGACATACGCGCGCCGGAATGCTTCATCATCGAGCAGCGGCTGCGCGAGCTGATGGACATACCGGTGTTCCATGACGACCAGCATGGCACTGCGATCGTGGCGGCGGCGGGGCTGATCAATGCCTGCCACCTGACGGATCGGGCGCTGGCGGAGACGCGGCTGGTGGTGAACGGGGCCGGGGCGGCGGCGATCGCCTGCGTGGAGCTGCTCAAGGCGATGGGCGCGCGCGGCGGGAACATCGTGCTTTGCGACACCAAGGGCGTGGTGCATCGCGGGCGGCAGGACCTGAACCAGTGGAAATCGGCGCATGCGTCCGACACCAGCGCGCGGACGCTGGCAGAGGCGCTGGAAGGGGCGGACGCGGTGTTCGGCTTGTCGGTGCGTGGCGCTATCACGCAGGACATGGTGCGCGCGATGGCGGACAGGCCGGTGATCTTCGCCATGGCCAACCCCGATCCGGAGATCACGCCGGAAGAGGCACGCGCGGCCAGCCCGGACGCGATCATCGCCACCGGGCGCAGCGACTATCCGAACCAGGTCAACAACGTGCTGGGGTTTCCGTACATCTTTCGTGGCGCGCTGGATGTGCGGGCCAGCACGATCAACGAGGCGATGAAGATTGCGGCGGCGGAGGCGCTGGCCGCACTGGCGCGCGAGGACGTGCCCGACGAGGTGCACGCCGCCAGCGCGCGCCAGCTGCGCTTCGGCCCGGACTACATCATCCCGAACGCGTTCGATCCCAGGCTGATCTCCCGCATCCCGCCCGCGGTTGCCAAGGCGGCGATGGACAGCGGCGTGGCGCGCCGCCCGCTGGCCGATCTGCGCCGCTACACGCGCGAATTGTCCGGACGGCTGGACCCGACGGCGAACGCGCTCGACATGATCATGGAAAGCGTGCGCGCCAACCCGAAGAAGGTCGTGTTCGCGGAGGGCGAGGAAGAAAAGGCCGTGCGCGCGGCGATCGACTTCACGCAGCGCGGCTTCGGCGAGGCGGTGCTGGTGGGGCGGGAGGACCGCGTGCAGGCCGCACTCGCCAGGCTCGGCATGCGCCTGCCGGACGGGATCGAGATACACAACGCGCGCATCTCGTCGCATAACGCGCGCTACACGGACATCCTGTACGCCCGCCTGCAACGGCGCGGGTTCCTGCACCGCGACGTGCAGCGGCTGGTGAACCAGGACCGCAACGTGTTCGCTGCGGCGATGCTGGCGGCGGGCGACGCGGATGCGATGCTGACGGGGCTGACACGCGCGCGCTCGGTCAGCCTGGAGGCGATCAACCTGGCGATCGACCCGGCGCCCGGCCGCACGGCGTTCGGGCTGACGATGATGCTGGGCGCGCGCGAGACGATCTTCGTGGCCGACACGCTGATGCACGAGCGGCCGTCACCGCAGGTGCTGGCCGACATCGCGCAAGGGGCGGCCGCGCATGCGCGCCGCCTGGGCGCCGAGCCGCGCGTGGCGCTGCTGTCGCATTCCACGTTCGGCCAGCCGATGCACGCAACGGTGCACGGCATACGCGAGGCGGTGGCGATCCTGGAGCAGCGCGGCGTGGATTTCGAGTTCGATGGCGACATGTCACCGGACGTGGCGCTGGAACCCTCCATACGGGCGCTGTATCCGTTCTGCCGACTGACCGGCAACGCCAACGTGCTGGTGATGCCGGGGCTGCACTCGGCGCACATCGTCAGCCGGCTGGCGCCGCGCCTGGGCGGCGGAAGCTCGATCGGGCCGCTGCTGCTGGGGATGTCACGCGCGGTGCAGCTGGTCTCGATGGATGCCTCGGTGAGCACGATCGTGGACATGGCGGCTTTGGCGGCGCACCAGGCTGGGGAGATGTGAGGCAAGGCAAGGCGTTCTTTTTTGAAAAAAAGAAGCAAAAAACTTTTGTCCTGTTCGGTGTTTGCATCGTTCGGATTTTCCCGCGGCAGCTTCGCGTTGCGGCAGGCTGCGGTCGGAGAGTTGGTTTTTAGGTTGACCTCGGCGCGGCTGATGATGGTTGACATCGCGCTTTTGGATGGGTGTTAGTCCTTGTCCGAAACATGTATGAGCGGGATTTGACCTTGCCAGTGACAGGTATCGGCGGCTTGTTCTTCCGGTCGGACGACCCGAAGGCTCTCGGGGCCTGGTATCGTACTCATCTGGGCATCGGCGGCTACGCCTGGCACCAATCGGCGGGGCAGACGGTTTTTGCACCGTTCTCACGCTCTACCGACTACTTTCCTGCGGAAAAGCAGTGGATGCTGAACCTGCGGGTCTCCGATCTGGATGTTCTGCTGCAGGAGCTCGGCTCGGCCGGCATTGCGGTGGTGAGGGACCCCGGATCGGACACGCCGGAGACGGGGCGCTTCGCCCGCATTCATGATCCGGAGGGCAACCCGATCGAGTTGTGGGAGCCGCCCGAGGCCTGAGGCCGGCATCCGGCGGCCTGGCTGTTCGGCCTGTATCCAACGGACGGCGGAAGACGCCTGGCACGTGCATCGACGCGAAGCTTGTGTCGTCCCGGTTTGTCATTGGCGCTTAAGCGAGGAAGGAAAGCCTTCTTTCTTGTAAAAAAGAAGCAGAAAACTTTTACTTCTGCGCAGGATCAGGTGCCTCGATTAATTCGAGCCGCTTTTGGCTGCGGCCGATTTGGGCACGGTGAAAGTTTTGTCTCGCCTGACGGCAGACGCTCAGCAGCGCGGATGTCCGTGCGTTACGACCTCGTGCACGCGCGGTATCAGCAAGACGCCATACCCCACGGCAAAGGCCGCCAGCACGCCAATCCCGGTCAGCGGGTTGGCCAGCAACCAGGTTAGGGCAACGTTCATCATGCAAGCCTCCCGGCCTCGGGTCACCAAAGCCCGACGCTAGGAGCGCGTTAACGCAATGTCACTAATTTTATTGCGCTGCGCTGCAACAAAGCTTGCTTATTATTACTCTGCTTTCTTCCAGCGCCGGTGCAGCCAAAGCCAGCTGGCCGGGTCCGCGCGTATCCAGCGCTCCAGCACGTCGCTTACCTGCTGGGTGAGCGCGGCGACGTCCGCCTGGCGGTCTCCCGTATCCGGCAGCGGCAAAGGCGGCTCCACGACCAGACGGAGACGGGCCGGCCCTATCCGTTCGGCGTGCGCCGGCACCAGCGGACAGCGGAAATGCAGCGCGAAGAGGGCGGCCGCCGGCGCCGTCATGGCGGGCAGCCCGAAGAAGCGCGCCTCTATGCCGTCATTCAGTTTCTGGTCGGCCAGCATGGCCAGGCAGCCGCCGCCACGCAGGTGTCCCACTGCCTGGCGGGCGCCCACGGCCCCTTTCGGAAACAGCTTCAGCGCGTGCCCCGCCGCACGCTCGCGCAACGCGATGATCATGCGGTCCACGCGCTCGTTCTGTGCAGCCCGGTAGAAGCCGGCCACGGGCAGCCCGTGCCGATTGGCCGCGTGCGGCAATATTTCCCAGTTGCCGATATGGCCGGAAAAGAAGATCAGCGGACCGCCGCGTGCAGCCAGGCCGGCGAGCACGTCCTCGCCCGACACTTCCCAGCCGGGTCCGCTTGCGGTGTTCTGCGCCAGTGCGCCGATATGGGGCAGTTCGCCGGCGGTGCGTCCCAGCTGCTCCCAGGCGCCGCGCACGATCTGCCGGCGCGCGCCCCTGTCCAGTTCCGGCATCGCGGCCAGCAGGTTGGCGTGCGCCACGCGGGATACCGGAAGCAACGGGCCGATGCAGGCGGCGACCGCGCCTGCGACGTTCGACGCTGTATCTGGCCTGAGCGCGCCGAACGCCTTTATCAGCGTGGCGACCAGGAGGGCTTCCGCCCGTGCTGTGACGTGGGAGATCAAGGCAGGGGTCTTCTTTTTCGAAAGAAGGAGCTCCCGTGCCGGCGCCTCGGCGCGTGCTGTAGTGCAAATACGCGTATTCCAATTCGCTTTGAGCGCGATGCTTGCGCAAGCAAGAAAGGCCTTCTTTTTTGAAAAAAAGAAGCAAAAAACTTTT
>CAXUOA010000241.1:0-4865 GCA_964252625.1 uncultured Acetobacteraceae bacterium | reverse complement strand
GGCTGCTTACACTGCAGGACGGCTTCCTCGGCCAGGCCCCGGCCAGGCTCGCCCGATGACCCGCCCGCGCATCCTCCTCCTCAGCCTGTTCCACCCGGAACTGGTGCGCGGCGGCGCCCAGCAGATCGCCTACGAGCTGTTCGAAGCCCTGCGCGAAGAAGGCGGCGCGGACGTCACCTTCCTCGCCGCCGTCGACCGCCAGTTCCCCGCCCTCTACAAATCCGGCGCCCGCATCACCGGCTTCGACGGCCGTCCGGACGAATACCTCCTCCTCACCCGGGACTACGACCACGTCTGGCACAAGACCGGCGCCCCCAGCGTCCTGGAATCCCTCGAGGAGTTCCTGCTGCAGATCGCCCCGGACATCGTCCACGTCCACCACTTCCTGCTCTTCGGCGTGGACGTGCTCACCCTGATCCGCCGCGTCCTGCCCCGCTGCCGCCTGGTTTTCACCTTCCACGAGTTCATGGCCATCTGCGCCGCGGATGGCCACATGGTCCGCCGCACGGACGGCTCGCTCTGCACCCATGCGAGCCAGATACGCTGTCACCAATGCTTCCCCGAACGCGGGCCCGAACAGTTCCTCCTCCGCAAGCTCTGGTTCAGCCAGCACCTCAGCCACGCGGACGCCTTCACCGTCCCCAGCCGCTTCATGATCGGCCACTACACCCGCTGGGGCATCCCCCCTGAGAAGATCACCCAGGTCACCAACGGCCAGCGCAATTACGCCAACGCCGGCCCCCTGCCGCCGGCCAGCGCCGACCGTCGCCGCTTCGGCTTCTTCGGCCAGTTCGTGACCGTCAAGGGCGTGCAGGTCATCCTGCGCGCCGTCGCCCTGCTGCGCGCCCAGGGCTTCACCGATTTCACCGTCGACCTCAACGGGGACAACCTCCGCTACGCCACCTCCGCCACCCGCACCGAGTTCGAAACCTTCTTCGCCGCCGAGGACGCCCGTCCCGTCGAGGAACGCATCGTCACCAACCGCGGCAGCTACGAAGTCACCCAGCTGCAAAGCCGCATGTCGCGCGTCGACTGGTGCATCGTCCCCAGCATCTGGTGGGAAAGCTTCGGCCTCGTCGTCTCCGAAGCCTGGATGTTCGGCCGCCCCGTCATCTGCAGCAACGCCGGCGGCCTGGCCGAACGCAACACCCATGATGTTGACGCCCTGCACTTCCAGCTCGGTGACCACCGCGCTCTGGCCGAGACCATCCACCGCGCCTGCACCGAGGACGGCCTCTGGGACCGCCTGGCCGCCAACCTCCCCGCACCACCCACGCGCGCGGAGATGCTCGCCGGCTACAGGCAAGTGTATGGCCTCGGCCTGGACGTCGCACAGCAGCCGCAAGCGGCAGAGTGATACAACCAGCCCGGACGGCCACCCGTGAAGACAAGGCCACGAGCCCCGGCAGGCTGCTGAAAGCCCACTCCGGCCGACAAATTACACCCACCAGGTTTGTAGCTGACGCAAAGAAAGCAAGCAGTCCTTTTTTGAAAAAAAGGACCAAAAAACTTTTGCTGCCCTTCGCCTCTGCAGCAGCCCGGTGCCTCCTGATAGATCGGGGCGCCTGAGCCGGCGCAGGACGCAAAAGTTTTTTGCTTCTTTTTTTCAAAAAAGAAGGCCTTTCTTGCCCAGGCATAAGTCTCCGCGCCAGCCGGTATCAACGCCTTAACAGGCAGAAGGCAGTGTCCGGGCTAAGCCAATCGCATTGTTGTGAAACACGCAACAAAGCCACGGCCCTGAACACCTTACCGGATGAGGCTCGACTCGTTTCTCCAAAGCCGTGACGCCGCCCGGCCGGCGGCCGTAAACCACCCGCAAGTCTTGCGCTTACTGCGCAATGGTTCATACGCAAAACCTGCTTCGGGAGAGCTACTGATGGCGCAACGCCCAATATGGCGCGGGCACCTGCGGCTGGCGCTCGTCTCATGCCCGGTTGCACTCTACAGCGCGCGCCACGATCGCAACACCATACACTTCAACATGATAAACCCCGACACCGGCAACCGCATCCGCATGGTGAGTCTCGATGCCGGAACCGACGCGGAAGTCGCCCGCCGCGACACCGTGAAGGGCTACGAATTCAAGAAAGACCACTACATCCTGTTCTCGGACGAGGATTTCGACAGCGTCAAGGTCGAGAGCTCGTCGACCATGACGGTGGAGAAGTTTGTCGACGCCAGCTCGATCGATCCGATCTACTACGATTCCAGCTACTACCTGGCGCCTGACGGCAAGGGCTCGGAGGACGTCTACGCGGTCCTACGCCAGGCCGTGGAGAAAACCGGCAAGGTCGCGCTCACCCGCGTGGTCATCGCGCAGCGGGAACGTACCGTGGCGATCCGTCCGCTCGACGGTGGCCTGGCCGTCCACACCCTGAACGAACAGCGCGACCTCAACAGCGCCAGGCCGCTGTTCGAAGGCCTCGAAGGTATCCAGGTCGATTCCGAAATGGTGAAGCTTGCCGTGCAGCTGATCGATCGGCAGGCGGGCCGATACGATCCGGCCGACCTCGAGGACCGTTACGAATCCCGCCTGCGGGCAATGATCGACGCGAAGATCAAGGGCGAGGGCGTAGCGCCGGAAGAGGAGCTGCAGCCCAGGGCAGGCAACGTGGTCGACCTCATGGCCGCACTCAAGCGCAGCCTGGGCCAGAGCGCCAACGCGCCGTCCGCGCCGCCACCGCCACGGGCAGAGCCCGCCAAGCCGCCCCGCAAGACCAGGGAGCCACAAGCAGACGATCTGCGCCGGCAACCTGCCTTCAAACTGCCGATCGAAGGCGGGCGCAAACCCAAACCCGTCCGCACTGCCGAGCCGGACAAAGTGGAAGCAGCCGCCAAGCCCGTTCGGGCGCGCCGGAAAGCCTGAGCGGACCGGCCGAACCGGCCCGTCGACACCGAAAAAACCGCCGGACGATGTCGAATTCGCAAACCCTGTTCGTCGTCCCGATGCCGGCCAGCCAAGGCAGGCCCAGACAAAGGAGACAGGCGATGCGCGTAATGGTGTTCGTAAAAGCGACCGAAGACAGCGAACGTGGCAAAAAACCCACCACCGAAATGTTCGAGGCGATGGCCGTCTTCAACAACGAACTGAACAAGGCCGGCATTCTGCTGGCCGCCGACGGCCTGAAACCCACCGCGCAGTCGAAGCGTGTGGCCTTCGACGGTCCCGGCCGCACGGTCATCGACGGGCCCTTTGCCGAGGCCCGCGAACTGGTCGCCGGCTACTGGATCTGGGAGGTCAAGGACATGGACGAGGCGGTCGCCTGGGTGAAGCGCTGCCCGAATCCCATGTCCGGGCCGAGTGAGATCGAGATCCGCCCGCTGTTCGAAATGGCGGATTTCGCCGACCTTCTGCCGCCGGAGATCGTGCAGATCCCCGACCGCAGCGAGCGGTGGGAGGCTGTCAGCGCGAAGCACGCGGCGAACACGAAGTCCCAGGGCTGACAAAAAGAAAGCAAGCAGTCCTTTTTTGAAAAAAAGGACCAAAAAACTTTTGCTTCCCTCGCATCCGCCGCAGCCCGGTGCCTCCTGATAGATCGAGGCCTTTGAGCCTGCGTAGGGAACAAAAGTTTTTTGCTTCTTTTTTTCAAAAAAGAAGGCCTTCCTTCCTTGCCTTCTCCAGCAAGCCCCACCCCAAATAAAACCGCATGAAAGCAGGCGAACCACGCCAGGCAATAGAAGCCGTCTTCCGCATCGAACGGACCAGGCTGATCGCAGCCCTGGCCCGCCTGACGCGCGACCTGGACCGTGCGGAAGAGCTGGCGCAGGATGCCCTGGTCGCAGCCCTGACCGAATGGCCCAGAACCGGCATTCCCGGCAATCCCGGCGCCTGGCTGATGACAACCGCCCGGCGCCGCGGCATAGACGCGATCCGCCACGACAAAATGCGCCGGCGCAAGCACGGCGAGATCGCGCGGGAGCTGGACGGCGTGACCAGCCCCGCCGATGCCGCCCCGGCCGGCGACGGCGGTGACGACGAGCTGCTCGGCCTCATCTTCGCAGCCTGCCACCCCGTGCTGTCGGCCGACGCCCGCACGGCGCTCACCTTGCGCGTCGTCGGCGGCCTGACGACGGCCGAGATCGCGCGCGCCTTTTTATCCAGCGAGGCGGCGATCGCCCAGCGTATCGTCCGCGCAAAGAAGACGATCGCCAGGGCCCGGCTCAGTTTCGCCGTGCCCCGCGGGGCCGATCGCGCGGCACGGCTCTCCTCGGTGCTGGAGGTGGTCTATCTGATCTTCAACGAAGGCTATTCGGCCACCGCGGGCGAGGACCTGGTCCGGCCGGGCCTGTGCCTGGAAGCGCAACGGCTGGGCCGCATGCTGGCCGTGCTGATGCCCGACGAGGCTGCCGGAAAGGCGGAGGTGTTCGGGCTGCTGGCGCTGATGGAGATCCAGGCATCACGCCTGCCGGCGCGCACCGGGCCGGACGGCGCGCTCATCCCGCTGACCGAGCAGAACCGCGCGCGCTGGGACAAGCTGCTGATCCGCCGCGGCCTGGACGCGCTGGCCCGGGCCGAAGCGCTCGGACCGGAAAGCGGAGCGTGCGGTCCCTACACGTTGCAGGCCGCCCTCGCAGCCTGCCACGCGCGCGCCCGCTTCCCGGCCGATACCGACTGGCCGGGTATCGCGGCGCTATACGACCGGCTGCGCGCCGTGATGCCCACGCCGGTGGTCGAGCTCAATCGCGCGGTGGCCCACGGCATGGCTTTCGGACCGGCGGCGGGGCTGGCGCTGATGGACGCGATCGCCGGCGCCGGCGTCCTGCGGGCGTACGCGCCGTTTCCGGCGGCGCGCGGCGACTGCCTGTTCCGCTGCGGCCGGCTGGCCGAGGCCCGCCTGGCGTTCGAGGCTGCGGCCGGGCTCACC
>CAXUOA010000240.1:0-4865 GCA_964252625.1 uncultured Acetobacteraceae bacterium | reverse complement strand
GGCGCTGCCCGCCCAGACCGCACCTGCACCGTCTTCCACGAGTGCTCCACCTCCGTCCACGTCCGCTCCTGCCTCCACGATGGCACCGTCGTCCTCTACGGCGGCACCCCCCAAGCACCACCACCACGTGGCCCGGTCCGACAGCAGCGAGCCCACCACCTTCGCTCATGAGCCGGGCACCGGCCAGAGCGGCCCCGCCTCCGCCCGCGCCAGCAACATCGACTCCGGCGACAGCCGCTCGGCCATCGCGCCGCATCTGCCGGCCCCCCACGGCGGCGAGAACGCCGGCTACATCAACTACCTGCGTGACGCCGACCGCGCGCTACGCATGCACCACACCGGTGAGGCGCAGCAGGCGCTGGAGATGGCGGAGACGCGCCTGCTGGACCGCAGCACGCCTGTCGGCACCGCCAATCAGCCGGACCAGGCGGCGATCGTGCAGCAGGTGAGCCAGGCCCGTCAGGCGCTCGGCCACAACGACCTGCGTGGGGCGCAGTCGGCGATCGGGATGGCGTTGCAGAGCACGCCGGGGGCAGCGCAGCCGTAAGCAAGGCAAGGCCTTCTTTTCTGAAGAAAAGAAGCAAAAGACTTTTGCTCCCCGCCTGCACGCAGGTGCGCGCGGGTTCTGCCGCCCTCGGCGCTTGCAGAACGAACGCACGGCGCCGGTGCAGGCGGGGGAGCAAAAGTTTTTTGCTTCTTTTTTTCAAAAAAGAAGGCCTCCCTTCCTTTTCCCTCGCATCCGCAGCAATCAGCGCCTATCTCTCCGCCAGACGCGGCTCCGCCCAGGGTCTGACATACGAAGTCAGGCCCTTTTCGTATGCGCCGCACCCGACACCCTTTCTCGTGAAGTGCCCCATGGACATACGCAACATCGCCATCATCGCCCATGTCGACCACGGCAAGACCACGCTGGTCGACCAGTTGCTGAAGCAGTCCGGCGCCTATCGCGAGCACCAGGCCGTCGTCGAGCGTGCGCTCGACCGCAACGACCTGGAGAAGGAACGCGGCATCACCATCCTGGCCAAATGCGCGAGCGTGGTCTGGCAGGACACCCGCATCAACATCGTCGACACCCCGGGCCACGCCGATTTCGGCGGCGAGGTGGAGCGCATCCTCAATATGGTGGACGGCGCCATCGTGCTGGTGGACGCCGCCGAGGGCGTGCTGCCGCAGACCAAGTTCGTCGTCGGCAAGGCACTGCAGCGCGGCATCAAGCCGATCGTGGTGGTCAACAAGATCGACCGCCAGGACGCTAGGGCCGACGAGGTGCACACCGAAGTGTTCGACCTGTTCGCAGCCCTGGGCGCCACCGACGAGCAGCTCGACTTCCCGATGCTCTACGCCTCCGGCCGCCAGGGCTGGGCGGACGCCGAGCTGGAAGGCCCGCGCAAGGATTTGTCCGCGCTGTTCAACCTGGTGCTGAGCCACGTCCACGCGCCGACGCTGGACAAGGAAGCGCCGTTCGCCATGGTCGCCTCTATCCTCGAGTACGATTTGTTCCTCGGCCGCGTGCTGACCGGCCGCGTGGAGCAGGGCCGCGCCCGGCTCAACATGCAGGTCAAGGTGCTGCGCCAGGACGGCACCACGGTGGAGACCGGCCGCCTCACCAAGCTGCTGGGCTTCCGTGGCCTGGACCGCGTGACGGTGGAGGAGGCCGAGGCTGGTGACATCGTGGCCGTCGCCGGGCTGACCGACGCCACCATCCCCGACAGCATCGGCGCGCCGGAACTCACCGAGCCGCTGCACGCCATCCCTGTCGACCCGCCGACCCTGGCGATGACGTTCCGCGTCAATGACGGCCCGCTGGGCGGCAAGGAAGGCAAGAAGGTCACCTCCCGCCAGATACGCGACCGCCTCTACCGCGAGGCCGAGGGCAACGTTGCCATCAAGGTCAGCGACAGCAACGAGGCGGACGCCTTCGAGGTCGCCGGCCGCGGCGAGTTGCAGCTCGGCGTGCTGATCGAGACGATGCGCCGCGAAGGCTTCGAGCTGGCCATCGGCCGCCCGCGCGTGCTGACCCAGGCGAACCCGGAGACCGGCGAGCGCGAGGAGCCGTTTGAGGAAGTCCTGGTCGACGTGGATGAGCCGTACTCCGGCGCTGTGGTGGAAAAGCTCAGCCGCCGCAAGGCGCAGATGCAGGACATGCGCCCGTCCGGCGGCGGCAAGGTGCGCCTGACCTTCATCATGCCCAGCCGCGGCCTGATCGGTTACCACGGCGAATTCCTCACCGACACCCGCGGCACCGGCATCATGAACCGCCTGTTCGCCGGCTACCGCCCCTGGGCCGGCACCATCGAAGGCCGCCGCAACGGCTCGCTGATTTCGTCTGAGGCCGGCCACGCTGTGCAATACGCGCTGTGGTACCTGCAGGAGCGCGGCACGCTGTTCGTCAACCCCGGCGAGGCGGTTTATGTCGGCATGATCCTGGGCGAGCACTCGCGCGGCAGCGACCTCGACATCAACCCGATCAAGGAAAAGAAGCTCACCAACATACGCGCCGCCGGCAAGGACGACGCGATGCTGCTGATCCCGCCGCGCCGCCTGAACCTGGAACAGTCGATCGCCTATATCGAGGATGACGAGCTGGTGGAGGTGACGCCGTCCGCGGTGCGCATACGCAAGAAGTGGCTCGATCCGAACGAGCGCAAGCGCAACGAGAAGAAGAGCGACGCGGCCTAACTGCGCGCGCCGGCGGCCGGATCGCAAGCCGGTTGCCGGCGCCCACGCGCGGTGAGGGCGGCTATCCCGGGGCCTTGCCGGATGGCATGTCCTGTCGGTTTCACAACAAACTGGACGCCACCGGATGAAGTCGCTAAGACGCGGCGACATAGAAGGTTAAGGGTGCTCCATGAAGACGACCGGCTCCATCCTTTGTGTGTGCGTCGGGCTGGTCGGCCATGCAGCCACCGCGCAGGCGCAATTCCTCAACGTGCAGCCTTTCGCCCCGCAGAACCGGGTGGTGACCCCGTTCGGTTACGGCACGGTGGTTCAGATGATGACGAAGACTGCCGGTCTGATCGGCAACGCGGTGTGCAAGAGCAAGACTCCGGCGACGCCGGTCTGCCTGTCGATCTCCGGCGCGGGCGACTGTTCCTGGCAACTGCCGGCCAGCACGCTCATCTCGTGCAATGCCGCCGGCAAGGCCGCGGTGAACGAGACGCCGTTCGCGCCGGTCAATTGCAACGGCAACCTGCAGGGTGACGGCGGCGTCAGCGGCGAGATCACCAACGCCGACTGGTGCGGCTGGGCCAGCTACATGGACGACCGGGCGCTCGACACCGTCTACCAGTATAACGACTACGTGCGTCTCGGTGTGAACACCCGGTTCGGCGGCACCGTCTTCGAGCTGTATGGAACCGACAAGCTGGACCGCATCCAGCAGCACCCCGGCGGTGCCATGCAGATGGCGCTGTATGGCGACGATCTGGACTACGCCCCGGCCGGCACGCCGAGCGGATGGTTTGCCGAATGGCTGGGCAATGCCGCGGCCGGCGACAATTTCGACATGCCCAACCCGCAGAAATGGGACAACACCGCGTTTCCGAGCCAGGCCGCCTGCACCGGCGCCCACCCCGGCTTCACCTGCCGGCAGGAGATGGCGACCGACAACGTCAGCGACGACGTGACCAATGTCGGTTGCGCCAATGACGGCGAGGATGCCGGCGCCGGGTTCAATCCGGTGCAGGGCGTCTCGGCGAATTGCTGGTATGGCGACCAGACGAACTATGTCGACGACATCTACGCGCCCGTGCAGGGCTACATGACGATCGACAAGCACGGTCCCTACAACTACTCCAAGAGCGACAACGTCCCGGGGCTGTTCTGGGCCCAGACGTCGCATCTGGTCGGGCCGTTCGCGCAGCTGACCTACGACATCGAGGGCGGGTCCGCGCTGCGCACGATGACGCCGGATTTCCAGGAGCTGCCGGCGATCTTCCTGCATGGCGGGATCGGCACGCAGGTGTATTTCTATAATGGCGCCAAGCCTTACGCCAGCGTGGGCCAGCCGGTCACCCAGGCAAGCCTGGCGTCGAACACGGCCGCCCTGCTGGGCTTTCCGCCGCGGTCCGGCCAGTACGGCACGGGCTACAATATCGGCATGACTGAGGATTGGGCGAGCTTCTGCGACCCCACCGGCACGCAATGCATCACCATCGCGTCGTTCTCCAACGACTCGCAGATCATCGAGGCGGCCAACAGCCCGACCAACTCGTATTTCGGCATTCATGGCTTCTTCACCCTGCAGCCCGGCCTAAGCCAGCGCACGGCGGTGTTCATCGCGCCCTACCGGTTCGATGATGTCGTGGCCGGCAAGACCGTGCGGCAATGGGTGTACGATCTGCGCCAGCACCAGGAGGCAGCACCGGCGCCGGTTCACGGCCCAACCTACTGAGCGGCGCTGGGCGCTGCTTCAGGCGCGTGACACTTCAGGCGGCGTGATACTTCGGGCGGCTGGCGTGCTACACTGACGCCCGCATGAGTCCTGCTGAGTCACCAGCCGTCATCCGCCTGCTGCCGGATTTCCTCGTCGACCGCATCGCCGCGGGCGAGGTGATCGAGCGCCCGGCCGCCGCGGTGAAGGAACTGGTGGAGAACGCGCTGGACGCCGGCGCCAGCCGCATCGCGGTGGCGCTGACCGGCGGCGGCACGGACCGTATCGAGGTCACCGACGACGGCCACGGCATGTCACCCGACTGCCTTGCACTCGCCGTGCGGCGCCACTGCACCAGCAAGCTGCCGGACGGCGACCTCGTGCGCATCGCCACCCTGGGCTTCCGCGGCGAGGCGCTGCCCAGCATCGGCGCTGCCGCCCGCCTCGCCATCGTCTCCCGCCAGCCGGGCGCCACCCACGCGCACCGCATCGC
>CAXUOA010000239.1:0-4872 GCA_964252625.1 uncultured Acetobacteraceae bacterium | reverse complement strand
GCCCAGGGCAGCCTGCTGCGTCGGCTGGGCCTGGGTCAGGCAAGCCGGGCGGCCGGAGCCGGCTGCAGGATACGCCGTGCTGGTATCGGCCACCATGGCCGCGATGCCCTTCCTGCTGTTCTACGACCTCGTCATGGCAGGCGTGGCCGCGTCCTGGCTGGTGCGCGCCGTGCGGGAGGCGGGCGGCCAGCGCGCCGGCCTGCTGGCGTGCTGCCTGGCCGGCTGCATGATCCTGTCCCTGCTGGCCTTCCCGTTGGCGGCCGGCTGGCACGTGGCTGCAGGCGTGGCCGTGGCCCCTATCCTGCTGTGCCTGTCGGTCCTGCTTGCCCGCGGCTCCGGCTAGCCGAAGCCGCACCGGCCGATATTTCAGGATACTCCGGGGCGTCGGAAAAACGCCCGATGTCGGAATGTGACCTATCCGCAACGGTGCAAGTCGTTAACGAATAGCGACTGATTCACTCTTCTCACGGACGCGTGATGAGAGTAGAGATTGTTTCGCCCCATCACCGAAACACGGGGCTGCACACCAACCAGCTTCCGATATTTTTCTAAAAATATAAACGAATTATCCACTTGTAGATGTTATTTTTAGATTGACGATCCTACAAATAATCGTTACGACTTCGGCACGCCAACCGACCAGGCGGCGTCTCTTCGGCAGACAAAGCCAATGATGTGAAACAGCAAAGCGGGCAATCCTGCGCCGCGAAGACATGGAGACTACTATGGACAAGCTCATCGTACGCGCCCTCACCTTCAAGGCCGACCGCCGCGCCGTCACCGCCCTGGAATACGGCATCATCGCCAGCATCCTCGGCCTCGTGCTGGTCACCATCTTCGGCAAGTTCGGCACCACGCTGACCACGCTGTTCAGCAGCGTCGGCGCGTCGATCTAAGTGCGAAACGGGCAAGGGACGGCATTGGCCGTCCCTTGGCCCGACCCCTTCCATGCACGCCTCGCTTCCTGGTCGCGGTGCATGGCAGACACATCCGGCCAACTATATTAGCCGCAATCCGATCATTACAGTTCTGTTCTTCTCTCTACCGGCGTCTTCTCTTCATTTCTTCTCCGTCCGGCCTTCCCGCTGACCGGCTCTCCGGTCGCACCGATTGCCGGCCGATTACAGCCGAGGGTTTTGCCGTGCCCCATTCCGCCCCGATCCTCCTCCTGTTGCTGACCGGCGCGGCGCTCCTGGCCTTCGCCGCCCTGCATGATATCGGCTTCCGCACCGTGCCCAACCGCATCTCGCTGGCACTCCTCGTTCTGGGCGTGGTGCTCCGGCTCCTGCAGAACGATCTGGCGCTCGGCCTGGGCTGCGGCGCGGCGGTGTTCGCCGTCACCTACTTCTTCTGGTTCAGGGGCTGGATGGGCGGAGCGGACGTGAAGCTGCTGGGCAGCGCCGCCGTCCTGGTGGCGCCCGCCATGGTGCCCACGCTGGTGATCGGCACCTCGCTCGCCGGCGGCGTGCTGGCTCTCTTCTACGTGCTCGGCAGCCGGCTGGTGCCGCAGCCCCGCCCCGCCTTCGCGGGAGGCTTCGGGGCTGGCCTGGTCAGGCGCGCGGCGCGCTGCGCACTGCGCCGCCTGCGAAGGCGCGGCCCTCTGCCCTACGCCGCGGCCATCGCGGCCGGGGGCTGGCTGGCGATCGCCGGCTCATGACCCTCCCGCTCTCCCCGCCTGCCCGAACCGGCGCGCGCCGCCCCCAAGCATTTGAGGTTATACCATGTTGAGAACACTACTTTTCCTGCTTATGGCCGCGGGTGTGCTCGGCTTCTCCGCCGTCGCCTGGGTCAGCCTCCACCCGCCGGCGCCCGGGGGGGCGCGGGTGAAGAACAAACAGGGCCGGGCCGCCCCCCGCACGCTGCGCGCCGGCACGCTGCTCAAGCCCGATGACCTGGAAATACGCGAGGTGGTGGACGGCGAGATACCGGTGGGCGCACGGCGCGACACGCCGCAGGCACGCGCCGAGCTGTTCGGCGCCATGGTCCGCCAGACGCTGCTGCCGCACCAGGTCGTGCTGCCGGCCGACGTGATGCGCCCGGGCGACCACGGCTTTCTTGCCGCCGTGCTGACGCCCGGCAAGCGCGCCACCTCGGTGGGCGTGGATGCGGTCAGCGGCACCGCCGGCCTGATCTGGCCGGGCGACCACGTGGACCTGATCCTGACCCAGGAGATCCAGGACCCCAACGTGCCGATCGGCTGCCGCTTCTCCGGCGAGACGGTGCTGAAAGACGTGCGCGTCATCGCCATCGACCAGCAGCTCGTCCAGGGCGGCACGTCGAACACGGCGGACACGTCGCAGCAATCGCGCACCGTCACGCTCGAAGTCTCGCCGGAGGACGTGGAAAAAGTTGCGGTGGCCACGCGTCTGGGCCGGCTCGGCCTCGCGGTGCGCCCTGTCGATGCCGGCATGCCGGTCGATCAGAAGGACCATGCCGTGACCTGCTCGCGCGACGTGTCGAGCGCGATAGGCAACATGCGCAAACCGTCCGAACTGCAGGTGACACCCACGATGCACGTCTACTCAGGCCCGAGCGACAAGGAATACCACTTCTGATGCTGACCGTCCGGACATTGCGTCTCGCCACGCTGCTGCTGGCGACGACGGCCATCGGCGCGGCACCGCCCGCCCTGGCCCAGGACGCGGCCATCGGCGGCTCGCAGGAAAGCCTGCCTCTGCCTGCGCAGAACACCGCCCCGGTGACGCCGGTGCGGGCCAGCATCACGCTGTCCGCCGGTAGCGGCCAGGTGCTGCACCTGCATGCCAACGCAATCAACGTATTCACCGCCGACCCGAAAGTGGCCGAGGTGCGCCCGGCCAGCGCCAACAGCCTGTTCGTGTTCGGCGTGGCGCCCGGCACCACCACGGTGGCCGCGCTGAGCGCCGCGGGCGACCCGATCGCGCAGTACCAGGTCTCCGTCCTGCCGTCCGGCTTCGATGCCGGCCAGGTGCGCGGCACCCTGTCGCATGGCGGCAACGCCTCGGTCAGCACGCGGGCGACGGAGACCGGCGTGTCGCTCTCCGGCCATGTGGCCACACCGGGCGACGCGGAACGCGCCGTCAGTGCGGCGAAAGGCTCGCTGCCGCCGGACGCCAAGATTGACAACCACATGATGGTCAACCAGTCCATCGAAGTGGGCCTGCACGTGCGCATCGCCGAGATGACGCGCTCGCTGGTGCGCGAGCTCGGCGTGAACTGGTCCACCGTCGGCGCGCTTGGCAAGGACGTGTTGATCGGGGCGGCCACGAACACCGCCAACGTGGTCGTCCCCGGCGCCAACCCCGCCTCGATCGCCGCCAGCGTCGGCCGTTCCGGCATCAACGGTGCCTACAACCTGAACGCGGTCATCGACGCGCTCAGCCAGGACTCGCTCGTGCACACGCTAGCCGAACCGAACCTGACGACGATGAGCGGCCAGCCCGCCAGCTTCCTCGTCGGCGGCGAGTTCCCGATACCCGTCGCCACCAACAACAACACGATCTCCGTCGAGTTCAAGCAGTTCGGCATAAGCCTGGCGTTCGTGCCGACCGTGGTCTCGCCGGGCCGCATCAGCCTGCACGTGCGTCCCGAAGTCAGCGCTCTGGACAAGGCGGACGGCGTGACATCGGTGCTGAACTCCAACGTCTCGGTCAGCATCCCCGCGCTCACGGTGCGCCGCGCCGACACCACGATCGAGCTCGGCTCAGGCCAGAGCATGGCCATCGCCGGCCTGCTGTCCGACCAGACGACGCAGACGGTGCAGGCGACACCCGGCCTGGGCGACATTCCCGTTCTGGGCGCGCTGTTCCGCTCGGACAGCTTCCAGCGCCAGCAGACCGAGCTGGTGATCGTGGTGACACCCTACATCGTCCGCCCGGTCAGCGACCCCGGGGCGCTGAAGCTCTCGACGGACGGCTTCCACTCGCCGAACGACTTCGAGCGCATACTGGAACTGCGTCAGCTCGGACGCGGGTCCTACGCAGGCTACGGCCGCATCCCGTCGGATGCCGGCTTCATCGTTGAGTAGGGGCAAGGACATGCGCACATCGTTCAAGGCGGCACTTCTGCTTGGCGGCACGGCGGCGCTCGCCGGTTGCGGTCAGGAGTACGACCCGCTGACACGCGAGGGGCTGTGGCACCCCAACCACGCCAACCGTTCCAACCTGGCACTGATGGTGGCCAACCCCGCCGACCTGGTTCGCGGCACCGGAGCCGCCACCGGTGACGGCCAGCTGGCCGCCGCCGCGATCGACCGGCTGCGCAACGACAAGGTGAAGAAGCTGCCCGCCTCCGACATCGCCGCCATCGCCGCCAGTTCGAGCGGCGAGAACAGCTCCGGCGGCGGCGGGTCGCCCTGATGGCACAGAACAGCCTGGCCCAGGCGGCCCCGGATACCGGCCAGAAACCGGCCGCCGAACGCGCCGCGGTCATGGGCTTCGTGACCGACGCCGACAGCGAAATGGCGCTGCGGGAGGGCATGGCCGAACTCGTGCCCTCCATCCTCATCAAGCGCAACTCGATACGCCAGGCGACCGCGCTGCTGCGCAAGATGCCCAGCCCGGAAGTGCTCGTGGTCGACATCACCGGCGAAGACGCGCCGCTGGCCGCCCTGCATGACCTCTCCGAGGTGGTGGAGCCCAACACCCGCGTGCTCGTCATCGGCGACCGTGCGGACATGAACTTCTATCGCTCGCTCACGCGTGACCTGGGTGTCGCCGAATACCTCTACAAGCCGCTGGCCAAGGAGATGGTCGCCCGCATGTTCGGGCCCGCCTGCCTGCAGCGGCCGGTGGCCAGCGGCGCGCTGCAGGGCGGCCGCATCGTGGCCGTCAGCGGCGCGTGCGGTGGCGTGGGCACCACCACGATCGCGGCCAACCTCGCCTGGTATCTCGG
>CAXUOA010000238.1:0-4907 GCA_964252625.1 uncultured Acetobacteraceae bacterium | reverse complement strand
ACCTGCAGCTCTACACACCTGCGGGACGGGATTTCATCGGACTGGAGCCGGTCAGCAACATGCCGGACGGTCTTGGCAGGATGGACGACGTGGCGGATGACGGAATGGTCGTGCTGCAGCCGGGGCAGACGCTTGCCGCAGAGATCCTGCTGCGCGTGCGGCGCATCGAAGCCTGATCGCCCGCATGGCTTAGGCGACTCGGCCATAGCTATTTTATGCTCACTGTCCGAAGCGAACGGAGATGATCATGGCCGACAGGATCGCCAGGCAGGTTGCGGACCGCATCAGGTGCCTCGCCGAACTCGCCGAGGAGGCCAGGCAGTGCACTCCGCTTGCCAAGGCTGACGCGATCACGCGAAAGTGGATCGCCGCCACGGACCTCGATGGTGCGTCGGAGTTCCGCATGATGTGCGCCACGGTCGATGCAACAACTATGGCCTGCGAGCTGCTGATGGCGCAGCCTTCCGCCAACGGTTCCACGTCGTTTGACAGGCTTGCCCAACGCCCGACGCGCCGGACCGCACAGCAAGCCACCGCTCTGGCCGCCCTTCGGGCTTCGCGCTTCGCGCTACTGACCATCACCGGCGATCTTCCCGGCGGCGAGACCGAAGCGAGAGACCATTTTACCGGGCAAGCCGTGCGGCTCGCCTGTGACAACGTACCGCCTGGCCTGGCCGGCACATCCGTTTTCGGACGGCTCGCGTCGCTTGGCGACGGCCTTTCGGTCATCGTCGGTGTTCCCACGCCCCTGGACACAGCGGCGCTGGCGGTTGCCACCGGCCATGTCGCCGCACGCTTGAGCGGTGCCGGTGCAGGCGCTCGCTGGGCAGATGCAATCTACACCCACGTCGTACGGCACGGCACGCTGGACATACCTGGCGTAAACCGGCCGCGCGACATGGACGCGTTCCACAATGATGAGGCGGACGAAGGCGACCTCGGAAAAGCCGAGGGCGACGAGCTTGTGATCCTGGCCCGCGCCTGGGCCGCATTGGGCGGCAAGCCGCCCGGCGCGGACCTGCTGCAACGCTCCCGCCAGCTCTGTGACCCGAATGCGATCGCGTCTGCTGTGATCGGAATGGTGACGATGCCGGCGCACGGACAGGCGGCGTTGGCCGCCGGCTTCGAACGGCTAGCGCTGGTGCAGGTCGAGACGGTGCTGCGCCGCGAACAGATGAACAGCGGAACGGTGACCCTGGACTGCATTGCCAACCACCTCGACGGGTTGGTCACGCAGATCGGGCTGCCCTCGCAAGTGCGGGAGGCGTTCCGTGACCTGCGCCAGCGCGTAACCGGCAAGGCTGCACAAGGCAGTATGGAAGACGCTGAGCTTTCCCGTCTGCTGCAGCGCATACGCGGGCTACGGGCGAAGACGGTGGACCAGGGCTGCACGGAGCAGGAGGCACTCGCCGCGGCCGAGAAGGTGGCCGAGTTGCTGGACCGGTATGGCCTGTCGCTAGGTGAGCTGGATTTTCGCGCGCAGCCCTGCGACGGGGCGGGGGTGCAGACCACGCGCAAGCGCATGGCCCCGCTGGACCACTGCGTGCCGGCCATCGCGGCGTTTTTCGATTGCCGGGTTTGGGCGGAACACCCGGGCGGGGGTCCGATGAACTACGTGTTCTTCGGCCTGCGCGCAGACGTTGCGGCCGCGCAATACCTCTACGAACTGGTGGACCGCGCTTTCGAGACGGAAACCAACCTCTTCCGCGCCGGCCCGGTTTACGAAAGCATGACGGGCGAGCGACGCGGCGCCACCACATCCTTCCAGACAGGCCTGGCCGCCGGCATCTGCGACAAGCTGCAGACAATACGGGCGGCGCGCGCGCAACGGCAAAGCTCGGGCCGGGATCTGGTGGTGATGAAGGCCGCGATCGTGGACGAGGAGATTGCCAAGCTGGGTCTTCTGCTGCACGTCAAGACCGTAGGCTCGGCGTCCAAACGGGTGCTGGAAGATGCGTTCGTTGCCGGCCAGGAAGCGGCAGAGCGTTTCGATTATACGCCAGGCATTTGCCAGGCTGCGTGAACAGGAAGGAAGGCCTTCTTTTTTGAAAAAAAGAAGCAAAAAACTTTTACGCCTGCGCTGGTCAGGCTGCCTGCTTCATCCAGCAAATTCCCGTTCCGGTGTAGTCTTCTGATAGTGATTTGATGCTCCTGCTTCTTTCAGGCGAGGCGTTCGAAACCCTTATATCCCGCATCACGCGCGATATCGGCCGCGCTGCGCCCATCATCGGCTTTCGCATCCACAAACGCACCGCGCTCGATAAGCAGTTCTGCCATTTCCACATCGCCGCGCAGGGCGGCCGCATGCAGTGCGGTGAGGTTGCTCTGCTGCGTGGCATTCGGGTCCGCGCCGGAATCCAGCAGCATGCGGCAGATTGCCACGCTGCCTTGCGTGGCCGCACTGTGCAGCGGGCGCAGGAGCGATCCGTTCGTGGCCTGCGCGTTGCAGTCCGCCCCTGACTTAAGCAGCACACTTACCGCATCAGAGCGGCCGAAGAAACACGCGAATTGCAGCGCGGTGAAACCGTCATCGGAGAACGCACGCGCTGCCACCGGCAACGCCTGCAACGTGTGCCGCAACGCCGGCACGCTGCCCAGCGCGGCGGCCTCGAAGATGGTCAGGAACTGCCGTCGCGCCGCTATCAGCGCCGCGGTATCCGGCTGTCGATGATACAGCGCCAGCATGAGCGCGCTCGGGTGGTCGTCGAAAACGCAGAGCGTGGGACTGGCGGCGAGCAGGTCCGAGGCGGCCTCGGTCCGGCCGTTGCTTATGGCGGCCAGAAGATCGGAGTGGCTCATGCTAGGCAAGGCCTTCTTTTTTGGAAAAAAGACGCAGAAAACTTTTGCTCCCTGCCGGCGGCTCACAGGCCAGCCGGCGTGCCTTGTTCACTGCTTCACCACCGGCAACGCCACCACGCTGTCGGCAAACACCTTGATGCCCGCCGCCTTGTAGTCGCCAGGTCTGGCGAAGAAGATGTTGTCCACGTATGTCTGCGGGTTGCGGTCATACAACGGAAACCAGGTGGATTGCACCTGCACCATGATACGGTGCCCGGGCAGAAACACGTGGTCGGCGTTCGGCAGCGCGAAATCGTAATGCTGCTTTTCGCCGGCTGGTATTGCCTCCGGCTTGTCGTAGGCGTGCCGGTAACGGCCACGCAAGATGTCGGCCGACACCATCAACTGGTAGCCGCCCAGGCGCGGCGTCTGCGCCACCTCGTCCGGGTACACGTCGATCACCTTCACCACGAAATCGGCATCCGTGCCCGTCGTGCTGGCAACCAGGCGGGCCAGCGGCGCGCCGGCGATCTTTACCGGCGCGTTCAGCCGGTCGGTGGTGAAGGTCAGCACGTCGGGCCGCGTGCTCGCCTCGCGCTGGTCGCTCGCCAGCCAGTTGCGCCAACTGTCGCCCTCCCCGTCCGCCAGCAGATGGATCGGGCGCTGGATGAACGGCACCGGCTTTGCAGGATCGGAAACATACGCGGAAAATCCCGACCCATCCTGCATGTCCGGCGAAAGCTTCGCACCAGGCAGCAGATGCATTGCCACGGGCGTCACAGGACACGAACCCTCGCAGCCCTGCGGCCAGCTTTGCAGTCGCAGCCAGCGGTTCGTGCCACTCTCGAACGCGCTCACCGGTGCCAGATCCATCGGCGGGGCGTCATCCTTCAGATAGTGGTCCAGGAACGGGCGCAGGATGTGCTGGCGAAAATACAACCCGGTGTCGCCGCCGAACCCGATCTCGCCCAGCCTCTGATCCGCATCGATCTCCTGTCCGTGGTGCCACGGCCCCATCGCCAGGAACAACTTGCCGGCCGAGTCCGGCCTGGCATGCAGCGCGGCATACACCGCCAGCGCACCGTAGATATCCTCCTGGTCCCACAGGCTGTGCACCAGCAGCGTCGGCACCGTGATACCCTGGCCGCCGAGTATCTTGTCCACCGCTTGGTCTTTCCAGAAATCGTCATACGCCGTGTGCTGCGTCAGCTTCTGGTAGAACCCGATCGCCTCCTCGCCGTGGCTGTGCGCCAGCGCGCCGGCCGACCCCGCTTCCAGCGCCGCGTCGTAATCGTCGTAATGGTCGGTCCACCATTTCTCGTCGTTGGCGCGCGTCGCCTCCTGCTCGTACACGTAGTTCAGGCTGCCCAGCATGCGGAACGCGCCACGGTGGAACCAGTCGTCGCCGATCCAGCCATCCACCATGGGGTTCATCGGCACCGCAACTTTCAGCGCCGGATGCGGATGCACGAGACTCATCAGCGTGGTGAAGCCGTCATACGAAATGCCGATCGTTCCGACACGCCCGTTGCTCTCCGGCACGTTGTGCACCAGCCATTCGATCGTGTCGTAGGTGTCCGTCGCGTGGTCCACCTTCGTGTCGTTCAAAGGTCCGACCAGCGGCCGGTTCATCACGTAATCGCCCTCGGACTTGTACTTGCCGCGAACGTCCTGCACCACGCGTATGTAGCCGGAATCGCCGATCACGTCGTCCGCGTTGTCATACCCGTCCAGGCTCACCACCAAATGTCCGCTGTTGCCGTAATTCGTCAGCTCCGTCGCGTTATACGGCGTGCGCGTCAGCAGCATCGGCGCGCGGTGCGCCCCGCGCGGCCCCCGGCTCACCCTGTGCAGATGCACGCCGTCGCGCATCGGTATCATCGCGTCGCGCCGCTCGTAGTCGAAGCTCTTCGTCACCGGAGTGAAGTGCGCTGGCGTCTCGCTCTTCAGGGTCTGCGCGTGCAGGGTAGTGCAGAAGAGCCCGAAAACAATAACAAAAGCCCGCATGCATCTACTCCGAAAAAAGTAAGAAAGCAGTTCTTTTTTGAAAAAAAGAACCAAAAAACTTTTATCTCCCCGCCTGCACGGAGGCGGCGCGCCGGTTCTGCCATTACGCGGCTTGCAGAACC
>CAXUOA010000237.1:0-4956 GCA_964252625.1 uncultured Acetobacteraceae bacterium | reverse complement strand
GTCAACAGCCTGGCCCAGCGCGCCCAGGTGATGGCGGCGATCCGCTTCGTCGATTGCGTGGTGGGCTTCGCCGAGGACACGCCGCTGGAGGTGATCACCCGCCTGCTGCCGGACGTGCTGGTGAAGGGTGCGGATTACACGGTGGCCCAGGTGGTGGGCGCGGATTTGGTGGTGGCCAATGGCGGGCGCGTGGTGCTGGCGGAGCTGGTGGCAGGGCAGTCGACGACGGGGATCATCGCGCGTGTTGGGGGCAAGGCGGCTTGACGGCGAGCAAGGGCCTGCGTTTGAATCTCTAGGTAAGGTCGGGGCTCTGCCCCAAACCCCGCTGGGGCCTCGATGCCCCAGACCCCCATCTGTCAGGACTTGTCCCTGGCGGGCAGCTTATCGCCACTTCAGCCCGCTCACGTCGAACATCGCCACCCGCTCCGCCTTGGGCGACAGCTTGGCCTCCAACGCCAGCGTGCGCGCGCTCGCCAGCCGGCTGACGAACCCGCCCGTGTCGGCAATGACCAGCGTCGCGTGCAACGGATCGGCCGAACCGGACGCCTGGAACACAGCCTCCTCGCCGGCATCGAACCTGGCGCGCAGCTCGCAAGTCTCCGCCACCGCATCCGCCGCATGGCGGCTCAACGTGATCACCACGCTGCGGCCATAGGCCGGGCTTGCCCGCAGCTCCAGCACGCCCACGCTGCCATGATCGCCCGCCGAACCGGCTGCCGGATCGCTGCGGCTCAGTACCCGGGCATGCCGCGTGGTGTCGTCGATCATCTCGTCCACGGTCTGGTAGTACAGCCAGCCCGCCGGGGCCACGCCGCCGCTGTTCAAGAGGGGTGCAGGCACTTCGTGCGCCGAGGCAACCTGCACCATGCCGCCCTTCGGCAGCGCCAGATGCTGGCCGATCACCGCGCATTCTACGAAGATCACCGCGATGAACAGGTACTTCGCCCGCTTCTTCTTCGTCCCGCATCGCGTGCAGGTACGCGACCCGAGCCGTAGCCTGGTGCTGCATCGCTCGCAGGTCCCAAGCGCCATCCCGTCCTCCTAAACAAACCGTTAAGAGTAACATAACGGCTCCGGACCGGTCGCGGTAATCACAAGTCGCGGCGTATCGCCGTCAGCCCGCCCATCGCCGGGCGCAGCACCCCGGGCACCCGCACGCTGCCATCGGCCTGCTGGTAGTTCTCCAACACCGCAATCAGCGCGCGCCCTACCGCCACGCCGGAGCCGTTCAACGTGTGCACATGCGCCACGGTCTTGCCGTCCGCCGCCCGGAAGCGTGCCGCCATGCGCCGCGCCTGGAACGCCCGCGTGTTGGAGCACGAGCTGATCTCGCGCCACATCCCCTGCCCCGGCAGCCACACTTCCAGGTCATGCGTGCGCGCCGCCCCGAACCCGGTGTCGCCGGCGCACAGCAGCATGCGGCGATACGGTATCTCCAGCGCCTCCAGCACCGCCTCCGCGCAGCGCGTCATGCGCTCGTGCTCGGCCTCGCTGTGGTCGGGGTGGGCGATGCTGACCAGCTCCACCTTGCGGAACTGGTGCTGGCGCAACATGCCGCGCGTGTCGCGCCCCGCCGAGCCCGCCTCGCTGCGGAAACACTCGGTCAACGCGGTGCGCCGTATCGGCAGCGCCGATTCGGGCAGGATGTCGCCCGCCACCATGTTGGTGATCGGCACCTCCGCCGTGGGTATCAGCCAGCGCCCGTCCGTGGTGCGAAAGGAGTCCTCGGCGAATTTCGGCAACTGGTTGGTGCCGAAGAACGCCGCCTCGCCCACCAGCGCCGGCACGCTGACTTCCGTGTAGCCGTGCTGCGTCGTATGCAGGTCCAGCATGAACTGCCCGAGCGCACGTTCCAGCCGCGCCAGCGCACCGTGCAGGATGGTGAACCGGCTGCCGGAAATCTTCGCCGCGCGCTCGAAATCCATCAGCCCCAGCGCCTCGCCCAACTCGAAATGCTGCAGCGGAGGAAAGTCGAACGCCGGCGGCGTGCCCCAGCGTTTCAGCTCAACATTGTCTCCCTCACTCAAACCATCCGGCACGTCGATATCGAGCAAATTGGGGAGTTGTGACAACAAACCTCGAAGCTTTTGCTCAAGCTCACTCGCTGTCTCAGTCAAGCCCTCCAACCTGTTTCTCAGAGAAGTCGCCTCTGCTTCCAGACTGGACATGTCAGCTCTAGCACGTCTGCCTTGTCCAATAAGTTTGGCTAGAATGTTACGACGTGCTTGCGCGACCTCGCAATCAGCGATAGCCGCGCGGCGTTTGAAGTCTGTAGATTCTATATACCCTGAAAAGGCATGCAGGTCGGTCGTCTTAAACCCTCTGCGAGCCATAGCTGCGTCGAAGCCTGCTGGGTCAGCTCGTATAGATTTTATGTCGTGCATATTTGAAGCAAACTTCGAATGAAGAACGGGGCTTACTTGTACACTTTTGCTCCATCGCAGTTGCCACAGCTTCAGTATTCCTGAAACGCCTGCTGGCGCAAATGAGCGATAGTTTTTTGGCGCTTTTCCGAAAAAGGCCGGCTTGCCTTACACTTCGACCGGCTTCGCCTCAACGAGCCGCGCAGAAAAAATCGAAATCTCGTACAGCGCGATCAACGGCACCGCCAGCCCGGTCTGCGTGATGATGTCCGGCGGCGTCAGCACAGCCGCCACGATGAAGCACCCGACATACGCGTAGCGCCGGTATTTCCGTAAGCCGCGCGAACTCACCAGTCCCACCTTGGCGCACAATGTCAGCAGCACCGGCAGCTGGAACGCGATGCCGAACGCCATGATCAGCTTCATCACCAGCGAGAGATATTCGCTGACCTTCGCCTGCAGCTCGATCTGCAGCACGTCCTTGCCGCCCGGCGTCTCGAAGCTGAGGAAGAACCTCCACGCGAACGGGAACACGAAGTAGTACGCCAGCGCCGCGCCGGCGATGAACAGTACCGGGGTGGCGATCAGGAAAGGCGCGAAGGCACGGCGCTCGCTGCGGTACAGGCCGGGTGCCACGAACAGCCAGATCTGGCTGGCGATCACCGGAAAGGCGATGAACGTGGCGCCGAAGAAGCCGACCTTGAGATAGGTGAAGAACGCCTCGTAAAGCGCCGTGTAGATCAGATGCGGCTGCTCGCCCTTGGCGCGCATGATGTGCGCCAGCGGCTGTGCCAAGAACAGGTAAATGGCGCCGGAGAAGTGGTAGCAGACGAAGAACGCCAGAACGAAGGCCACGGCCGACCACAGCAGCCGCCGGCGCAGCTCCACCAGATGCTCCAGCAGGGGCATCGGCTTGTCGTGTATCGGGTCGTCCGGGGCCTGCACGGCATCGGGCATGCGTCAGCCCTGGCCGGCGTGGTCTGGCGCTACCGCCGCGGGCGGGATGAAGGCCGGGGCCGCCTCGGGTGCGGCGGCCGCGGGCGGGGTGAAGGCCGGCGCCGTCGGATCGGGCGCCACGCTGGGCGTCTCCGGATGCGGCTTCACGGCATGCGCCTGGTCGCGCGGCGTCATCACCGGGCGCACCGGGTGGTCACGGAACGGGTCGGCGAAAGCGGAGCGCATGGCGTTGTCCGGGTCGATCGCGCGCTGCACCATGGCTTTCGGGTTCAGGCTGCGCAGCTCGTCGAAGGAGGATTTCACGTCGCCCAGATCGGCCTCGCGTATCATCTCGTCCACGTGGCCCTGGAACTCTCCGGCCATGCGCCGCAGCTTCTTGATGGTGTCGCTGACCGCCTTCATGGCCACCGGCATGTCTTTCGGTCCGATGGCAATCAGCGCCACCACACCGATCAGGGCAATCTCGGACCAGGCAAA
This sequence comes from uncultured Acetobacteraceae bacterium, assembly GCA_964252625.1. Taxonomy (GTDB): domain Bacteria; phylum Pseudomonadota; class Alphaproteobacteria; order Acetobacterales; family Acetobacteraceae; genus BOG-908. The sequence continues at coordinate 1,159 of CAXUOA010000237.1, read as the reverse complement.
GTCGAACATATGTGTGTCTTAGCGTGCCGTTGGGGGTGGACGATAGAGCAGGCGTATCGGCTCATCTTGGAAGTGGGGCTGGAGTCGCCTGTTTTCAGGCATGGCTGCAAAAAGCAAAACCCCTGGACTCGCCCAGGACGATCGTCCTCGGTGTCCGTGTCCAAAACTCGCCCTGGCGGCAATCTGACGGCGATTGCGCTCCGGCGCGGCACCTGCCCGACCTCGGTCATTCGACGCTTTGGCCGTGTCCTGCCTCGACCGGAACCACCACCGTCTCCAGCACCAGTTCCCCGCGCTTCGGCAGCTCGGCCAGGTCGCGCAACCCGAACTGCGCCAGGAAACCGGGCGTCGTGGCCCACAAGGTCGGCCGCCCGGGCACCTCCCTGTGCCCCACCGGCCGCACCAGGGCCGCTTCCAGCAGCGCGTCCAGGGTAGCCTGGCTCAGCGCGGCGCCGCGTATCTCCTCGATCTGCGCCCGCGTCACCGGCTGGTGCCAGGCGATGATCGCCAGCGTCTCCATCGCCACGCGCGGCAGCCGGCGTGGGCGCGAGATCGTGCGCGTGAGCCGCCCGGCCAGGTCCGGCGCCGTGCGGAACTGCCAGCCCAGCCCGATCTCCGCCAGCTCCACCCCGCGCCCGGCATAGCGCGCCTGCACGACGCGCAGCGTGGCGTCCGCGTCCACGTCCTCCGGCAGCAGCGCCGCCAGGGCACGCGCCGGAACCGGGTCGGGGCTGGCGAACACCAGCGCCTCGGCCAGCCGCAGATGATCCTCGGACGGCGCGCTCAGGACGCGGCACCCGAAGCGGCGGGCCCCGCCAGCAGGATCGGCGCGAACGGCGCGTCCTGGCGCAGCCGCAACCCGCCGCTGCGCGCCAGTTCCAGCGAGGCGAGCAGCGTGCTGGCGATCGCCGCGCGCCGCTGCTGGCCGGACAGTTCGGCCGGCAGGAACACCTCCAGCGTGGTCCACGCGGGCATGGCGCCGAGTGTCACCGACAGCCGGCGCAGCGCATCCTGCACCGTCCAGAAACTGAGCTGCTTCGGCTGGTAGCTGACACGCGCGACGCCACGCCGCACGCCCTCCACATAGGCACGCAGCAAGGTGGGCAGGTCGGCCGCCAGGCGGGACCGGTCGGTGGCCGTCAGCGCCTCGCCCGCGCCG
>CAXUOA010000236.1:0-4968 GCA_964252625.1 uncultured Acetobacteraceae bacterium | reverse complement strand
AACCACCGGTCTCAAGACTCATTAGGGACAACGTCCTTGGTAGCGACACCTAGGGGAGCCCCGGGCCTTGCCCCTGTTGCGGCGCCCCGGAAGTGGACCGCGTTGTGGGTGCCATGGATACGCCGGGCGGCACGTCCAGTCCGGGCGGGGTCATCGTCTGCCCGGTTGTGGTCACCGGCGGCTGGTTGCCGCCGCAGCCGGAGAGCATGGCGACACCGGCAAGGAGCGCCGCCCGCATGGTGCGGCGGACGCGGCCCGTCACGCGCGCGCTCAGTTCGGCACGCCGGTGGTGGTGGTCGTGCTGCTGGAGGTGGTCGTGGTGGTGACCGGCGGCGGCGGCGGCGGCGGCACATTGGTGGTGGTCACCGTGCTGTCGTGCGTCACGCCGGCGCCGTTGCTGAAGCTGGTGGCCTGTGAATCGACCCGGTTGCCATAGGCGTCCACGGCGTGGGTTTCCCGCGAGGTGGCGAGCGTGCCCGATGCGGGGGCCATCGGCGCGGGCGTGGTCGTTCGCGTGGTGGTGGTCTCGGACGCGGTCTGCGCACTGGCGGCGCCGGCCGAGAGCGCGAGCAGAACGGCGGCTAGCAGGGTTTTCATTGGGTGATCGTCCGGTTGGGTGACGGCGGCTGGCGGCGGTTACCAACCCGCGGTGAGGTTGTGCGTGGTTTAGGGAAGCAAGGCCTTCCTTTTCGAGAAAAAGAAGCAAGAAGCTGTCGCCGTCAGTTCAAGCGGGCCGTTCAGGAGAGATTTAGTCGGCTGCGGCAAGAACCCTTCCTTGAAGCGACTGCTTACCTTCACGGGTCGGTTTACTCGAAATCGGTTAAGACCCTCTTTTCAAAAAACAGAAGCGAAAGACTTTTGCTCCTGCGTCTGCACGGTGGTTTCGCCTGGTCTGCGAGAATGGGTTCTGCCGAACTGGTGAGGAATGTTGTGCAGCCGTAAAAGCAGACGTTTCTTGGAAAAGAAGGCTTTCCCTACGTCAAGGTGTCGACGACGAAGAATGCGTCGTCGTCGTAGCCATCGGCGGCGGTACCGCGGGCGCCGTGGTGGTGGTCGAGGTGTGTTCCGTGGTGACCGTCACGGGCGGTGCGTCGTTACCGCAGGCGGCCAGCAGCGTGGTGGCGCCGAGCAGAAACGCCACCAGCATTGTGCGCAGGGTGTTACACATGATCGCTGGCCCTCAGTTCGGCGGGGTGGTGGTGCTGCTGGACGACGACGTGGACGTGGTCGTGGTCGCCGGCGGCGGGACGGCCACGTTGGTGGTCGTGGACGAGCTTTCGAACGCCGAGCCGTTGCCGTTCTGGTAGCTGGACGACTTCTTGTCGACCTGGTTACCGTAGCCGTCCGTCGCGCGGTACTCTTTCGACGTGCTGAGCGTGCCGGGAGCCGGCGCCATCGGGGCGGGCGCCATGGTGGATTGCTGTGTGGTCGTGGTCTCCGAGGCGGTCTGCGCCTGGGCGGCGCCGGCGGCAAAGGCGAGCGCAAGCGCTGCAAAACCCGTTGTGAACTTCATGGAACATGACCCTTTGCGTATCGTGGACAGGCCGCCGGGGTTCGCCCATTGCGGCAGTATCGGTTAAACGCAACAAAGCCGTGCCGGTTCCGGCACGATAGTGGCCGTTTTGCGTCAGATTGTTACGTGATGGTATGCCAACCCTCGATGACACTGACACTTGGTAGATCGAGTGTGTTCGCTCCAAAACTTGAATCCACCGTCCTTTTCAAAAGGAACTGCTTGCTTTTACCGGTCAGTCGCAAGACCTCTGGTATCGGCAGAAGAGTATCGCGCCAGCAGACACGGCGGCAAGGGCCGCGTTGTTGGCGCGGGTTACGGCCTCCTGGTCCGGCTGGGCTTCGGTGGTGGTGGCGCCGTGGCGGCCGCGCGCCACTGTCTTGGGCCCATGCTGGTGCTTGTGCAGCAGCGTGATGTACCCGGTCTGCGAAAGGCTGCCGTGCGCACGCAATATCTCGAGCAGGTCGGTGTAGTCGTCGGCCTGGGCGGGCATCGCCGCGCATACAACGCGTGAGGCGGACGCCGGCAATCCAAATGTGCGCTTCATTGTTTCCCGCGAGGGATACGTGGCGCTTGTTTGATGCGCCCTCTTGTTCCGGTGGCCGGTTTGCCCGGCCATCCGTCCTGGTGCCAGATTTTACGCAATGCGGATGGGTTGCAACGAATTTCCTGTGGACACGCAGGCCGGTGTCGCAATTCTGCTACGAACAACACGGGCAGCCGCGGCAAAGCGCGCACGCGCCACGGCCTGCCTGCCTGTCAGAAGAAGCCCATCGGCTTGGGCGAGTAGCTGACGAGCATGTTCTTCGTCTGCTGGTAGTGGTCCAGCATGACACGGTGGTTCTCCCGCCCTATGCCGGACTGCTTGTAGCCGCCGAACGCCGCGTGCGCCGGGTAGAGGTGGTAGCAGTTCGTCCATACGCGGCCGGCCTGGATGCCGCGTCCGAACCGGTAGGCGCGCGTCGCATCACGCGTCCACACCCCGGCGCCCAGCCCATACAGGCTGTCGTTGGCCAGGCGCATCGCATCCTCGTCGTCCTTGAACGACGTCACGGACAGCACCGGCCCGAAGATCTCCTCCTGGAAGATGCGCATCCTGTTGTGGCCCTCGAAGACCGTCGGCTTGACGTAGAAGCCGCCTTCCAGGTCACCGCCCAGCTCGGCGCGCGACCCGCCGGTCAGCAGCTTGGCGCCCTCCTGCCTGCCAATGTCCAGGTAGGACAGTATCTTCTCGAGCTGGTCGTTCGAAGCCTGGGCGCCGATCATCGTGCTCATGTCGAGCGGGTTGCCCATCTTGATCGTCTCGACCCGTTTGATCGCGGCGTCCATGAAACGGTCGTAGATGCTCTCATGCACCAGCGCGCGGCTCGGGCAGGTGCAGACCTCGCCCTGGTTCAGCGCGAACATCGAGAAGCCCTCGAGCGCCTTGTCGAGGAAGTCGTCGTCCTCGGCCATGACGTCGGCGAAGAAGATGTTGGGCGACTTGCCGCCGAGCTCCAGCGTGACGGGAATGATGTTCTCCGACGCATACTGCATGATCAGCCGGCCGGTCGTCGTCTCGCCGGTGAACGCGATCTTGGCGATGCGCTTGTTCTGCGCCAGCGGCTTGCCGGCCTCCACGCCGAACCCGTTGACCACGTTGACCACGCCTGGCGGGATGATGTCGGCCAATATGTCCATCAGCACCATGATCGCCATCGGCGTCTGCTCGGCCGGCTTCAGCACCACGCAGTTGCCGGCGGCCAGCGCCGGGGCGAGCTTCCAGATCGCCATCAGCAGCGGGAAATTCCACGGAATGATCTGGCCCACAACGCCCAGCGGCTCATGGAAATGATACGCCACCGTGTCGTGGTCGATCTCGCTGATGCCGCCTTCCTGGGCGCGTATGCAGCCGGCGAAATAACGGAAATGGTCGATGCCCAGCGGCAGGTCGGCCGCCGTGGTCTCCCGTATCGGCTTGCCGTTGTCGATCGTCTCGATCATCGCCAGCAGATCGAGCTTCTCCTCCATCTTGTCGGCGATGCGCAGCAGGACGCGCGACCGCTCAGCGACCGAAGTGCGGCCCCAGGACTCACGCGCGGCATGCGCCGCGTCCAGCGCCAGTTCGATGTCCTCCTTGCCGGAACGGGCGACCGTGCAGACGATCTGGCCGTTGATGGGCGAGATGTTGTCGAAGTAGCGGCCCTGCACCGGTGCCACCCACTTGCCGCCGATGAAGTTGTCGTATTGCGGCCGGATCGCGATGTGCTGGGCTACGTCCTGGAGTATCTTGCTTACCATGTCGTTTCTCCTGTTTGCTGCCGCACGGAAGCTAAGGAAGCAGTTCTTTTTTGAAAAAAAGAACCAAAAAACTTTTGACTCCGCTGTCGCGGGACCTTTGACGCACGCGTCTCCAAGTCGCCTACCGAACGGAGACAAAAGTTTTTTAAAAAGAGCGGCTTCCTTTCTTATCCGCCCTGCCAGCGCAGCTTCACCGCCGAACTGGCCGCCCGGTCGAAATCCAGCATCGCGTCTCCCGCCGGATAGCCGTTCTGCTGCAGCAGGTAGGCCATGATGTTCACGTAATCGGCCTTCTCCAGGCTGCCCGGATCGGTCGCCGGCATCTGCTGGGACACCACGGTGAACACCTCGCCCACCGTGTAGTCCGCCTTCGCATTTGCCCAGTTCGGGCCTTTCAACGACGGGCCGGCGCGGCCTTCCAGATGCGCGCCGTGGCACATCGCGCAGTTGCCGATGAACTTGGCAAACCCGATCGCCGCCTGCGCCTTGGTGTAGAGCGCCGGCGCCGCCCCGCCGGGCGAGGGCCGGTCCGTCATCGCGATCTTCGTCGCGTTGAACAGCTTCGCCGCGGGCGCCGCCGCGGGCAGGTACAGCGCCACCACGTCGTAGCGCGCATGCGGCTCGCTCAGCTTATAGGTCGTGAGCTTCACCGCACCCGGCGTGCTCTCGTACTGCTCCACGGTCGGCTGCCAGATCATTGCCGCCTTCACCTGGCCGCGGGCGATGCTCTGCATCGTGTCCGCATCCGTGGCGTGGACGTCCGGCAGCACGTTGCCGTTGTCGGCGAAATACAGCGCCGGCGCCGTCTGGCCGGTGATGGCCACTTCGGTGCCCGGCGGCAGTTCGGCCAGGCTGTGCGCCGAAGTACCCGGCGCGTCCACGAGCACGAAGCCGGTCTGGGCGTAGGGCTTCGTGGCCAGCAGCCCGGGCGGTGCCTCGCCGCCGCTGGTGTCGATCGGGAAGCCCATCACCAGGTCGCACCGGCTGGCCAGCAGCTGGGTGAACTTGCGCAGCGGAAAGCCATCCTCGCCGCCGCTGCCGTCGAACGGCGCCACCACCAGCGCCAGCCCGGCCTGCGTGGCCACGCGTTGCGCCACGGTCCTGTCGCGCGCCGCGGTGGCGCTGGCGCTGGTGGTGGCGCCGTTCGACGGCAGCGGCGGCGAGGATGGCTTTCC
>CAXUOA010000235.1:4660-4971 GCA_964252625.1 uncultured Acetobacteraceae bacterium | reverse complement strand
AACTCGGTCACCGCAAGCACGACCGTCTTGCTCCAGGCGTCGCCCAGCCCCGCCTTCAGCCCGGCCAGCCCGGCATCCAGCTCGCCCAGCGCGGTGGCGATCCGCTTGTCCTGGCCGGAATGCGTGTCCCAGCCGCCAATCTCCAGCACGGCGATGCGCGGGCCGGCCGGCTGGGCGAGCAGGCGGCCGGCCGCGCTGGCCATAACCTCGAAGCTGCGGTCGTGCTTCGGGTCGGCGGCCTGGCCCTGCAGCGCGCTGGCGGCGAAACCGCGCTGCTTGAGGCCTTCGGCCATGGCCGGACCCACGACCGG
>CAXUOA010000235.1:0-4650 GCA_964252625.1 uncultured Acetobacteraceae bacterium | reverse complement strand
GCGCCCGGGCCCCCCCCCACGACCGGGTCACGCGCGCTGATGGTGAGCAGGCGCTGGTAGAGGTCCGCCGTAGGCTGGGCGAAGTGGTCCGGCGCCCAGGCTTCCACCGTGGCAGGGCCGCGCAGGAGCAGCGGCGCGGACAACCCCACGGACAGGGCAAGCTCGCGGCCGGGATTTGGCATGAGCGCCACGGCGCGGTTCAGCCAGCCGCTGTTCAGCCGCTGGTCGGCGCCGCTCTCCATGCAGTCCTGCGCCTCGAAGTGGCTGCGGCTGCGGTAATGGCCGGCGCAGGCATGCACGAACAGCGCCTCACCGCCGGCATACATCTGGTGCAGCTGGGCCAAGGCAGGGTGCAGGCCATACATCCCGCCCAAATCCAACAGGCCGTCAGGCTGGCCGGGGGCGGGCAGGGCCAGCGGACCACGCATGCCGGCGAAGTTTGCGTCCCCGTAGGGCTGCACTGTGGACATGCCGTCCATGGCGCCGCGCATCAACACGATCACCAGGCGCTTGTCGGTCTCCGGCGCCGCAAGCGCCATGGAGGTGCGGCCGAGGGTAAAGGCGGCCGAAAGGCCCAACAGGGCCTGGCGGCGTGTTAGGCGGAACGAATCCGGGCACAAGGGGAGGGTCATGTCAGCGCCTCTGGAACTCGGGTGAGGACAGCAGCAGGGTCAGCCCGTCCCGGCGGGAGCCGGCTGCCTTTATCTGCGCCAGGGTTGTGGTGCTCATCAGCGGGCCGGCCATGGCGGAGGCAAGCTGTTCGGGGTCCGTATTGGCGTAGCGTCCCGCCATGCCGTAGCTGAAATCCACCCGCTGCAGCATGGCTTCCGGCCCGGCCCAATCGGCCGCACGGTCCGGCCAGCCGATGGGGAACGGCGCCTGGAAGAACGGCTGTCCCAACCCGCCCACCAGACCGCCGATGCCGGGCATCTGGTCGGGCGTGGTGCCCAGCGCGCGCAGGCAGGCGATGACGTATTCCTGCGGCGTGCGCAGCTTGGCCTGCGGCACCCAGGCGCCGGGCAGCTCGATCAGGGCGGCGGCGGCAGCGCCCAGATCGCCTTTCGTGTCGCGCAGTACCGCCTCGATGCGGGCGACCTGCGCCGGCGGCGGCTCGTCGGCGACGAAATGGCGGCAGAGCTTGTCGGCGAGATGGCGGTACGTGGCCGGGTGCGTGCCCAGCCACGCCAGCAGCTCCACCCCGCCATCCTCGCCCGCTGGCCAAATACGGCCCATCACCTCTATCTCGCCCGGCTCGTGCATGTTGGGGCGGAACCGGAAGCCGAGCGGCGGCTGCTTGGCGTCGATCGACCAGCCGGTGAGCACGCGGGCGAAATTGGTCACGTCCGCCTGGGTGTAGCCGGAGGCGGGGGTCACGGTGTGCAGCTCCAGGCACTCGCGCGCCAGGTTCTCGTTCAGGCCGAGATGGTGGCGCTGGCCCGCCATGCTGTCCGGTCCGGCGGATTGCGCCTGGTTGAGGTAGTTCAGCATCGCCGGATGACGCATCACGGCGAGCAGCATGTCGGAGAAGCGGCCGGTGACGTGCGGGCGTATGGCCTCGCGTATGTAGGCGCCGCTGCAGGCGGAGACGACGAGCGCCTTGTCGGCGATGGTGAAGTGGTTGGCCCAGAACCAGACGAGGCGCTCGCGGTAGGGAGCATCGGTGGTCAAGGCGCGGTCCAGCAAGGCGCGTATCTCGCGCTGGGCCAGTTCGCCGACGGGATGGGGGTTCATCGCGTCCGCCGCCGGCGGCGTGCCGGCTTGCTTCGCCGCCTTGCGGGCGCCCTGCAGCGCGTATTGCTGGTCCACCACGGCCAGGCCGCCAGCCGTGTCGGGCAGGCCGTCATCGGGCGTGCTGTCCGGCCCCTCCAGCTGCGCGCGCAGCCACGCGCGCGGCTCGCCGGGCAGAGGCTCGCCTTGGCGCCGGCCGAGACCGAAGCGGTTGATGGCGACGAAGGCTGCGTTGTCCATGCCGCCCACATAGCACCGGCCCGTGTTACCCGCAGTGACGAAGTGTGTGGCGCATGGCCGCGGCGGGGCCATGTGGCGGGGCATGGACCTGAACATGACACGCGCTGGCGGCCTGGCGGCCCTGGACGCGGCGCTGCCGATGCTGGGACGGCGCTATGCCGAGCATCGCAACACGGAACCGGCCTGGGGTGCGCTGCCCACCACGACGCGGCTTTCGCCCTACCTCCGGCGCCGCCTGCTGCTGGAGGAGGAGGTGGTGGCGGCAGCATGGGATGCGCATGGCCCCGCTTCCGACAAGTTCATCCAGGAAGTGTTCTGGCGCAGCTATTTCAAAGGCCATCTCGAGACCAGGCCCTGGCTCTGGACGGGCTACCAAGGCGGGCTGGCAGCCGCACAGGCGCGGCTGGCCGGCGAGCCGGGCTTGCGGCATGCCTACGACCAGGCCGTGGCAGGCCATACCGGCATCGCGTGCTTCGACGACTGGGCGCGCGCTTTGGTGGAGGAGGGCTGGCTGCACAACCACGTGCGCATGTGGTTTGCCAGCATCTGGACGTTCACGCTCCGGCTGCCCTGGGTGCTCGGGGCGGATTTCTTCGCGCGTCACCTGATGGATTTCGATCCGGCAAGCAACACGCTCGGCTGGCGCTGGGTGGCCGGCCTGCACACGCGGGGCAAGCATTACGTGGCCCGCGCGGAGAACATCCGCCGCTACACCGATGGGCGTTACAATCCCACGGGTCTGGACGAGGCGCCGGACCCGCTGAGCGAAGACGACGGCGCGCCCGCAGTGATGCTGCCGCCCGCAGACGCGGCACCGGCGGGAGAGGTGACGCTGCTGCTGCACCTCGACGACCTGTCGCCCGAGACGCTGGTGCTGGGTGGGGCGCGTGTGGTGCGCGTCTGTCCCGTGCCGGCCGGGATCGCCGGCCGGTCCGCGCAGGTGCGGCAGGCGGACGAGGCGGCCATGGCGGATGCCGTAGCCCGGGCCTGCGCGCATTTCGGTTGCGCCACAGGAGAAGCCGACGGCAACCTGGCAAGCGCCTGGGCGCCGGTCGGGCCTTCGGCCGACGTGCTGCCGGACTGCACCAGGCTGAGACGTGCCTGGGACGATGCCGTGTGGCCAAGGAGCACGAAAGGCTTCTTCAAGGTCAAGGAAGCCATCCCGACCCTGCTGGGATCATCCCGGCAACGCCGCTGATCGCGAAGCCGGAGAGCGCGCAACGCTCCCGCCTGTTTTCAAAAAAGCCGGGCTTGCTTGCTTCCTTCTTGCAAAAGCCGCCGCCTTCGCGCATCTGCAGCCGCATACTTAACGCCAGCCCATTACGGACACGGCGGGACAGGGGTCCTGCCGCCGTCCGTATTGGCATGGAGGCCATCCTGTGTCCGCGACCGACCTAGCCAAGCTACGTAACATCGGCATCACTGCCCACATCGACGCGGGCAAGACGACGACGACCGAGCGTATCTTGTACTATACCGGCGTGTCGCACCGCATCGGCGAGGTGCATGACGGCAACACCACCACCGACTACATGGAGCAGGAGCGCGAGCGTGGCATCACGATCACCTCGGCTGCCGTCACGTGCGAGTGGAAGGACCACCGCATCAACATCATCGATACGCCGGGCCACATCGATTTCAACATCGAGGTGAACCGCAGCTTGCGCGTGCTCGACGGCGCGATCTTCATCATCGAGGGCGTGGCCGGCGTGCAGCCGCAATCCGAGACCAACTGGCGCCTGGCCGACCGCTACAACGTGCCGCGCGTCATCTTCATTAACAAGCTGGACCGCACCGGCGCGGATTTCTACCGCGCGTTCGATACGCTGAAGGAGAAGCTGGACATCGTGGCGTTGCCGCTGCAGCTGCCGATCGGCATCGAGGACACGTTCATCGGTGTGGTCGACCTGGTCGAGATGAAGGCGATCATCTGGGAAGGCGGCGAGCTTGGCGCCAAGTTCCACGACGAGGAGATTCCGGCCGAGCTGATGGAGAAGGCGAAAGAGTATCGCCAGCTTCTGCTGGACACCGCGGTCTCCGTCGATACCGTCGCGATGGAGGAGTATTTCGAGAAGGGTGACGTGGATGTTGCCACCCTGAAGAAGTGCATCAAGAAGGGCGCGATTTCCGGCGAATTCCGCCCCGTGCTGTGCGGCACCGCGTTCAAGAACAAGGGCGTGCAGCCGCTGCTGGATGCCGTGCTGGACTACCTGCCTTCGCCGATCGACGTGCCGGGCATCAAGGTGGCCGCCGACGAGGGCGTGGAAGAGCGCATCGATGACGACCGCCGGGTGATCCCGGCCAACCCGACGGCGCCGTTCGCTGGCCTCGCGTTCAAGATCATCAACGACAAATACGGCACGCTGACCTTCGTGCGCGTTTATGCCGGCACGCTGAAGCAGGGCGACATGGTGCAGAACACCACGAAGGATCATCGCGAGCGTATCGGCCGCATGTTCCAAATGCATGCCGACAAGCGCGCCGAGATCAAGGAAGTGTTCGCCGGTGACATCGCCGCCTTTGTGGGCCTGAAGGACACCGGCACGGGCGACACGCTGGCCAGCAACGACGACCCGGTGATCCTGGAGCGCATGGCGTTCCCGGTGCCGGTGATCGACATCTCGGTTGAGCCGAAGACCAAGGACGGCGTCGAGAAGATGACGCTCGGCCTGCAGAAGCTGG
>CAXUOA010000234.1:2513-4975 GCA_964252625.1 uncultured Acetobacteraceae bacterium | reverse complement strand
GTGCACGCACAGCGCCTCGTTGCCCTCGTAGATGCGGTCCAGGCAGTACGTGGCGCCCACGCAGGGCCGTATGCGGTCCTCGTGGCCGGCCAGCACCTTGGCCACGATGTGCGGCTCGGCGATGTGCGCGCGGGTCATGCCGACCATGTCGAGCTTGCCCTCTGCGATGGCGTGCCGGGCGGTCGCCACGTCGTTGATGCGCGCGGCGTGGAAGGTCGGGAAGCCGGTGGCCGCGCGCACTTCGCCGGCGAAATCGAGATGCTGCGCCGTGCCCATGCCGTGGATCGGAATCACCTGCGACAGCGCGTTGTCGGTGTCCATGTGGCCGCGGATGATGTTGAGGAAATCGACCACGCCGCCGCCGGCGAAGCGCCGCGCGATCTCCACCCCGTCGGCCCGGCTGAGGCCCACATCCCAATCCTCGTCGGCCACCATGCGCACGCCGATCAGGAAATCCGGCCCCACCGCGTCGCGCATCGCCTGCAGCACGCGCACGGAGAAGCGCATGCGGTTTTCCAGGCTGCCGTTGTATTCGTCGCAGCGGTGGTTGGTGGCCGGCGACCAGAACTGGTCCGGCAGGTGGCCGTAAGCGTCGATCTCGAACCCGTCCAGCCCGGCCGCCTGCATGCGCTGCGCGGCGGCTGCATAATCGGCCACGATGCGATCGATGTCCCAGTCCTCCGCCGCCTTCGGGAAGCCGCGATGCGCCGCCTCGCGCACGCGCGACGGCGCCAGCACCGGCAGCCAATCCGCCTTGTTCCAGGCGGTGCGCCGGCCGAGATGGGTCAGCTGGATCATCACCGCAGATCCGTGCGCGTGGCACTCGTCGGCCAGGCGGCGCAGCCAGCCGACGATCTCGTCCTTGTAGGCAAGCAGGTTGCCGAACACCGGCGGGCTGTCCGGCGAGACCACGGCGGAACCGGCCGTCATGGTCAGCGCGATGCCGCCGCGCGCCTTTTCGACATGGTAGAGCCTGTAGCGATCTTTCGGCATCCCGTCCTCGGAGTAGGACGGCTCGTGCGACGTGCTCATCACCCGGTTGCGCAGCGTCAAATGCCGCAGCTTGTACGGTTGCAGCAGGGGGTCGCGGGTGAGGTTCATCGTGCGCTTTGCGTTAGGAGAAGGAAGAAAGCAGTTCTTTTTTGAAAAAAAGAACCAAAAAACTTTTGTCTCTGTGGGTTGCGCGTCGGGGAGGCGTGCGCTTCGACAAACCGCGACAGCGCAGACAAAAGCTTTTTGCTTCTTTTTCTCGAAAAAGAAGGCCTTGCTTCCTTGCTAACGTCAGGCATCGAACCTGTCCCCCCGCCGCCGCTCCTGATTTGGTGCCATGCCAAAACGCCCGCGATATGCCGCGCTGAATCGGGACGGTGTCGCATAGCCGCACGCTGTGCCGACGGCCGTCACCTGCATCGCCGTCTCCCGCAGCAGCGTGCGCGCCCGGTCCAGCCGCAGCCCGGACGCATAGGCGGCCGGGGTCTGGCCGAGGTGGCGCCGGCACAGCCGTTCCAGCTGCCGTGCCGACAGGCCGACGCTGCGGGCGATCTCGGCGGCCTGCAGCGGCCACGCGCCGGAATCCTGCATCATCCGCACGGCGGCCTCCAGCTTCTCCGGCGCCGCCACGCCGGCGCTGCGCTGCCGCTCGGTCCCCGCGCGTACCCGCTCCACCAGGAATTGTGCGGCCACGTCGGCGGCCAGCGCCGCTCCCAGGCGCGCCTCCACCATCGCCAGCATCAGGCTGATCGGCGCGATGCCGCCGGTGCAGGTCACCCGGTCGCGGTCCACGGTGAACAATTCGCCGGTGAACTCGATTTCGCGGAACTCCTCTTCGATCGCGCTCTGGTTCTCCCTGTGGATCGCGCAGGGCCGGCCGGGCAGCAAGCCCGCTTCGGCAAGGGCGAAGGCGCCGGTGCACAGGCTGCCGAGCGGCACGCTCTCGCGCGCCAGCCGGCGCAGGGCGGCGATGACCCGGCCATCCACCGAAGCGCGCACGTCCACGCCGCCGCAGGCGAGCAGCAGATCCGGCGGCCGCGTCATGGTGGCGAGCGGCACCGTGGGCTCCAGCGTCAGCCCGTTGCTGGCCGTGGCGGGCGTGCCGTCCGGCGTCGTCACGTCCCAGGCATAGGCGTCGCGGCCGCTCAGCCGGTTGGCCATGCGCAACACCTCGATCGCGTTGGCGCACGCGATCATCGAGTAGTTCGGCAGCGTCAGGAACGCCAGGCGGTGCAGCTTGCCGAGATCCATGCGTTGCTACCGGTCGATAGTCAGGTCGCTGGTCGGCCGCGCGCAGCACAGCAGGGCCATGCCGTCCTCGATCTCGCTCTGCAGGATGCCGCCGTCATGGCGCATCTCGACGCTGCCGGAGAGGATGCGGCTCTTGCAGGTGCCGCAAACGCCCTTGCAGCAGGCGAACGGCAGCCGCATCCCCGCCTTGCGGGCGGCGGCGAGCACGGTGGTGCCGCTGC
>CAXUOA010000234.1:0-2503 GCA_964252625.1 uncultured Acetobacteraceae bacterium | reverse complement strand
CTCGCGGTCCTGCTGGGCGAACCGGACGGTGAAGCTTGCCGCCACGCTGTCCTGCTGTGCCGGCGCCGGCACCGGATTTCTCGCCGGCGCAAAGGCTGCCGGCGCTGCTGCCGCCGCGCCGACCTGCAATCCCGCGTGCATGCGCTCGACGTACCACCGGCAGAAATCCTCCACCAACCCCTCGGTGAACGGCGAGTAGGGGCCTGGCTCGTACGCCGGACTGACGACCCCGGCCTGCGTCATCTCGACCAGCGCCGCATCCTGCCGGTTGGTCGCCTCCCAGACCGCGACCAGGTTGGCCGGATCGTAGTCCACGCCCTCGACCGCATCCTTGTGGACGAGCCAGGTGGTGCGCAACAGCGTGCGCCCGGCATCGAGCGGCAGCACGCAGAACGTCACTGCGTGGTCGGCCATGAAATGGTGCCAGGAGTTCGGCTGGGTCCAGAAGGTCAACCCGCCCAGCCGCGCGTCCGTCAGGCCGCCGAGCAGCACCCGGCAGGCAGCGCGCGTGTCGCGCGTGTGGCTCTCGCCCGCCTGGTCCAGCGGCAACCGCTCGGTGCGATACCCCATGGCACGCCCGGTCAGCTTCTCGACCCGGCGTGACGGCAGGCCCGCGGCCTCCCAGCGTGCGTGCAGTTCCTCCACAAGCCCGTCATAGCGCGCCGCCTGGGCCAGTCCGTCGCCGTCCAGCGAGGCGGGCGCGAAGCCGAAGCCCTGGGCGAACAGCGGCACGGTCAGCTCGGGATGGTTGGCCGCGCAGTGGTAGCACTCGCGGTTGTTCTCCATGGTGAGCTTCCAGTTGCCATGCTCCACCAGGTCCACCTGCCGCGCCACTTTCGCGTCACGCAGCCCGTGCGGCAGCAGGTACGGCTCCATCTCTGCCGCCATCGCGTCGATATCGCCGGGCGGGTCGGCGGCCAGGCAGACAAACAGCAGGCCGGCGACCGAGCGCAGCGCCACCGGGCGCAGGCCGCGGCACGACGCGTCGAAATCCTCGCCCATGTGGTCGGCGAACAGCAGCGCGCCATCCAGGCCGTACGTCCAGCTGTGGTAGCGGCACACCAGGGTGCCGGCGCGGCCGCGTCCGTCTGGCACCAGCTGCGCACCACGGTGGCGGCAGACGTTATGGAAGGCGCGCACCGCATTGGACCTGTCGCGCAAGATCACGATAGGCGCCTGGCCCACGCGTATCGCCATCAGATCGCCCGGCTCCGGCACGTCCGGCTCCTGGCCCACGAAAATCCAGTGGCGGCCGAAGATCAGGTCCATGTCGGCCTGGAACACCGCCTCGCCGGTATAGAACGCGGCATCCAGGCTGTGGCCGGGCCGGCGGCCGGCCAGCAGGCGAAGAACGCTGTCGGACAAATCTGCACCTGCGGTTGCAGGCAGCATGTTTGCCCGATCGCCGATGCCGCCGCTAACGAAAACGCGGCATCTTCTACCTGAATTGCGACATGGGTTCGCCGCACTGCAAAAACGGCTTTCCACGCGGCGTCAGGCTGGTGTTACGCTCGCGTGATCATTAGGGGAACTCTCCACTGACCACCGCACCGATGATCCTGACCGAGGGCCTACGTTGCGTGTTCGGCCTGCGCGAGCGCGAGGCGCAGGCCATGCTGCGCGCCGGCGAAAGCCGCGCCACCATCATGGAACGCACCGGCACCGTCGTGGCGCTGGACGACGTGGGCCTGCGGGTGGACGAAGGCGAGCTGCTCGTCGTCATGGGCCTGTCCGGCAGCGGCAAGAGCACCCTGCTGCGCTGCCTCAACCGCCTGGTCACGCCATCCTCCGGCAGCATACGCGTCGCCGGCCAGGACGTGATGGCAATGCGCGAGCCGGAGCTGCGCCAGTTCCGCAGGCGGACCTTTGGCATGGTGTTCCAGCATTTCGCCCTGCTGGCAAACCGCACGGTGCTGGAAAACGTGGAGTTCGGCCTTGAGGTCCAGGGTGTTCCACGCGCCGAGCGGCGCCGCGCGGCGGAGCAGGCGCTGGACCTGGTGGGCCTGGCGGGCTGGGAAGCCAAACGCCCGGCCCAGCTCTCCGGCGGCATGAAGCAGCGCGCCGGCCTGGCCCGGGCGCTGGCGGCCGACGCCAGCATCCTGCTGATGGACGAGGCGTTCAGCGCGCTCGACCCGCTGATACGCCACGACATGCAGGCCGAGCTGGTGGCGCTGCAGCGCCGCCTGCGCAAGACCATCGTCTTTGTCAGCCACGACCTCGACGAAGCCGTGGCGCTGGGCGGCCGCATCGCGTTGATGATGGACGGCGCCATCGTCCAGGACGGCACGGCGGAGAGCATCCTGGCCGCGCCGAAGACCGCCTACGTCAAGCGCTTCGTCGAGCACATCGACGTCTCCGCCGTGCTCAGGGTGCGCACGCTGGCCGACCCGGCCGCAGCGCCGTCGCCCGGCTCATGGCCGGTTCTGCGAGGCGAGATGACCCTGCGCGAGGCGCTGCCGCTGCTGGCCGAAGGGCCCGACGGCCTGACGGTGCAGGATGAGGC
>CAXUOA010000233.1:0-4990 GCA_964252625.1 uncultured Acetobacteraceae bacterium | reverse complement strand
CCCCGTCCGGCTGGCTGAGCAGCAGGTTGTCGACGTCCACCCCCAGCTTGCGCGCATAGATCGGGTCCAGCGCATGCTCGGCGTCGATGAACGCGCAGGTGCCGCCGCGCTTCTGCGCCTCGGCGATCGCATGCAGCGCCAGCGTCGTCTTGCCCGAGCTTTCCGGCCCATACACCTCCACGATGCGCCCGCGCGGCAGCCCGCCTATGCCCAAGGCTATGTCCAGCCCCAGCGAGCCGGACGGGATCACCTCGATCTGCTCGTCCTGGGTGCGGGCGCCCATGCGCATGATCGAGCCCTTGCCGAACGCGCGCTCGATCTGCGACATCGCTGCGTCCAGGGCCTTGTTCTTGTCTGCCATACGCCCGCTCCCTCAACCATTGCGCGCAACCTCGCCGCTCGTTTCGCTTGCGGCGCGTTTGGGCACTCTGTCACAACTGTGAACGCAGCCGCAACCCTAGCTTGTAAATGTTGGGTTAACTAGTCGTTCATGGTAGGTTCCTACAGAACATTGAGTGAACATGCAAGCGCCTGACGAGCTGGGAGTTTTCTGCCTTTGCGCATAATAGCCGGCGCCTGGCGCGGCCGCGTGCTGGCCGCGCCTCCCGGCCAGGCTACCCGCCCCACGGCACAGCGCATGCGCCAGGCCATCTTCGACATGCTGATGCACGCCCCCTGGGGCGGCCGCGGCCTGATGGAGGGCGCCACGGTGCTGGACGGCTTCGCCGGCACGGGCGCGCTTGGCCTGGAGGCGCTCTCCCGCGGCGCCGGCCATGTCTTTTTCATCGAGCGTGACCGCGAAGCCACGATGGTGATCGCGGAAAATGTCGCACGATGCCGGGCGGAAGACCGTTGCCGGATCATCGCAGCCGACGTTGCGCGGCCGCCGGCAGGCGAGCCACAAGATCTGGTGTTCCTTGATCCCCCTTACGCGCAAGACCTGGTTCCGCCAGCACGCGACGGCCTGCGCAAGGCCGGCTGGATCGTGCCAGGCACACTTGTTATTTCGGAAACCGGACGACTTGAAAGCGGCGGGCAATTTGGTGTTAAACTCGCGCACAAGGTGCACGGCGCGGCACAAGTAAACGTTTGGCGGGAGGTCTAATGGGTCCGGCAGCTGAGACCATTCTGCACCAGCGGTCCATCGCAACCATCGCGGCACCCGCGCATGCCTCAGGCGCGCATCCCGTGCAGCACGTCCATTCGCTGGGCCCCGCCCGCATACAGGTGCCCCCGCTCCCGACAGGCGGACACTTCTTCTCCCTCTGGCCAGTGCGCGAGCTGCCGCTGCAGGGCATGTGGGCCGCCACGCAGTACGACAGCTTCGCCCCGCCGCTCTTCGTCCTGCACGACGTGACGGTGCATTCCTCGGCCGGCATCCTGGCCGTGGGGGACACGGTGGTGGCCGAATCCCTCGCCAACACCGCCCCGCAATGGCACGCCTACCGGGCGCTCGCCCGCGGCATCGCCATCAGGCCGGCCACGGTCCGCCGGCTGCCCGGCATCCACATCTCCGTGCTGGCCGGCGCCGAGGGCGATTACCGCCACGCCATGCTGGATGGCCTGGCCCGCCTCGCCGCGGTGCCGGACACCCACTTCGCCGCCGCGGCCGGCCTGCTCGTGCCCGCCGGCAGCGCCATCCATACGCACGCGCTGGACCTTTTCGATCTTCTGCCCAGCCTGGCCGTGCACGAGGTGGCGCCGGACGAGACGCTGCGGGTGGAAACGCTCGTGCTGCCGCTCTCCGTCTGCGGAGACGCCGCCTACCACCCTTGCGTGTCGGATTTCTTCCGCCGCCTTTCCGGCAACGTGCCGCCCGCGCCCGTCCGCCTGCCGCGCCGCTTCTATATAGACAACCGCGGCAGCTTCGTCCGGCCGCTGCGCAACGAGGCCGAGGTGATCGCGGCCCTCGCACCCCTGGGCTTCGTGCCCGTCCGCCTGGACCAGCTCAGCCTGGCCGACCAGATACGCCTGTTCCGCCAGGCGGAAGCCATCGTCGCCCCGCACGGCTCGGCGCTGACCAATCTCGGCTTCTGCCGCCCCGGCTGCCTGGTGGTGGAGCTGCTGATGGACGCCTTCGTGGACTGGAGCTTCCGTAACCTCTCCGCCCTGATGAAGCTGCGCTACGATTGCGTGCTGGGCCGGGCGCGCCAGCCTTGGCCGGACCTCAGTCCGGGGTTCCATGGCACGTCGTGGGACATCTCCGTGCAGCACGTGGCGGCGGCTATCGCGCACTCGCTGCAGCCGGGGGTGGCGGCTCGGGCGGCGTGAAGGCAAGGCAAGGCCTTCTTTTTTGAAAAAAAGAAGCAAAAACTTTTGTCCCTCCGCCTGCACCGAGGCGCGCCCTAGTTCTGCCAATGCGCACGCTGGCAGAATCAGCCCGCGCCGTGCGGCAGGCGGGGGAGCAAAAGTTTTTTGGTTCTTTTTTTCAAAAAAGAACCGCTTCCTTCCTTCTTTTCTTTGCCTGCGCTATCCCCAAAGCATGCCCAGCAGCAACGACATACGCGCCACCTTCCTCGACTACTTCGCCGCAAACGGCCACACGCGCGTCGCAAGCTCCCCGCTGGTCCCCCGCAACGACCCCACGCTGCTGTTCACCAACGCCGGCATGGTGCAGTTCAAGGGTGTGTTCACCGGCCAGGAGCGCCGGCCCTACACCCGCGCCGCCAGCGCGCAGAAATGCGTGCGCGCCGGCGGCAAGCACAACGACCTGGACAACGTGGGCTACACCGCGCGCCACCACACGTTCTTCGAGATGCTCGGCAATTTCAGCTTCGGCGACTATTTCAAGCCGGACGCGATCGAGCTCGCCTGGAACCTGATCACGCGGGATTTCGCGCTGCCGCGCGAGAAGCTGCTGGTGACGGTATTTTCCGAGGACGAGGACGCCGCCGCACTGTGGCGGCGCATCGCCGGCCTGCCCGACAGCCGCATCATCCGCATCCCAACCGCGGACAACTTTTGGCGCATGGGCGACACCGGCCCCTGCGGCCCGTGCTCGGAGATATTCTACGACCATGGCGACCACATCGCCGGCGGCCCGCCGGGCAGTGCCGACGAGGACGGCGACCGGTTCATCGAGATCTGGAACCTGGTCTTCATGCAGTACGAGGAGGGCCCGCCCGGTTTTTTTAATGATTTGGCGAGCACCGAGATCTACACCGGCCTGGGGCTGGAACGCTTCGCCGCCATCCTGCAGGGCAAGCACAACAACTACGAGATCGACACCTTCCAGGCGCTGATACACGCCAGTGCGGAGGCCACCGGCGTGCCGGCTGACGGGCCGTTCCAGGCCAGCCACCGCGTGGTGGCGGACCACCTGCGCAGCTCGGCCTTCCTGATGGCCGACGGCGTGACGCCCTCCAACGAGGGCCGCGGCTACGTACTACGCCGCATAATGCGCCGCGCCATGCGCCACTTGCACATGATGGGCGCGCGCGAGCCGGTGTTCTACCGCCTGGTGCCCGCTTTGGTGCGCCAGATGGGCGTCGCCTACCCGGAGCTCGGCCGCTCCGAAGCGCTGATCAGCGAGACGCTGAAGCTGGAGGAGACGCGCTTCAAGCTGCTGCTGGAGCGCGGCTTGTCGCTGCTGGCCGAAGAGACCGCGCGCCTGGGGGAAACCGAGACGCTTCCGGGCGCTGTCGCCTTCCGCCTCTACGACACCTACGGCTTCCCGCTGGACCTGACGCAGGACGCGCTGCGCGAGCAGGGCCGCGCCGTCGATGTGGCCGGCTTTGAGGCCGCGATGGCCGAACAGCGCGTGCGCGCCCGCGCCGCCTGGGCCGGCTCCGGCGACACCGCCACCGAGCGGCACTATTTCGACCTGCGCGAAGCGGTCGGGCCCACGGAGTTCCTCGGCTACAGCACCGAGCAGGCAGAGGCGGAAATCCGCGCCATCATCGCCGGCGGCGCGCCGGTGCAGCAGGCCGGCCCGGGCACCGAATTGGTGATCCTGCTGAACCAGACGCCGTTCTACGCCGAATCCGGTGGCCAGGTGGGCGACACCGGCACCATTACCGGCGCTGGCGGCCTGCGCATCGCCATCACTGACACGCAGAAGAAGCTGGGCGACGTCTTCGCCCATATCGGCCGCATCGAGCAGGGCGAAGCCCGCGTGGGCCAGCCCGTTGTCGCCGAACTGGACCACACGCGGCGCGGCGCCATACGCGCCCACCACAGCGCCACCCACCTGCTGCACGAGGCACTGCGCCGGGCGCTCGGCACCCACGTGCAGCAGAAAGGCAGCCTGAACGCGCCGGACCGCCTGCGCTTCGACGTCAGCCACACGAAACCCGTAACACCGGACGAACTGGCCGCGGCCGAAGCTGTGGTGAACGTCCGCATACGCGAGAACACCGAGGTCACCACGCGCCTGATGACGCCGGAAGCCGCCGTGGCCGAAGGGGCGATGGCCCTGTTCGGCGAGAAATACGGCGACGAGGTGCGCGTCGTCGCCATGGGCAGCGGCGACGCGGGCGGCGTCGTCGGGGCCAAACCCGCGTGGTCGATCGAGCTGTGCGGCGGCACCCATGTCCGCCGCACCGGCGACATCGGCCTGTTCCGCATCGTGAGCGAGGCTGGCGTCAGCGCCGGCGTGCGCCGCATCGAGGCGGTGACCGGTGCCGCCGCCGAAGCGCTGGTGGCCGAAGGACAGCGCCGGCTCACCGACGCCGCCATCGCCCTGCGCGCCAGCCCCGCCGAAGTGCCCGACCGCGTGGCCGCGCTGATGGAGGACCGCCGCCGCCTGGAACGCCAGGTGAGCGAGCTGCAGAAGAAGCTGGCCACCGGCGATACCGCCTCCGAAATGGAGGAGGTGGGCGGCGTGCGCCTGGCCGCCCGCAACCTGGGCGACGTGCCGGCACGCGAGCTGAAGAGCCTGGCCGACGCCATAGGCAAGCAGATCGACGGCGGCGTGGTGGCGCTCGTCTCCACCGCGGACGGCAAGGCCAGCATCGTGGTCGCCGTGTCGCCAGACCTGACCGCGCGCTTC
>CAXUOA010000232.1:0-4997 GCA_964252625.1 uncultured Acetobacteraceae bacterium | reverse complement strand
GGATGGAGGCGCGTGGCGGGACACTGCACACGGGCCGCCGGATCGCCGCGCTGCAGGTTGAGAGCGGCGTAGTGACCGGGCTGGCCGGGGCCGGCGGGGCGGTTCCGGTCGCCGCGACCGACAGCGTCGTGCTGGCGGCGCCGGCCGCGGTAGCGGCAGGGCTGCTACCCGCCTTGCGCGTGCCGGACGCGCATGAAGCGATCGTCAACCTGCACTTCAAGACGCAGGTGCCGGCCGGGGAAGCCGGTTTCTGGGGCCTGGTGGGCGGCAGCGCGGAGTGGGTTTTCGCCAAGGCGGGCGTGGCTTCGGTGACGATTTCCGCGGCGAACCGGCTGCTGGAACAGCCGGCCGAGACGCTGGCCGGGGCAGTCTGGCCGGAGGTCTGCCAGGCCGTCGGAATCGTGGCGCCCATGCCACAATGGCGGCTGATCAGGGAAAAGCGCGCGACGTTCAGTGCAACTCCGGCGCAACACAAGCGTCGCCCCCAGAGCACAACACACTTGCCGAATCTGGTGCTGGCGGGCGATTGGACGGATACCGGATTGCCCGCAACCATCGAAGGTGCAATCAGATCGGGTTTCGCTGCGGCGCAGCAGGTAGCAGCCAGACAGACCAGCGCGTAATTATTTTGAACGAGTGATGCAAAGCCAGATCCTGACCCCGCCCGCCGATACGGAGCCGACATCAACCCTGCAAGCCTGCATCGAGCGGGCGGCTCGGGCGCTTGGCCGGCGGCAGAACGCGGATGGGCACTGGCGCTTCGAGCTGGAGGCCGACGCCACCATCCCGGCCGAATACATCCTGCTGGAACACTATCTGGATCGGATCGACCCTGCGCTGCAGGCCCGCATCGGGGTGTACCTGCTGGAGATACAGGGCGAGCATGGCGGCTGGCCGCTGTTCCACGGCGGCAAATTCGACCTGTCCGCCAGCGTGAAGGCGTATTTCGCCCTGAAATGCCTGGGCCATGCGCCGGACGCGCCGCACATGGCGCGGGCGCGGGCGGCGATACTGGCGGCCGGCGGCGCCGAGCGCTGCAACGTGTTCACCCGCATACAACTCGCCTTGTTCGGCGAGGTGCCGTGGCGCGCCATACCCACCATGCCGGTGGAGATCATGCTGCTGCCGGAGTGGTTCTTCTTTCACCTGTCCAAGGTGTCCTACTGGTCGCGGACGGTGATCGTGCCGCTGCTGGTGCTGATGACGCTGCGGCCGCGTGCGGCCAACCCGCGCGGCGTGCACATCGCGGAGCTGTTCACCCGGCCGCCCGACCAGATACGCGACTACATTCGCGGGCCGTATCGCAGCTACTGGGGCCACGCCTTCAAGGCGCTGGATCTGTGCCTCAAGCGTGGCGAGCGGTGGTTTCCCAGGCAGGCGCGTGCCCGCGCGCTCGGTGAGGCGGTGACGTTCGTGACGCACCGGCTGAACGGCGAGGACGGGCTGGGCGCCATCTACCCGGCGATGGCGAACAGCGTGATGATGTTCGCGGCCCTCGGCTACGCGCCGGACCATCCGGATGCGGCGCTGGCCTGGCTGTCGGTGCGCCGCCTGATAGTCGATGATGGCGAGCGCGCCTACGTGCAGCCCTGCGTCTCGCCGATCTGGGACACCGGGCTGGCTGGCGTGGCGATGGCCGAGGCTGCCTATGGCTGCGACGACTCGGTGCCTGGCGGCCGTGCGCCGGTCGAGGCGGCGAGCGACTGGCTGGTGTCGCGCCAGATACTCGACGTGAAAGGCGATTGGGCGGTGCGCCGGCCCGACGTGGCGCCAGGCGGGTGGGCGTTCCAGTATGCCAACGACCATTATCCGGACGTGGACGACACTGCGCTGGTCGGCATGCTGCTGGCGCGCAACGGCGACCCGGCGCATGACGGGTCGATCGCCCGGGCGCGTGACTGGATCGTCGGCATGCAGAGCAGCGATGGCGGCTGGGGCGCCTTCGAGCCGGAGAACACGCATTCCTACCTGAACCACATCCCGTTCGCCGACCATGGCGCGCTGCTGGACCCGCCGACGGCGGACGTGACCGGCCGGTGTGTCGGATTCCTGGCGCAGATCGGCATGGACAGCACCCATCCGGTGATGGCGCGCGCGATCGCTTATCTGCGGCGCGAACAGGAGGCCGACGGCAGCTGGTTCGGGCGCTGGGGCACCAACTACATCTACGGCACCTGGTCCGTGGTGAACGCGCTGAATGCCGCCGGCATTCCGCCGGAAGACCCGGCCATGCGGCGCGCCTGTGCGTGGCTGGTCAGCGTGCAACGCGAGGATGGCGGCTGGGGCGAGGACGAGGAGAGTTACGCCCACGCACCGCGCGGCCGCTTTACTGAGAGTACGCCGTCACAGACCGCCTGGGGCGTGCTGGCGCTGATGGGGGCCGGGCGGACCGATGATCCGGCAACCGCGCGCGGCATCGCCTGGCTGTCGGCGACGCAGAAGCCGGACGGCGAATGGGACGAGGCGCCTTACACGGCGGTGGGTTTTCCGCGCGTGTTCTACCTCAAGTATCACGGGTATCGGTTGTTCTTTCCGCTTCTGGCGCTGTCGCGCTACCGGAACTTGCGGCGTGGCAACCAGCGTAGGGTCGATTGGGGGATTTAGAAGGAAGGCCTTCTTCTTTGGCGAGAAGACGCAAAAAACTTTCGCTTTCCCGCATTTGCAGCGGCCGCGGGTCGCTGGATGCAGCGGGGTGGTGCAAGTCCGTTGGTCGTTGCCGATGCTAGCCTTTATCGTGGGCCTCACCGCCGAAGCCCGTATCGTCCATGCGATCAGCCGCAAGGTGTTCGTCGGTGGAGGCACGGCGCGCGGCGCGTCGTCAGCGGCGCGGCGTGCCTTGGCAGCGGGCGCCACGTCACTGGTCAGTTTCGGCCTGGCTGGCGGGCTTTCGCCGGAGATACCGGCTGGCGCCATCATCGTTCCTGCCGCCGTGCTGTTCAAGGGCCGGCATCTCGCGGCGGACCCGGCGCTGTCGGCGGCTTTGGGCGGCATCACGGTGCAGGCGTTGCTGGCCGGCGAGGCGGTGGTCGCCTCGATCGCGGGCAAGGCGGAACGCTGGCGCGGCACGCGGGCGGAGGCGGTGGATCTGGAAAGCGGTGCGGTGGCCGACACGGCCCGGCAGGCGAACGTGCCCTACGCGGTGCTGCGCGCGGTGTGCGATCCGGCAACGCGTGCGCTGCCGCCGGCGGCCGTGGGCGCGCTGAACGCGTCGGGCGGGATCGGGCTGCTTCGGGTGGCCGCGTCCCTGGTTATGCAGCCAGGGCAAATGGGGAGTTTGCTGGCGCTTTCGCGCGACGCGCGGGCGGCACGGCGGGCGCTTGTGGAGAGGGTGCGGGCGCTGCGGGAGAGTGGGGCGCTGGACGAGTGGATCAGGCGGGAGTCGGTAGGGTTTTGAGGTAGGCGCTGTTTGGTATGAGGCCGTAACGAAGACCAGGGGCTCTGCGCCTGGACCCCGCTAAAGTGTGATTGATACCAAGCAGTTCCGAGTGTCCGTTTTAAAATTTGACACTGAGGTTAACGCAGCGAAAACAAGCAGTCCTTTTTGAAAAAGAGGGCCGAAAAACCTTTGTTTTTCTTCGCATCTGCATCAACCGGGTGCCTCCGGATCAATCAGGGCATCTAAGCCTGCGCAGGAAGTGAAAGTTTTTTGCTTCTTTTTTTCAAAAAAGAAGGCCTTCCTTGCTTGCCTAGGCGTCAATCTCAAGCGGGTTTGGAATAAGACACGGTGCGCAACGGGTTCAGGGCGCCCGTGTCAGGCACCGAGTTCGCGGAGATGGGCGGCGAGGTCGGTGGGCGACATCGTGTCGTCCAGCAGGCCGGCGTAGTGGCCGTCCGGCGCCATGACGTAGATTATGGAGCTGTGGTCCATGGCGTAGCCGCCGCCTTTCAGATCGTGGCGCCTGGCGTAGACGTGGAAGCTGGCTTCCAAGGGGGCCAGATCGGCCTGGGTACCGGTAAGGCCGGTGAACTCGGGGCCGAAGGCGTGGGCGTAATCGCCGACCACCTTCGGTGTGTCACGGGCCGGATCGACGGTGATGAACAGGACGCGGAGGTGGGCGCGGGCGGCCGGGGGCAACTTGTCGAGCGCGGCGGCGAGGTTGCTCAGCGTTGTGGGGCACGCGTCCGGGCAATGGGTGTAGCCGAAATAGACCAGGCGCCAGTCGCCGGCGAAGCTGGCGTCGGTGACGCGCTGGCCGGCGCCGTCGGTCAGGGTGAACGGGCCGCCTATGGCAGGGGCCTGGTTGCTGGGACTGAGGTCCAGGTGGACGAGAAAGGCGAGCACGCAGGCGAGTGCGATGCCGGCTACGGGGAGGAGGATGCGGGTGGCGCGCATGGGTTCAGCCGTGCGGGCCCGCAGCGGTGATCGGCTCGACGGGGACGCTGACATGGACGGTTCCGGCGTGGGCGAAAATGAGGTCCAGGCGGATCCGGGTGCCGGCTTTCAGGCCGTGCGGCAGGCCCGTGAGCATGATGTGCGCGCCACCTGGGGCGAAGGCCACCGTGTCGCCCGCGGCGATGGGCACCGCGTCCATGTCGCTCATGGCGGACATGCCGCCCTGGTGCGTCGTCTGGTGAAGCATTGCGGATGTCGCATCGGGGCTGGCTGCCGAGAGCAGCCGGTCCGGCGCGGCGGCGGTGATGTCGAGATACACGGCGCCGCTGTCCTGGCCGGGCGCCGTGGCGCGGGCCCACGCGCCGGTGACCTGCACGGGCGGTGTCAGGGCGGCGGCGGCCAGGAGGATCGCCGTGGCGGCAGCCGCGATGTTTCGGCGCGAGCCGTTCGGTCTAGAGGCCAAGCCAGTTCTCCATCGGCACGCGCCGGCGGCGGTGCCATGGCGAATGTATGGGGTGTGTTGCCGGGCGGCGTAAGGGCCGGACCGGGGCCGGAGACGGGATACCGGGCACGAGGGTTGAAGCAGCCGGAGGACCAGGCCCTCATCGGCCACTCGCACGGCGTGGACGCGGCCTGGGGCACGCTGCACCAAGCGCCGTGGCGG
>CAXUOA010000231.1:0-5010 GCA_964252625.1 uncultured Acetobacteraceae bacterium | reverse complement strand
CAATCTCAGCACGGCCATCAAGGCCACCCACAAGGCGATCTCGGCCAAGCACGCCAGCGATTATCCCGGGGCATTCTGCTGGACAACGAACCGCAGACGCGACATGGCCGGCGTGGTCCCAGCCCTCCGCCATAACAACATCCTCCCGCCTGACCCGACGGTCGGTCTACGCAGCATAGGCCGTGTGCCGACTGGTAGATAAGCGGAAAAAACTTTTGCTTTTTGCAAAAAAGACGGCGCTTTCCTGCCTACAGCTTCCGCGTGATCGGCGCCTCCCGCTCGAACAGCACCAGCACCAGCCCCGCCAGCAGAAGCACCGAAATCCACCCGAACGTGTCGGCAAATGCCAGCACGTACGCCTGCGCGCGTTCGGCCGACATCAGCGCGCCCAGGCCGGACGCCGCCAGATCCGTGTCGATCACCTGCCGGCCCACGACCAGATGCTGCACCAGGTAGGCCGAGTGCACCCGCTCGCGCACCGTGATCACCGCCCCCACGATCGCCGGCCCGGCGGAGATGGCCAGCGTGCGCATGATGTTGAACATGGTGCCGCCGGAAAGCGCGTCCTCCGGCCGCAGGACGCTGGTGGTCAGGAACACCAGCGGTGTGAACGCCAGGGGCCAGCCGCACGCCTGCAGCAGAAGCGGCAGCAGGAAATCCGTCCCGGCCCAGGCCGAGGTGACGTAGGTGCAGAGGTAGGCGCCGAGCGCGCCCATGAAGAAGCCGCACCCGACCAGCAGGCGCGCGTCCAGCAAGCGCATCAGCACGGCGGCAACGGGTGCCACGACAAGCTGCGGGGCAGCGAGCAGCAGGAACAGCTGCCCGATCTGGATCGGCTTGAGCGCGCGTATCAGCATCTGCGTCTGCGGCTCCACGTAGGTGGCGCCAAGCAGGCCGATGTTGAACACCGCCACCAGGCACAGTCCCAGGGTGAAGTTCGCGTGCCGGAACAGCGTCAGGTCCAGCAGCTTGTGTTCGCTCAGCCACTCGCTGATGAGGAAGCCCGCCAGCGCCATGGCCGCGCCGGCGAACATCGCCACGATCAGCCGGTCGTCGAACCAGTCCAGCCGCTGGCCCTGGCTGAGGCCGGTCACCAGCAGGCAGCAGAACGCCACCAGGCACGCCATGCCGAAATAGTCGACATGGACGAACTTCTCCCATTTCGGCGGCTGCACGGGCAAAAAGGCCAGCACCAGGAACAGCGCCACCGGGCCGAGCGTGGCGCTGAACCAGAACAGCGCCTGCCAGGTAAACAAATCGGTGACGACGCCGCCCAGCGACTCGGCCACCAGCGGCACCAGCGTGCTGACCACCGCATAGACGGCGAAGGCTTCCGGCCGGTGGCGCGGCGGGGTGGCTTGCAGAAGCGTCAGCAGCATGAGCGGCACCAGCCCGCCCTCGCCGAAGCCTTGCAGGAAGCGCAGCGCAATCAGCCCGTGATAGCTGGCCGCCTGGGGGCAGGCGGCGGCAGCCACCACGAACAGGATTATCTCTGCCGCCGCCAGCCGGCGCGGGCTGACGATTTGTGCCAGCCACGGCGTCATCGGCACCACGGCGATGTCACCCACCGTGTAGGCCGTGCTCACCCAGGACCCCTCGTCCCGGCCGAGCCCCAACCCGCCCAGCAGGTCCGCCAGGGAAGAGCTGGCCAGTCGCTGATCCAGGGAGGACAGCATGGCGGCCAGGATCACGCCGGCGATGCCCAGCATCATGGGCAGGCCCAGCGCCTGCGGCTTCTCCTCGGGCACCACCTTGGGCGAGAGCAGGCCCAGCGGGGCGGTGTTGCGCATCAGTGCCGTCATGAAACGGGCAAACCGCTGGGGCGGCTGGTTGTTCCGGACGAAAGGCAGGGAACAGCGCCTCTTTTTACAACCGTTCGCCTGCGGACGGTCGGCGCGGGTCTGGCGTCGCCTCCGGTCGCATAAACCTTCAGCGCGCTACGCTGTCGCCCGAGAGGATCAGGGGGGGCGTGGCGGCTTTGCCGGACGGCTGCGGCGCAATCGTGCCGCGCCACCGGTCGGCTTTTGCCTGCCCTGGGCCCGCCGGTTCCAGGGCGGGCAGGTCCGGCACGGCGCCCTCACCGCCGAACCAGCAATACCGGTTCTTGCCGGCGCGCTTGGCCGCATACAGCGCCTCGTCCGCCTCGCCCAGCAGCCTGTCCGGCGTGGCGACCGCGGAGGCATGGGCCAGGCCGATGCTGACGCCGACGCTGGCCGAACTGCCCGACAGAAGGAACGGTTCCCGCAAGGCCGCCAGCAGCGCGCAAGCCAGCTGTTCGGCCGCCGCCGCCGCCGCCGCCGCACCTTGCGCAAGTATGGCGAACTCGTCCCCGCCCAGGCGCGCCACCAGGCAGCCAGCAGGCACGTGGCTCGCCAGGCGCTCGCCTACCTGGCGCAGCAGCAGGTCTCCGGCGAGGTGGCCGCGCGCGTCGTTGACGGACTTGAACCCGTCCAGGTCCAGGCTGAGCACAATCACGGCGCGGGCGCGGGCGCGGACGGATGCGGACAAGGCGGTGGCCAGCGCACGGTCGAACGCACGGCGGTTCGCCAGGCCGGTGAGCGGGCAGCGGAGCGCCATCAGCCGGCTCTCGTGACGTCCGACCACCATCTCGACGTAATCGCGGTGGAGCTGGCGGTTGATGCTGCCGATGGCTGCCAGATAGACGGGGACCACGAAGATGCCCCATCTCAGGAAGGGGTCCGGCGCGCAAAACCCGCCTAAGGTGAGCGGCAGGCCGATCAGCAGAAGCTGCGCCACCATCAGCCGTGGCGTGGCGGGCATGCGGCCGCATTGCGCCCCTATCGTTCCGATCGCCAGCAAGCAGCCGACGACGCTGACACCCAGATCCCCGCTGGCCAGGCACAGCCCGGAGCCGTAACCAAGCACGCTGCACCAGATCAGGCCGGACAGGACGTTGATGTCCGGCGCCAGCTTGTCCGACACGACCTGCTCCGGGTGACCGGCCCTGGCGCGCACGATGCTGATCGCACTCGAGATGCGCACCACAGAGGCTGTGGCTTCCAGAATCGCCCAGGCGATGTGGGAGATTTGCGGATGACGCACGGCAACGGCTACGGCCGCCGCAAACACGGTCAGCGCGCTGGCTACCAGGGACGGCATACGATTGAACATGCTGGCGCGCAGTTCGTCACCCACCTCCGCCGGCGCCACGGGTGACGTGGCCAGCCAGACCAGCGGGCGCCAATGAAGGCGTGGGCACATAGCGGGCATCTGCTTGAAGAGGCTGTCCTGCATCGCTTTAGCCTAAGCGAATTCGGTTAACGGCCGGTGTCCGCAGAGCCGCGGCAATTGTGGCAATGCGCGGCCCGGGCGTCTTCTGCCCTTTCCGGAAAAGGACTGCCTGCTTTGCTTCTCATCCAACCCCAGGCCCGGCCGGCATGAGCAGCCGTCACGGCCTGGAAATACGCACGGCCACGCCGGCCGACGCTCCATCCCTGGTGGCGCTGGCCGCCGCCGCCGGCCATGCCGTCGCGGCCCACACCCTCGCTGCCCGGCTGGACCGGTTGCATCGCGCGCCGGGCACCGCGTTGCTGGCGCTCGAATGGGGGCCGCCCAGCGGCCTGATCGTCCTGCACTGGTTCGTAAGCCTGGCAGCCGACCACCCGGTCGCGGACGTCACGCAGCTGCTTGTAGGGCCTGACCAGCGGCGCCCCCGGGTGGCACGACTGGTGGTGTCAGCCGCCTGTCAGGCCGCCCGGGCCGCCGGCTGTCATGAGATCGGCATCCTGGCACCGGCGGACCAGGCCGGGTTGCTGGCCTTCTGCCAGGCGACAGGCTTCGCGGCAGACGGCACCCGCCTGCGGCGCCCGCTTCGCAGGGGCGGCAGGGAGGTGGACGCATGAAGCCGTTCCTTACCCATCGCCGGCCGGCCGTGCTAAGCAGGCGCGCCCCCCGACAGGACCAGACATGATGGCCGTGCGTGAACGTCTGACAGAAGAGATGAAGGTGTCCATGCGCGCCGGCACCGCCGCGCGCCCGTCCGCTATCCGCATGATCATGGCCAAGCTGAAGGATACCGACATCGCCGCCCGTCCGGGCGATCCGATAAGCGACGACGAGATCACCAAGATGTTGCGCGGCATGGTCAAGCAGCGGCGCGAGGCGGCGGAGCTCTACACCAAGGGCAGGCGGCCCGAGCTGGCCGAAAAGGAGGTGGCGGAAATCGCTGTCATCGACGGCTTCCTGCCGCAGCAGATGGACGAGGCGACACTGGCCGCCGCCGTGGATGCCGCCGTGGCGCAGACCGGCGCCACGGGCGTGAAGCAGACCGGCCAGGTGATGGCGGTGCTGAAAGCCGCGCATGGCGCGGCACTGGACATGGGCCGCGCCGGTGCGCTGGTGAAGGCGCGGCTTGGGTGAAGTGAAGCAGGCAGGCAGTCCTTCTCTGAAACCTTTTCTCCAATGTCGCGCGCCAGCCGGTAAGCCGCCGACAGCATAATCGGCGCTCGTGAGGATTCGAAAATCCGACTGAATCTGCCAGTTGAAGCGAGAAGCAAGCAAGGCCTTCTTTTTCGAGAAAAAGAAGCAAAAAGCTTTTGGCTGCGCTGTCGCCGCGCGTTGAAGCGTGCGTGTCCGCATAGCGAACCCGACGGAGACAAAAATTTTTTGGTTCTTTTTTTCAAAAAAGAACTGCTTTCTTGTTTTCCACGCGCGTTTTCAAACCAGATTTTCGGGTTCTCACCAGAGCGGAGTAAGGACGGCCCTGCTTGCCGCCTCCACGGCCAGCCCGCGTGAAGCTGCCCGACTCCTTCCTGGAGGAGCTGAGGGCGCGCACGCCGATGGCCGCCCTGGTCAGCCGGCGCGTGAAGCTGCAGCGCAGCGGCCGCCAGATGAAGGGCTGCTGCCCGTTCCACGGCGAGAAGACGCCCAGCTTCTACGTCTACGAGGACGGCTACCACTGCTTCGGCTGCGGCGCGCACGGCGACGCGATCAGCTTCGTCATGCAGACCCAGGGCTCGGGCTTCATGGAGGCGGTGCAGTCGCTCGCCG
>CAXUOA010000230.1:0-5036 GCA_964252625.1 uncultured Acetobacteraceae bacterium | reverse complement strand
GCTGCCCTACGAGCAGGCGCTGACCCGCGTCGACAGCACCAGCGGCGACTGGTACGGCTGCTCGGCGAATTTCCTCTGGATCGGCGACCGCACGCGCCAAGTGGACGGTGCGCATGTCGAGTTCCTGCGCGGCGTGCGCAATCCTGTCGGCATCAAGGTCGGGCCTGGCTCGCAGGCCGACGACCTTGCCCGGCTGATCGACATACTGAACCCGGCCGATGAGCCGGGACGGCTGACGCTGATCAGCCGCATGGGGGCTGAGCGTGTGCGTTCCCAATTGCCGCCGCTGCTGCGCGCCGTGCAGCGCAGCGGCCGCCGTGTCACCTGGCTGTGCGACCCCATGCACGGCAACACGGTGACCACGGCCGGCGGCGTGAAGACCCGCAGCTTCGACAGCATTCTTGCCGAGCTGCGCGGCTTCTTCGACGTGTTCGCCGATGCCGGCGCGCGGCCGGGCGGCGTGCACGTGGAGATGACGGGCCAGCCGGTGACCGAATGCGTGGGCGGCGCGCATCTGCTGACGGAAGCCGACCTTTCCGAGCGTTACGAGACGTTCTGCGATCCGCGGCTGAATGCGGAACAGGCGTTGGAGCTGGCGTTCGTGGTGGCGGCGGAGTTGAAGGCGAGGCGGGTCGCTGGCGCCGCCATTGCGGCGTGACCCCATCCAAGCGCGCTGTGTTGATACGCGCGCTTCAACCCGGCGCGACAGCGCAGACAAAAGCTTTTTGCTTCTTTTTCTCGAAAAAGAAGGCCTCTCTTCCTTTCCCGGCCGCATAGGCCAGCTCGCATGATAGCCGCGTTGACGATGCTTCTCGGCTGCCAGCTTGGGGGAGAGATCGTGTCCCAGGCCCTGCATCTGCCGGTGCCTGGACCAGTGCTGGGCATGGTGTTCCTGGCGGTCCTGCTGATCGCGCGCGGCCGGCTCAGCACGGAACTGGGGCAGGCGGCGGATTTCCTGCTGCGCCATCTCAGCCTGTTCTTCGTGCCGGCCGCGGTGGGCGTGATTTCCAACGGCGCCCGCATCGCGCGCGAATGGTGGCCGTTGAGCGCCGCACTTGTCGTCTCCACCGCTTTGGCGATTACGGTGACCGCGCTCGTGTTCCAGTCCGTCGAGCGGCTGCTCGCGCGCGGCCGCCGCTCGTGATCCACTCCGGCCATGCGGCAATCGTCGGCCTGTGGGTGTACCTGCACACGCAGCCGCTGCTGTGGCTGACGGCAACTTTGGCGGCTTATGCCGCGGGCATCGTGCTGCACGAACGTGCCGGACGTTCGCCGCTGGTCAACACGGTGGCGATTGCGGTGGCGCTGCTGGTGGGCTTGCTCCTGGCCACCGGCACCAGCTACGCCACGTATTTCGACGGCGCCAAGTTCGTGCATTTCCTGCTCGGCCCCGCGACGGTGGCGCTGGCAGTGCCGCTGTTTCGCAACCGCCATGTCGTCGCCCGCGCCATCGTGCCGATCGCCGCCGCCTTGCTCGCCGGTTCGCTTACGGCGGCCTGCTCGGCCATGGCGATTGGCTGGGCGCTCGGCGCCACGTGGCAGACGGCGCTGTCCCTGGCGCCAAAATCCGTGACGACGCCGATTGCCATGGGCGTGTCCGAACGCATCGGCGGATCGCCTTCGCTGACCGCCGTGTTGGTCATCCTGACCGGCATCGTGGGCGCGGTGATCGCCACGCCGCTGCTGAATATCCTGGGTGTCCGCGACTGGCGCGCGCGCGGCTTTGCGGTGGGGCTGGCTGCACATGGGCTGGGTACGGCAAGGGCGTTCCAGGTGCATGAGATGGCAGGCGCGTTCGCGGGGATTGCGGTCGGGTTGAACGGGATAGCGACGGCCGTGCTGGTGCCTTTGCTCGTGGAGATGTTGAAGTAGGCAAGGCACGCAGGTCTTTCGTAAAAAAAGAACCAGAAGACTCTTGATCCGGTGATCCGGCTGCCGCGCAGTGGGGACAGGTTCGCTGCAGCGGGGCCAGCCTACTGTTCGAAAATGTCCTTCCTGCCTTACCCTCCCAGCAGCGATGCGCCGAAACAGGCCAGGAGCGCTCCAGGCCCAGGATAGACCTGTGAGCATCCACCTTCCCGCAACGCCGCTTCCGTGAAGCCGCCACACAGCATGCCGATCGTGCGCATACCCGCCTGGCCGGCGGCTTGGGCGTCGTAAGGCGTGTCGCCGACCGCCACCGCGTCTGCCGGATCAATCCCGAGCTTCTTCAGAGCCACAAGGAAGATGTCCGGAGCCGGCTTGGATTGCCCGGCGTCATCGGCGGAGGTTTTCACGTCCACCAGTCTCTCGATGCCGGCGATTTGCAGGTATCTCTCGAGCTCGTTCTGCTTCGCCGAAGAGGCGACCGCGATTTTCAGGCCGGACCCGCGCAGTTTTGCCAGCAGATCGGGAACGGCGGAAAACGGCCGGACCATCGGTAAGTAGTGCGAGCGGAAGCGTTCGCCGCGCCAGGTTTCCATCTCCTCGCCGTGATCGTCCTGCTCGGCCTGGCTGAGGAAGATGGGGAGCAGCTGGTCGCCGCCTTTGCCGATCTGGCTGCGCGCCTGTTCGAACGACACCTTGTGGCCGAATTTCTCGAACGCGTCCTGCCAGGCGCTGGCATGCAGGTCCACGGAATCGACGAGCGTTCCGTCGACGTCGAAGATGGCGGCCTTTGGCATGGGTGGAGCTTTCGTGAGGTTCGACCCGGTTCAACGCCGCCGGGCTGGATCGGTCGCGTCGGGTAGCGAGCCCGGGAGGACTTTCTCCCAGGGTAGTAGTGATACCAGCCGGCTCCGAGGTTGGCACTTGCGCAGCAAGGAAGCCGTTCTTTTTTAAAATAAGAAGCAAAAAACCTTTGCTTCCTGCGCGGGCTCGAATGTCTCGATCAGTCCGGAGGCACCGAGCTGCTGCAAATGCGACGGGAGGTAAGCGTTTTGGTCTTTTTTAAAAAAGGACTGCTTGCTTTCTTCTCGCCAAGTCAAAGTCAACGCCATCTAGTGTCCATTCTTCACCACCGGCAGGTCGACGAAGCTCGTTGTCTGGCCTGCATCGAACACTTTTATTGTGGCCGGCTTGTAGTCACCCGGCGTGGCAAAAAAGATGTTTTTCACGAACGTCTGCGGGTTGCGGTCATACAGCGGGAACCAGCTCGACTGTATCTGCACCATCACGCGATGGCCCGGCAGGAACACGTGGTTTGCCGTCGGCAGCGCGAACCTGATGAGCTGCTTCTGATCGGACGGCATCGCTTCCGGCCTGGACGGATCGTTACGGTAACGTGCGCGCATGATGTCGGCCGACACCATCAGCTGGTAGCCGCCGAGTATCGCGTCCCGCCCGTCCTGGTCAGGGTAGACGTCGATCAGCTTGACGACGAAATCGCCGTCGGTGCCGGTGGTGGAGGCTTGCAGGTTGGCGACAGGCTGGCCGGCGATCTTCAACGGCGCAGTCAGCGGCGGCGTGCTGTAGCTCAGAACGTCCGTGCGGCTGGCCGGGTCGCGCTGGTCGCTGGTCAGCCAGGTCTGCCA
This sequence comes from uncultured Acetobacteraceae bacterium, assembly GCA_964252625.1. GTDB lineage: Bacteria > Pseudomonadota > Alphaproteobacteria > Acetobacterales > Acetobacteraceae > BOG-908. The sequence continues at coordinate 1,524 of CAXUOA010000230.1, read as the reverse complement.
GCTATGCTCGCCTGCTTCGCCCTCGATGTGCACGGGACGCGGCAGGTAGGGCACCGGCCGCGCCGGGTCGGCAATGTAGCTGTCGAAGCTTTGCAGGGAAGCGGTGGGCGGGGTGGTGGCGAGCTTGAAGCCGGGCTGCAGATACATCGATGTGTGTTCGATGCGGCAGCCGTCATTGCAGCCGGACGGCCACGCCTTGAGGCCGTGCCAGTCGTTGGTGCCAGTCTCGAAGGCGTTCACCGTGGCCAGGCCAAGCGGCGGCGCCTCATCTTTGAGAAAGTGGTCGAGGAACGGCCGCAGCAGGTGGGCACGGAAATACGCCGCCGTGTCGCTGCCGAAGGCGATGTTGCCGACGGCCGATCCGTCCAGCCGCTCCTGGTGGTGGAACCAGGGTCCCATGACGAGGAACAGGTTGTTGTTCGTGTCGCCGGGCTTGACCGCGTTCCAGACGGCGATGTTGCCGTAGATGTCTTCCTGGTCCCACAGCGAGTGCACCAGCATGGTGGGCACCGAGAGGCCTTGCTGGGCGAGCAGCCTGTCGATCGCCTGACCCTGCCAGAAGGCATCGTAGGCTGGATGAAACATCAGCTTGTCGGCAAAGCCGGTCTGCTCCAGCCCGTGCAGCCGCGCCATGTCGCCGGCAGAGCCCGCCGACAGCCAGGTGTCGTAATCGTCGTAATAGTCCGTCCACCATTTCAGGCTGCTCTCGCGGGTGGCCTCCTGGTCGTGCACATACACCAGGCTGCTCTGCCGGAACGCACCGTTGTGGAACCAGTCATCGCCGCGCCAGCCATCGACCATGGCGTTGATCGGCACCGCGGCGCGCAGCGCGGGATGCGGGTGGAACAGCGCCATCAGCGCGGTGAAGCCGTCGTACGAGATGCCGAGTATGCCGACACGGCCGTTGCTCTCGGGCGTGTTCTTGACCAGCCAGTCGATGGTGTCCCAGGTGTCCGTCGAATGATCGACCTGCGTGTCGTTGAGCGGGCCGCGCAACGGCCGCGTCATCACGTAGTCGCCCTCCGACCCGTGCTTGCCGCGCACGTCCTGCACCACGCGTATGTAGTTGTCGTGCACGACGAGGTCGTCGGCCACGTCGTGATCGCCCATCACCGCGGACAGATACACGCTGCTCGTCTCGTCGAAACGCTCGTCCGCGCCGTACGGCGTGCGCGTGAGCAGTATCGGCGCGTGCGCGGCACCACGCGGCACGATGATCACCGTGTGCAACTTCACCCCGTCCCGCATGGGGATCATCACCACGCGCTTCGTATAGTCGAACATGTCCGTGCGCGGCGTGAACGCAACAGGACTTTCACTGACCAGCGGCGGCTGGTCGGGCGGCGGTGCCGCGGCTATCGCAAGCATTGCGGCGAAAGCCAGCAGAATTCGTTTCATGAAGTTTCCTGAAGCATGCAAGCGAAGTCGCTTTCCTGAACGAAAGAGCAAGAACGTCCGATCTGGCGGTATTCAATGCGGCAGAATAACAGTGTCCCCATAAGCCGTTCCAAACAGATGGGGGTC
>CAXUOA010000229.1:0-5044 GCA_964252625.1 uncultured Acetobacteraceae bacterium | reverse complement strand
CCCTGCTTCGCCTCTGTCGTATCCGCCATTCGAAACCCGCAACCCTCATTACATGGACAAAACGCAGCGCCGCGCCCAAAGGTGCCGCCACACAATCCCGCCCCCCCTGGCCGGCAATCACGAAGCAACAAGCACCGGGCAAACCGGGCGGGACCCCCAACCTCTCAGGACAGCCCACCCATGGACATCTACACCGGCCCGTTCTTCGAACAGGCGCGCGAGAACTTCGCCGTCATCGCCGACTACCTGGAAATCCCCACCCACCAGCGCGACCGCCTGCTCCTCCCCAAACGCGCCATCGTCGTCTCCTGCCCCATCCACCGCGACGACGGCACCGAGACCGTCTTCACCGGCTACCGCGTCCAGCACCACCTCACCATGGGCCCCACCAAAGGCGGCACCCGCTACGCCAGCAACCTCCATCTGGGCGAGGTAGGCGCGCTCGCCATCGCCATGAGCTGGAAATGCGCCCTCGCCGGCCTACCCTACGGCGGCGCCAAAGGCGGCATCGCACTCGATCCCTACAGCCTCTCCCGTCGCGAGCTGGAAGCCGTCAGCCGCCGCTACATGCAGGAAATGATCCCCTTCGTCGGCCCCAAGACGGACGTCATGGCCCCCGACATGGGCACCAACGAACAGGTCATGGCCTGGTACATGGACACCTATTCCATGTACCAGGGCCAGACCGTCACCGAAATCGTCACCGGCAAACCCGTCGACGCCGGCGGCACCGTCGGCCGCCGGGAAGCCACCGGCCGCGGCGTGGTGCACCTGGTCGGCCGCGCCATGGAACGCCTGCAGCTCAACCCCATCGAAGCCACCGCCATCATCCAGGGCTTCGGCAACGTCGGCAGCGTCACCGCCGCCAGCCTGGTCCAGCAGGGCGTCAAGGTCCTCGGCGTCTCCGACCACACGTCGTGCTATTACGACGCCCGCGGCCTCGACATCCCCGCCCTCATCCGCTGGACCGAGGAACACGGCACCCTCGCCGGCTACAGCACCGAAGCCGCCTTCGACCCGGCCCAGCTCCTCACCCAGAAATGCGACATCCTGGTCCCCGCCGCCCTGGAACAGGTCATCAACGCGGATGTCGCCCGCGCCCTGCAATGCCGCATCCTCGCCGAAGGGGCCAACGGCCCCACCACGCCGGACGCCGACCGCGTGCTCCAGCAGCGTCCGGAAATCTTCGTCATCCCGGACATCCTGTGCAACGCCGGCGGCGTCGTCGTCAGCTACTTCGAATGGGTGCAGGACCTGCAACAGCTCTTCTGGACCGAACCCGAAGTCCGCGACCGCCTGAACCGCGTGCTCGAACGCGCCTTCCAGGCCGTCATGGCCCGCGCCGAACGTGACAACGTCCCGCACCGCACGGCCGCCTTGGCGATCGGCGTGGAGCGTGTGCAGAAGGCGAAGCTTACGCGGGGGTTGTTTCCGTAGGGGGCGGCAAAGTCAGGCAAGGGGAAGGCAAGGCAAGCATTCCTTTTTTGAAAAAAAGGACCAAAAAACTTTTGCTACCGTCCGGTGCGTGTCGTGGAAACCTGCGCTCTAACGGTCTTTCTGCAGCGGCGCAAAAGCCTCCGCTTTTTCCTCGAAGAAAAGGCCGTTTTCCTACCTGCCCGCTAAACGCGCGCCTGCGAAAAGACTGCGTATAGCCGCTCCATCTCCGCGTCGTATGCCGCCCACAACGCCTGCGCCTCGCCATCGGGCACCAGAAGCATCGCGCGCCGGAAGCTGCCGTCGTCGAGAATGACGCCAGCTTCGTCCTTCCATGGCGGTTCGCACGCTTCCCGCAAGCGAGCGATCATCCCCGCCATGCGCGCGCGCGCCTCCGCCGCTTGCGCCTGATCAACCCCATGGTCATTCTCGAACAGTCCAAGCTGGCCAGCCATCGCATTCATCCCCGCCGCTTAGCAGCCATCCCACGAGTCGCACCATCTTGGTGCGCTCACGTATTCCGTGCATCATGCATCCGTGATCTGGCGCCGAGACAAACTTCCCGACCTCGTCCGCGCCATGGCCGCACGCCCCCGCCATGAAGCGTTGCGCGGCCACGTCACCGAACTCCTGCGCGAAGCCTTCGGCGCGCCGTATGACGAGATCGCGCACGAGGTCTATTTGCTCGACAACACCGGCCGTATCGACACCATGTGGGGTGCGACCGTTATCGAGTTGAAATCCGACCTCCGCCGCGAGGAAGGCGACGTCCGCGCCCGCATGCCGGCCTACCTCGCCGACGCCGCACGCCGCTCCGCCAACCCCCGCGCTGTCACCGGCTTGGCCACAGACGGCGCCACGTTCGTCGCCTACCAGCTACAGGCCGGTCAGCTTCTGGAACTCCGACGCTACCAGACCGATCCCGAACGGCCCACCGAGCTGATCGACTGGCTCGCCCCGCTTTTGTCGGACAACGCCGGCCTCGCACCGGAAGCACGCGCCGTGGCCCAGGTCTTCGGCCGTCAAAGCCTCACCTTTGGTCGCAGCCGTCTCACCCTCGATGCACTGTGGGCAAGGCTGAAAGACGACCCGGAAGTTCGCCTCAAGCGGGACCTCTGGGACGGCCTCCTGCGCGAGGCCTACGGTGAAGAAGTCGGGCAGGACGCCCTGTTCCTTCAGCACACCTATCTTACCGTCATCGTCAAGGCGATCGCCGCGCGCGTTCTGAACTTGCCGGTGGACGACCCGCAGAGTCTGCTGTCCGGCCGCGCCCTGGCGGACGAAGGCATAATCGGCGCCGTCGAGGCGGACTTCTTCGATTGGCCGCTCAGGGATGCCGAAGGCGCCGATCTCGTCCGCCAGATCGCGGCACAGACCGCCCGCTTCCGGCTGACCGACGTGGAGACCGATGTCCTCAAGGTGCTCTACGAAAGCCTGGTCGATCCGGACGAACGTCACGACCTCGGCGAATATTACACGCCCGACTGGCTGGCCGGCCGCATCGTCGCCGAGGCGATCGACGCGCCGCTCACCCAGCGCGTGCTCGATCCCGCCTGCGGCTCCGGGACCTTTCTCTTCCACGCGCTGCGCCGCCTAATCGCCGCTGGCCAAGCCGCCGCATGGTCGAGTACCCGCATCGTGCAGGCCTGCGCCGACCAGGTGCGCGGCCTCGATGTCCACCCCGTGGCCGTCACCCTCGCCCGCGTCACCTGGCTGCTTGCCCTGAGCCGCCTGATCGACAGCCGCCCCGCCCGGCTGACCGTCCCCGTGTTCCTGGGCGACGCCATGCAGTGGAACCTGCACCGCCTCGTGGACCGCACGGACGTGATCATCGACGTGCCGGGCGAAGCCCGGCCGCTCCGCATCCCGTTGGGCTTCGCGGAGGAACAGGCCGTTTTCGAAGCCGGTCTGGACGAACTGAATCGCGGCCTGGCCGACCACGCCACCCCGGCCCAGGTGGCCCTCGCGTTGCGCCGCATCGAGGGTGCGGCACCGGCGGACGCCGACGCGCTCGCGGTCACCTTCGCCCAGCTTCAGGCGCTCTATCTCGCCGGCCGCAACGGCATCTGGACGTTCGTCTTCCGCAATCTCGCCCGTCCCGTCTGGCTCTCGCGGCCGGAGCAGCGCGCGGACGTGCTCGTCGGCAACCCGCCCTGGATCGTCTATCGCCACCTCAGCGCCGCCATGAAGGACCGCCTGCGCGAGGCGTTGCGCGCTTACGAACTCTGGGTCGGTGGCAGCCTGGCCACGCAGCAGGACATGTGCGCGCTGTTCTGGGCGCGCGGCGCCGAGCGCTATCTCAGGCCAGGCGGCCGCATCGCCTTCGTGCTTCCCTATGCCGTGCTGAACGCGCCGGTCTTCGCCGCCCTGCGCCGCGGCAGCATGGGCGAGGCCCGCGTGCGCCTGACCGGTGCCTGGGCGCTGGAGCGCGTCTGGCCGATCTTCGGCGCGCAATCCGGCAGCAGCACCACGAGCACCTGTGTCCTTTTCGGACGCCGTCAGATGGCCGGGGCGCATCCCGCCGAAATCGACCGCTGGGAAGGCCACCTCACCCGCCGTGACGCGGGCGAGGCCGAAGCCGAACGTGCCCTGACACGCACGCGAGTAGCTTGGCCGCGGCCACGGACGTTAATTGGTATCTCGCCATACCGCGCCCGCTTCCGTCAGGGTGCGACCATTGTGCCTCGTCGTTTTTTTATCGTCGATCCCGCACCTGCAAGCAGGCTTGGCCGCTCCGCACACGCTCCAATTTTGCTTGGTCGCGCGGGAAAGTTGGACAAACACCCTTGGACGACTGTTGAACCACCGCGCGGGCCTGTCGAAGTTGAGTTTGTCCGAAATGTGGCTCTCGGGGAGAGTATCGCGCCGTTCCGCATGCTTGAAACCGTGACAGCGGTCATTCCTTTGACGACATCGAAGGTTCTGGACTCAAAAGCTGCACGCGCATTGGGGCTGCGCCACCTCGCATCTTGGCTCGTCGATGTCGAAGGAAAATGGAAGACTCATGCCAACAAGAAGGTGGGTGGCAGCCTGCGTATGACGTTATCTGAACGGCTTGATCATATGCGCACGTTATCAAGCCAAGCGCGCCCTGCCAAAATAGCTCGTGTAATTTATACTAAAGCAGGAACTCGTCTTAGTGCAGCAACACTACTGACCAGTGACGCTATCGTTGATCACAAGGCCTACTGGTCTGAAGTGAACTCGCTTGAGGAGGCAGCATACCTGATCGCAATCCTAAACAGTGCTGCCGCCCTCGCCAAAATAACCGACCTACAATCGCACGGACAACGCGATAAGCGAGATTTCGACAACCTGATCTGGACACTTCCCATTCCGGAATACGACGAAGCCGAACTCCTCCACCGAGACCTCGCCGCAGCCTCCACGCGCGCGCAACAAATCGCCGCCGCCGTGCCGCTGACCGACACGCAACATTTCACCGCAAAACGCCGCGCCATCCGCGCAGCACTCGCCGAAGACGGTATCGCCGCCGAAATCGAAGCCCTTGTCGACGCCCTGCTACCGCCCTGATCCGCGTAGAGTGGGGTGCACTCGGGCACCCCACTAACCAACTACCCGCGCCCTCAAGCAACCGCGCCCACACACC
>CAXUOA010000228.1:0-5058 GCA_964252625.1 uncultured Acetobacteraceae bacterium | reverse complement strand
CACCGCGACCACCAGCCGGTCGCAGGCGGCGCGCGCCTCGGCCAGCAGCGCCACTTGGCCGGCGTGCAGGAGGTCGAAGCAGCCATTGGTGAAGCCCACCTGCAGCCCCTGCCCGCGCCAGGCCGCCACCAGGGCGGCCGCACGCTCGAGCGTCTGCAGCCGCGACGAGGCGCGCGGCGCGTCGTCGTCGCCCGCGTCGAGCTCGTGCATCACCTCGGCGATCGTCGCGGTGGCGGTGCCGAGCTTGCTGACCACCACGCCGGCCGCCGCGTTGGCGATGTGCATGGCCTGGGCCAGCGTGCGGCCGCTGGCGCAGGCCAGAGCCAGCGTGGCGATGACGGTGTCGCCGGCGCCGGAGACGTCGAACACCTCCCGCGCGCGGGCCGGCACGGTGGTGACGTCGCCAGCCTGCTCGACCAGCGTCATGCCGCGTTCCGAGCGGGTGACCAGTATGGCGTCGGCCGCGCAATCCTCCAGCAGGGCGCGCGCGGCGGCGGCGATCTCGGCTTCCGTGCCGCAGGGCCCGCGGGCGGCGGCGGCGAACTCCTTGAGGTTCGGCGTGATGCAGGTGGCACCGCGGTAGCGGGTGAAATCGGCCGATTTGGGATCGACGAAAACCGGCACCGCGGCGCGCTTTGCCGCTGCTATGGCGTGCGCCACCACGGATGGCTCCAGGGCGGATTTGCCGTAGTCGGACAGGATGAGCGCGCCGCACCCTGGCAGGCGGGTATCGACCGCCGCCATCAGGGCGGCAGCTTCTTCCTCGAACAGGCGCGCACTGCTCTCGTCGTCGGCGCGCACCACCTGCTGTCGCCCGGCGATGAAGCGCGTCTTGCAGATGGTGGGGCGGCGAACGCTGACGACCAGCGCCGTCTCGATGCCCGGCCGCTGCTCCAGGATACGGCGTAGCCGGATTCCGGTATCGTCCTCGCCCACCAGCCCGATCAGCACGGCGCGGGCGCCGAGCGAGGCGATGTTGCAGGCGACGTTGCCGGCGCCACCCGGCATCTCGCGGGTTTCGCGCAGGCGGATTACCGGGACGGGGGCTTCGGGGGAGATGCGCTCGATGTCGCCATGCAGGAAGCGGTCGAGCATGACGTCGCCCAGGCAAAGGACTGTTAGGCCGGTGAAGTCCAAGGCGGTCCCCTCAAAGGAAGCAAGAAAGGCGGTCATTTTTGGAAAAAGAACCAAAAAACTTTTGCTCCCGACGCCCGCACGGGAAGCCGGACGTTGCATGACAGATCACACCGGGCATGTGCAGCTTTTTAGTTCCGGTTTTCAAAAAAGACGCAAACGCTGCGCGGGCTCCGAAAAAACTGATTGATACGCATTGATTTTCATCGCGTACATTGTCAGAACGTTTGCGGGGTGGCGAGGGGTTGCATGACCAGACGGGTTGTCTTCGCCGGCGGAGTACAGGCGAGGGCCCTGGCGAAGGCCTACCGTCTCGACATCGCTGGTGACAGTGACGAAGACGTGTTCTTCATCGGAACCGAGGCGCTGGCGCGCGAGGCGGCGCATCGCGTCATCGCGGCGGCCGATATCATCGTCACCGAACTGACGCAGACTGGCGAGACCGTCTCCGACCATCTGATACCGGCCAGCGCCGAGCGGATCGCCGTCCCCGTGGTGCAGGCGGCGTTCCTTTGGCCGCATGCCGGCACGCCGCACCCGGACAACCAGGGGACGGACGCGCTGCGCGAGGGGCCGTACCCCGCCGATTTCGGTGATTCGTTCCTCGATTCGATGATCCGTGGCGGCGTCGGCGAGGACGAGGCCGTGCGTCGCTATCTGGCGCTCGACATCGCCGCGGAAGCCGGGTTGAACGACCTGCTGGATTCGACGCTCAACGCCCTGGCTACGCTGGATGCCCGCTCCGGCTTCGACCTGGCTGGCTTCGTGGCGGCGGAGTTCCGCCAGCAGAACCTGTTCGCCACCACGCAGCGCCTGCGCCTGCCGCTGTTCCGCCACATCGCCGGCTGCGTGTTCAGCCGCATGGGCACGGAGCGCGTGCGCGCCGAAGCCCTGATGGAGGCGCCTTTCACGCCTGGCGCCATGCCGATCCACCCCGGCATCCTGCGCCATTTCGGCATGGCGGCGCCGCTGCCGGACCATCGCTACCCGGTGCTGGACGAGGGCACCTTCAGCTTCGAGCAGTATTGCCGCCGCTACCTGCGCTACGAGTGGAACGAGGCGCTGCACGCGGCGATGAAACTGGCGGAAAGCAACCCGGCGGATGCGATACCGCTGCTGCGCCGCGCGCTGGACGTCTCGCCCGGCTCGCGGGCCGGGCAGCTTGCCTTGGAAGATGCCGAACGTGCGGCGGCCGAAAAGGCCGGCGTGGCACCGTTGGTGCTGCCGTCCAGCCCGCCCGAGGCCACGGTGACTGCCGACGGGCCGATCTATGCGCCGCTCGACGAGCCGTTGCCGGACAACCAGGCGACCTCTGGGCTGATGCCCGGCAGCTTGCCCGTGCCGCCCGTGCCGATCCGTCCGGCCGAGGCCGAACCGCCGTTCTATTCGCCGACCGGACTGGGCAAGCTGGCCTTCAACGGTGCGGAACACGGGCCGTTCGACGATCCCGTGCCGGCCGATCCGGCAACCTCCGCGTTCGACCCGGAAGATCCGGATGCGGCGGTCGGCGCCGAGGAGGAGGCGCCCGATCAACAGCCCTATGTGGAGCTGCCGCGTTTCACGCGCCTCGGCGATCCGGTGCAGGCGCCCGCACAGGCACCGGCCGCGGCAAACCGCTACGTTCCCCTGCCTCCGTCCTCGGAACTCATCGAAGTGCTGCCGCGCATGCTGCCCGACACACGGGGTCTGGCCAACATCGTGGACGGGCCGTTCTCCGCCATGCCGGAGACGATGCCGCCGCCGCCGCTGCGGCCCGTGCTGCCGCCGGAACTGCAGCCGGATGGCGAGCCGAAGGGGCTGGTGGCCCGGCTGTTCGGGCCGAAGTGAGGTAATACCGACCCGCTTTAAAACTGACACTTGGGCAAGCAAGAAAGGCCTTCTTTTTTGAAAAAAAGAAGCAAAAAACTTTTGCTTCCTGCGCCCGCCCAGGCGCCTTGATCTATCAGAAGGCACCTTGCTGCTGCAGATGCGACCGGAAGCAAAAGTTTTTTGGTCCTTTTTTTCAAAAAAGGACTGCTTGCTTTTTAAGAAGGTCCTCCGTCCTGTCCTGCCGGGGGTTCCCCCAGCCCGCGCGCGCCCAACCTACAAGCGGCAGGGGTCTTTAACGGCGGCAACCCCCTGCCTTATACGTCAACCAAGAAGCACACAGGGAAATGCGGGGCATGAGCGAGCGCGAGGCGATGGAGTTCGACGTGGTGATCGTGGGCGCTGGGCCTGCGGGCCTGGCGGCCGCCATACGCCTGAAACAACTCGCACCAGACGCCGCCGTGTGCGTGGTGGAAAAAGCCGGCGAGGTCGGTGCGCACATCCTCTCGGGCGCGGTCATCGAGCCGGTCGCGCTGGAAGAGCTGCTGCCCGACTGGCGCGAGCGTGGGGCGCCGCTGCACACCCAGGCGAGCGAGGACCATTTCGTCTTCCTGACGGAGAAGCGCGCCTTCCGCTCGCCGGTCAACCCGCCGCAGATGAACAACCACGGCAATTACATCGTCAGCCTCAGCGACGTGGTGCGCTGGCTCGGAAAGCAGGCCGAAGAACTGGGCGTGGAGATCTATCCCGGCTTCTCGGCGGCCGAGCTGCTGATCGAGGACGGCCGCGTTGTGGGCGTGGCGACCGGCGACATGGGCGTCTCGAAAGAGGGCGAGCACGGGCCGAATTACGCCGTGGGCATGGAGTTGCGTGCCGCCTACACGCTGTTCGGCGAGGGCTGCCGCGGGTCGCTGTCCAAGCAGCTCCAGTCGCACTTCAACCTGCGCGACGGCGTGGACCCGCAGACCTACGGGCTGGGCATCAAGGAATTGTGGGAGATCCCGCGCGAGAACCACAAGCCGGGCTTCATCCAGCACAGCGTCGGCTGGCCGGCCGACAGCAGCACGTATGCCGGCTCCTGGCTCTATCATTTCGGTGACGGGCTGGTCTCGTTCGGATACGTGGTCGGGCTGGACTACAAGAATCCGTGGCTGTCGCCGTTCGACGAGATGCAGCGACTGAAGACGCATCCCGCCATGCGGAAGCATTTCGAGGGTGGGCGGCGTATCAGCTACGGGGCGCGTGCGCTGTCCGAAGGCGGCTTCCAGTCGATACCGAAGCTGACGTTCCCGGGCGGCGCGCTGATCGGCGATTCGGCGGGGTTCCTGAACCTGCCGAAGATAAAGGGCACGCACTGCGCCATGAAGTCCGGCATGCTGGCGGCCGAGGCGGCCGCCGAGGCCCTGGCCGCGGATCGCAGCGTGGAGCTGACCGCCTATACCGAGAAGTTTCGCGCGAGCTGGCTGTATCCGGAGCTGAAGCGCGAGCGCAACCTGCGGCCTGCCTTTGCCAAGTTCGGGCTGTACGGTTTCATGGCGTATTCCGGGCTGGACACGTTCGTCTTTCGCGGCCGCGCGCCCTGGACGTTCCACCACAAGCATGCCGACCATGACGGCCTAGCCCACGCGACCGACGCCAACAAGATCGTCTATCCCAAGCCGGACGGCGTGCTGACGTTCGACCGCCTGTCCAGCGTGTTCATCAGCAACACCAACCACGAGGAGAACCAGCCGGTTCACCTGAAGCTGCGCGATCCTTCGCGCTGGCTGGGGGTGAACTGGGAGGAGTATCGCAGCCCGGAGAGCCGGTACTGTCCGGCCGGCGTGTACGAGGCGGTGGGCGTGGAGGAGGGCCATCCGCGCCTGCAGATCAACGCGCAGAACTGTGTGCACTGCAAGACGTGCGACATCAAGGATCCTACGCAGAACATCGACTGGTCGGCGCCTGAAGGCGGCGGCGGGCCGGCTTACCCTGGCGGAATGTAGAAGATAGAAAAGTCGTGTTTTTTGAAAAAAAGAAGCAAAAAACTTTTGGTCCCTTTCGGGGAGGGCTGAAACGATCGCCGACAGGGAGCGAAAGTTTTTTGGTCCTTTTTTTCAAAAAAGGACTGCTTGCCTT
>CAXUOA010000227.1:0-5061 GCA_964252625.1 uncultured Acetobacteraceae bacterium | reverse complement strand
AAACTTTTGCATCCCCGCTTGCCTCACGGCGCGCGCCGGTTCTGCAGGTATGCGCGTCGGCAGAACGAGACTTGGCCTTGCTGCAGGCGACAGAAGTAAAAGTTTTTTGCTTCTTTTTTTCAAAAAAGAAGGCCTTTCTTCCTTACTTTTCCGGAATGTCTTGACTCCTTCCACCTCCGTATCGCATCGCTGAGCGCAATGCGCCGCCTGGCCCTCCTCCTCTGCCTCCTATCCGCGCCCGCGCAGGCAGCCGACCTGGGCGGCCGCGCCGCCTATCTCGACATAATCCGGCGTGAAGCCGCCGCTCGTGGCGTGCCGGCCGCCCTGGCGGACGCGGTGGCCATGGTGGAGACCGGCTACCGCGTGGACGCCATCGGCACCTCCGGCGAGATCGGCATCATGCAGGTGATGCCCGCCACCGCCCGCCAGCTCGGCTTTTCCGGCACGCTGGACGACCTGTTCGCGCCGCCCACCAACATTGCGTTGGGCGTCGAGTATCTCAGCCGCGCCTGGCAGGCGAGCGGCGGCAACATCTGCCGCGCGCTGATGAAATACCGCGCCGGCCTGGGCGAGGAAGTGATGACGCCGCTCTCCGGCCAATACTGCACGCGCGCGCTGGGCTGGCTGGCCAGCTCGGGCGGCGATCTCGGCCCTGCGATGCCGGCGGCACAGCCTGCGTCCGATCCTTACGTGATCGCCATGCCCAAGGCGGCCGCGGCATCGGCGCCACCGCCTCCCGCTTTGTCGGCCGCACCGTACAGGCGCAGCGTGGCGGAGCGCGAGGCGGCCTTGCAGGCGCGGTTCGACAGCCATGTCCGCCAGCCGGTCGACACGGTGGCGCGGGTGTCGGCGGCGATCTCGGCGGCCACGAGCGAGCCGGAAGAGTAGGCAACCCCATTTGCACCGGGCGGGTGCCTCCTGTTACGCCGAAGCGCTGACGCAGCGGGGAGCAAAAGTTTTTTGCTTCTTTTCAAAAAAGAAGGCGTTCCTTGCTCAAACCCACCATGCTCCTGATCCTGGACGGCTTCGGCTGGCGCGAAGACCCGGCCGACAACGCCGTCTTGCAGGCACGCACTCCCAATTTCGACGCGCTGTGGGAGAGCTGCCCGCACGCGTTCCTGCGCACGCACGGTGACGACGTGGGGCTGCCGGACGGCCAGATGGGCAATTCCGAAGTCGGACATCTCAACATCGGCGCCGGGCGGGTCGTCCGGCAGGAACTCGCGCGCATCGGCGCGGCGATCAAAGACGGCAGCCTCGCCCACACCGCTGCCTTGGAGAAGCTGATTGCCGCCGCCCGCCGGACAGGCGGCACATGCCACCTCGTGGGACTGGTCTCGGAAGGCGGCGTGCACGCCCACCAGGACCATGCGCTGGCGCTGGCGCGAATACTGACCCAGGCCGGCGTGCCCGTCGCCGTGCACGCCATCACCGACGGGCGGGACACCGGACCGCGCACCGGCGCCGGCTTCGTGGCCGCGTTCGAAGCAGCCCTTCCCGCCGGCGCGCGCATCGCCACAGTGTGCGGACGCTATTACGCCATGGACCGGGACCACCGCTGGGAACGCGTCGCCCGCGCCTGGCGCGCCATGACGCTCGCCCGGTCGGACAGCCGGTTCGCCAGCGCCGCCGACGCCATCAGCGCCGGCTACGCGCAGGACGTGACGGACGAGTTTCTCGATCCCGCCGTGATCGGCCGCTATGAGGGCATGCGAGACGGTGACGTGCTGCTCTGTTTCAACTTCCGGGCCGACCGCGTGCGCGAGCTGCTGGCCGCGATGGTCGACGACACGTTCACCGGCTTCGAGCGCCCCGACCGCATCCAGTTCGCCGCGGCCGCCGGCCTGACGCAATACAGCGAAACGCTGGCCGGCCAGATGGACGCCCTGTTTCCGCCCGTCACGCTGAACGGCATTCTGGGCAAGGTGGTGGCGGAAGCGGGCCGCTCCCAGCTCCGCATGGCGGAGACGGAGAAGTATCCGCACGTCACCTACTTCCTGAACGGCGGCGAGGAGACGCCCTACGCGGGCGAGGACCGCATCATGGTGCCATCCCCGAAGGTGGCGACCTACGATTTGCAACCCGAGATGAGTGCGCCTGAGCTGACACGGCGCGCCGTGGCCGCCATAGAGGGGGGCGCCTACGACCTGATCGTGATGAACTACGCCAATCCGGACATGGTGGGCCACACCGGCGTCCTGAAAGCCGCCATACGCGCGGTCGAGACCGTGGATGATGGGCTGGGCCGCATCGCCGACGCGGTTACGGCCGCAGGGGGCGCGCTGCTGGTGACGGCCGACCACGGCAATTGCGAGATGATGCGCGATCCGCAGACGGGCGGCCCGCACACCGCCCACACCACCAACCCGGTTCCTGTGGTCCTGGCGGGCAAGCCGGGAGTGACGCTGCACGACGGACGCCTGGCTGACCTTGCCCCGACATTGCTGGCGCTCATGGGGTTGGCTGTGCCGGCCGAGATGACCGGCAAACCCCTGTTCGACGCAGGTCGGTAGGCAGGGATCAGCCTTGAAACTCCGTTGTGGTTTAGAGGAAACAAAATTTTGTCGGCCAGCGACGAGACTGACGCTCGGGTAAGCAAGAAAGGCCTTCTTTTTTGAAAAAAAGAAGCAAAAACTTTTGCTTTCTGCGCAGGCTCGGATGCCTCGATTGATCCGGAGGCACCCGGCTGCTGCAAATGCGACGGGAAGTAAAGTTTTTGGTCCTTTTTTAGGAAAAAGGACCGCTTGCTTTCTGTCAGCCGCGGCCGTCTTCAGACTGGCAGATCGGCCGGCCCCATCGACTTGATCAGGTCGAACACTCGCTTGCGCACCGAGGAGTCGGTGATGCGGTAGTAGGCGCGCACCAGTTCCAGCGTCTCCCGCTTCGCCAGCGGGTCGTCCGCCGGGCCGCCGAACTCGCTGCGCTCGGCAAACCCTGCCACATGGGTGGAACCATGGCCCTTGCCGGAAGTATCCGGCATGTCGTCGAAGAAGAAGCTGATGGGCACGTCCAGAACACGCGAGAGGTCATACAGCCGCGAGGCACCGACCCGGTTGACCCCACGCTCGTATTTCTGGACCTGCTGGAACGTCAGGCCAAGCGCCTCGCCGAGCCGCTCCTGCGACATGCCCATCAGCGTACGACGCAGACGGATACGCGATCCTACATGCACGTCTATCGGACTGGGGCGACTCTCCCCAGACTCGCTGGCGGAACTCTCAAACGTCGCAGTATTACGGGACATCCGGACAGCTCTCTCATTAACCTGGGCCAGGCTTCCTGGCGTGCTGGGTTTCTACGGATACAACCCCAAATTGTCAACAAAGTTTTCGCTTTTCGGGCGTATAGTCTCTTTTTTTATACGTTTTCTGTTCACAAGTTCGGCAGCGGCGGCTGTCGAAACAACCAGCCCAGCCAGAATACCAGGCGACCACAGCCCGAACCGGGCGAAAAACGTCGGCGGCAGAGGCCCTGGAACCGGCAAGACCAGCACGCCCTGCTCGTTCAGGCCCAGCCTGCCCGTCATCCGCCCATGCGCGTCGATCACCGTCGAGACTCCGGTGTTCGCCGCCCGCACCATCGGCAAGCCCTCCTCGATGGTGCGCATGCGGGCTGCCGCCAGATGCTGCCGTGGCCCGGCCGAGTCGCCGAACCAGGCATCGTTGGTGATGTTCACCAGCATCGAGGGCCTTTCACCCTGCTCCACAACCTGAGCGGGGAATATGGCTTCGTAGCAGATCAGCGGCCCTATCGCGCCTAGCCCGGCGAGGTGCATCGTCCGCAGGCCCGGCCCGGGCACGAAGCCCTGCTCGCCAAGGATGAAGTTTGCATAAACCGGAAAATACTCGCCGAACGGTACGAGGTGCGCTTTGTCATACACCCCGGCCAGGCCGCCATCCGGCGCCACCGCCACCAGGCTGTTATGGGCCACCGTCGGGGACTCGAAGCGCTCCGTGCCGGCCAGCGTCATCAGCGCCCGCCCGGACGCGTCTGCAATCGCCTGGCGCGCGGGGGCATCCTGCGCCAGCGCGTAGGGGCTCGCCGTCTCCGGCCACACCACCATGACACGGCCGTTGCCGGCCGCGCGCACACCCTCGCGCGTCAGGGCCAGATAGCGGTCGAACACCCGCTCGGCCCAGGCGCGCTCCGCGCCATGGTCGCGGTGATCCTGCTCGGAGACGTTGCCCTGCGCGATCACGGCGGTGATGCCGGAGCCGGGGACCTGCTCCTGCAGGTGCCAGGCGCCGGCTCCCAGCCACAGCACAAGCAGGCCGGCGCCCGCCGGCAGGCCACGCCAGCCCAGCGTCAGGCTGCCGGCTGCCAGCACCGTGCCCAGCGTCAGGCCGCCGATGCCCACCCAGGCCGCCGGCTGCATCATGGCGAGGCCCAGCCAGCCCGGCATCTCCCAGACGCTGCCGAGCTGATTCCAGGGGAATCCGCTCATCACGAACTCCCGCGCGATGTCGCCCAGCACCCACAGCCCGGCCAGCACGCAGAGCCGCTGCCAGCCCGCCGGCACCAGCCGCGCCACCAGGCAGGGCACGGCGATGAACAGGCCCAGCACGAAAGACAGCAACGGCACCACGATCGGCACCGCCCACCAGAACTCGCGTGCCATCACCATCACCGCGAAGGTGACCCAGTACAGCCCGGCGATGCTCAGCGAGAAGCCGAACATCAGGCCGCGCAGCCCGGCGGCGGCGGCGGTCGGCGCACCGTCGATCAGGGCCAGCAAGCCGGGGACTGCGATCAGCAAAAACGGCGGCAGGGTGAAAGGCGGCAGGGCGGCCGCGGCGATGACGCCGAGCAAGGCGGCGGCGAGGTAGGCCCGCTTGCCGCGAAGGGTTTTCAGGAAGGACAAGCGAGGAACTTCTTCAAAGTGACGCCATCAACGGCGTTTGATGTTGACCCGTGGGGAAGGCCAGAAGTGACGTGCGCAGCACGCTCTCGCGTGACGCCCTTAGCCCCGCCAAGAACACTCAAATCTTCTTTCGGCAGTCCTACAGATGGGGGTCTGGGGCCTCGAGGCCCCAGCGGGGTTTGGGGCAGCGCCCCAACCTT
>CAXUOA010000226.1:1542-5062 GCA_964252625.1 uncultured Acetobacteraceae bacterium | reverse complement strand
ACGTAATCCTCGTAGGCGATCGTCTCGCAGGCGATGAAGCCGCGCTCGAAATCGTTGTGGATCACGGCGGCGGCCTGCGGTGCGCGGGTACCGCGTATGATGGTCCAGGCGCGCGTCTCCTTCGGCCCGCAGGTGAAATACGTGACCAGGCCAAGCAGGCCGTAGCCGGCACCGATCACCCGATCCAGACCGCTGTCCGACAGGCCCAGCCCGCCCAGGAACTCGGCGCGGTCGTCTTCCGGCAGCGTGCTCACCTCGGCCTCGATGGCGGCGGAGACGACGACGCAGGCCGCTCCCTCGGCCTTGGCAAGTGCGGCCACGCGCTCGGACTGCGCGTTGCCGGTGGCGGCCGCGGCCTCTTCCACGTTGCACACGTACAGCACAGGCTTGCTGGTCATCAGCTGCAGGCGGCTGACGGCCAGTTCCTCGCCGGGCGGGATGGCGGTGCGGGCAGGGCGGCCGGCCTGCAGTGCCGTGATGATCGGCTCCATCAGCGCCACGGTGGCGGCCGCCTCGCGATCGTTGCCGCGCGCTTTTTTCTGCAGCGGGATTACGCGCTTCTCCAGGCTGTCCAGGTCGGCCAGCATCAGTTCGGTCTCTATCGTCTCCGCGTCGCGTATCGGGTCTATCGAGCCCTCCACGTGCGTCACGTCCGGGTCCTCGAAGCAGCGCAGCACGTGAATGATGGCGTCCACCTCGCGTATGTTGCCCAGGAACTTGTTGCCCAGGCCCTCGCCGCGGCTGGCGCCGCGCACCAGGCCGGCGATGTCCACGAACTCCAGGCTGGTGGGCACGATCTTCAGCGATTTGCCGATTTCGGCTAGCGCGCCCAGCCGCGGGTCCGGCACCGCCACGCGCCCCACGTTCGGCTCGATGGTGCAGAACGGGTAGTTCGCCGCCTGCGCGGCGGCCGTGGCGGTGAGCGCGTTGAAAAGCGTGGATTTGCCGACGTTCGGCAGGCCCACGATGCCGCAGTTGAAACCCATCACGGCTCTCCGGAAAGCATTGAAACACGCGAGGCGAACGCGTCTGGCTGGCCCCCGGCCAGAAGTGGTGCCGTGTCTGCCACCGCGTCCAGCAGGCGGTCCAGCCAGGCGGCGTCGGATTTGGCGAAATCGCCCAGCACCCAGCCGGTCACGCGGGCACGCTCGCCGGGGTGGCCGATGCCCAGGCGCACGCGCCAGTAATCCGGCGAGCCCAGTGTGCGGTCCATGCTGCGCAGGCCGTTATGGCCCGCCGCCCCGCCGCCGCGCTTGACGCGTATCTTGCCGGGGATCAGGTCCAGCTCGTCGTGGAACGCGGTGATCGCGTCAGGCGGAAGCTTGAAAAAGGCGGCGGCGGGCTGAACACTCATTCCGCTGTCGTTCATGTATGTGAGCGGTTTCAGGGCGATCACCTTTTTGTCGCCGATCGTGCCCTCGGCGGACAGGCCGCGGAAGCGCTGGCGCCAGGGGGAGAACGCGTGGCGGTGGGCTATGCGGTCCAGCGCCATGAAGCCGATGTTGTGGCGTTGGCGCGCCATCGCGGGCTCTGGATTGCCGAGGCCGACCCATAACAGCATCGCAAGGAAAGCCAGCGCTCTGCCCTGAACCCGCCGGGGCCTCGTGCGCAGCCCGCTAGCGCATGACGAGGCCCGGACCCCCACTTAAAAGCAGGTTCTAAGGACGACTGTCCTTAGCGGGGTCCAGGGGCAGAGCCCCTGGCCTTACTTCTTCTTCGCAGCCGGCTTGGCCGCCGGCGCAGGTGCCGCAGCCTTCGCAGGCGCCTTGCCCTTAGCCGGTGCAGGCGCGGCAGCCGCCGCCACAGGCTCAGCCGACTCAGCCGAGCGCGTAGGCGGCGCCACGGTCGCCACCACGAAGTCACGGTCCGCAATCGTCGGCCGCGCGTCGCCGGTGCCTGTCAGGTTGTGCCAGCGCACGTTGTCGTTGATGTCCAGCGCGGCCAGGTCTGCCTCGAAGAACGCCGGCACGCTCTCCGGGTCCGCCCACACTTCGATGGTGTGGCGCACCACGTTCAGCACGCCGCCCTTCTTCAGGCCGGGGCTGGTCGCCTCGTTGGTGTAGTGCACGGCGACGGAGACGCGTATCTGCTCGCCGGCCGCCAGGCGCTGGAAGTCGACGTGCTCGGCCACATCGGTGACCGGGTGGAACTGCACGTCGCGCATCAGCGCGCGCTCGGCCACGCCGTCCACGCGCAGCTCGAACAGGCGCGAGCGCCAGCCGCCGCGCTTGAGTTCGGTCAGAACCGCCTTGGGTTCCAGGGAGATCAGTGCCGGCGCCTGCTTGGCACCGTAGATGACAGCAGGCACCCTGCCTGCCCGCCGGGTCGCACGCGCCGCCCCCTTACCGGCTCGCGCACGCGCCTCGGCTTCGATCGTGACGAAATTGGCCATGAGAAGCTCCAACGAAAAACACGCCGGCCTCCAGGGGTGCCAGCGTAGGGCGCGGTGATAGCGGGGGGCGGGCTGTAGGGCAAGGTACCCTTGTCTGAGAGCGGACCCGCAAGGGCTTGGTGGTGACAATGCCTTGTTCTCTGTTCCACAAGGCAATATCGAGGTTCCACAAGGCAAGATCGGGGTAGGGCCCAGGCTGGCCGGAAGCCGGCCGGCAGCCTTCGCCACCAATGACCCTCCGGCGAATTCGTTTCGAATACTGCGAGCGGTCATTCGAGAGTCATGCGCCCGGCCACTCCGTCCACTACGCTTTGACACCTCCCATCACCTTTCCATTTTTCAGTTCCTGGAGGTGGAAGGTCCTGCTAGAGCATCATCCAATCAACCAGGGTCACCTGTCGGATAAAGATGCTCGCGACATCAGATAGAGACCATTTGCAGTGAGCCCTTGCGAACGGAAATGCTCTAGCCCACTGGTTGCCGAGTGACAACGACAGTCCGTCTTGCTGGCGACCGGCAATCTGGAACGGCAAACGCGACATCTGGGTGGCGGGGAGCCGCGGCAGGAACCGGGACCGGACTGGCGGTTTCGGTCGCCTTCCTACTCAGAACCCTGCGGGCACGTCAGGCGCCGGGGGAGTGGCGGTCTTTGCTTTTCTCTTCAGAGCAGCCGCTTCCTCACGCCGCTTCCGACAGCACCACCCGGCGCTTCGCAGGCGCGCCAACCGGCACTGCCGCGTAGGTGTCCTTCACCGCCTCGGTCAGCGTGACACCGGCCAGGTCCCAGAACAGCGCGCGGCCCAGCTTTTCCCAGAAGCGCGATGTGCGCAGCACCGCGCCCAGCGCGGAAGGCGGGGTGAACAGGGCGACGTCGCGGCGCTCCGGGCGGAACATGCCGGCGGCCAGCAAACGGTCGATCTGGCCCTGGCTGTAGGGCTGGCCCTGGCCGAACGGGGTGCGGTCCACATGCGCCCACAGCCCAATGCGGTTGGGGGCCACCACCACGATGCGGCCGTCATCCTTCAGCACGCGCCAGATCTCGCGCAGCAGCTTGCCGTCCTGGTCCACCGGTTCCACGCCGTGGATCACCAGGATGCGGTCGAACGCCAGGTCCGGAAACGGCAGGCG
>CAXUOA010000226.1:0-1532 GCA_964252625.1 uncultured Acetobacteraceae bacterium | reverse complement strand
CGGCCACGTCGAGCACGAGAACGGCGGCGGCGGCACCGGCCGCACCGGTGACCATGTTGCGCAGGAACTGGCGGTGGCCGGGCGCATCGATGATGACGAACGGACGGCCGCCGAGCTGGAACGGCAGGCGGGTGGCGTCGGCGGCGCAGGCGCCCGGCGGCGGCGTGTGGTGGGAGGTGGTGGCGTTCAGGCAGCGATAGGCGTGGTCCTGCCACAGGCTTAGGAACGGCGCCGGGTAGCCGATGCCCAGCACGGCCTGTCCGGAGAGGTCCGGCCACAACAGGCGCAGCCGCTGGCGCAGGATTGCCGCCGCCATCTGGCCGGTGGCGCCGGCGTAGAAGGCCGGTGCAGTGTGGCCATCGTGATGGGCCGCGCTTGTCATTGTCGCCCTGAAATGCGTTGGCATGGGACTGGTGTTCGTTTCGCAGAAGGTGGTGTCCATGTCCGTGACCGTCCAGGCCGTGCCGATGTTCTCCGACAACTATGCCTGGCTGCTGCGTGATTCCGGCACCGGTGCGGTGGGCATCGCGGACCCCGCCGATGCCGGCGCGGTGATTGCCGCCATCGACGCGGACGGCGGCCGGCTGGACACCATCTTCCTGACCCACCACCACGACGACCACGTGGCCGGCACGGACGCGGTGCGCCAGCGCTACGGCGCCCGCGTGGTGGGTGCGGCAGCGGACGCGCACCGCCTGCCCAGGCTGGATGTGGCGGTGGCCGAGGGCGACACGGTGCCGTTCGGCGGCGCGTCCGTCCACGTGATCGATACGCCAGGCCACACCCGCGGCCACGTCGCCTTTTTCATCCCGGACGGCGAGGTGCTGCTGTGCGGCGACACCCTGTTTTCGCTGGGCTGCGGCCGGCTGCTGGAAGGCACGGCCGCCGAGATGTTCGCCAGCCTGCGCAAGCTGGCGGCCCTGCCGGGTGCGGCACTGGTGTGCTGCGGCCACGAATACACGCAGAGCAACGCGCGCTTCGCGCTGACAATGGAGCCGGACAATCTGGCGCTGAAGGCGCGTGCGGCGCAGGTGGACCGGTTGCGCGCGCATGGCGACCGCACGGTGCCCTCGCGGCTACAGGCGGAGATGGCGGAGAACCCGTTTCTGCGGGCGGCGGATGCAATGCGGCTGGGGGAGATACGGGCGGCCAAGGACCGGTTCTAGGCAGGCAGGGCCTTGTTTTTTGAAAGGAAGAGGCAAAACTTCTGTCCCTTCGCAGACACCGCGGCGTGGCCCGAAACGTCGTCGTGTCGCTAAGCCAGACGGTGGCGCTCTCGGCTACGAAAGCCCAGGCGATGCCGCGCCCAGCGCCGGTTACGACCCCGATCTTGCCAGCAAGCCGCATGAACGCGTCCTAGAAGAAGCCAGCAGTCCCTCTGTTGTGCAGCAGCCAAGTGCTCCAAACAGCACGAGGCCCCAGAAACAGCGGAGAGACAAAAGTTTTTTGCTTCTTTTTTGCAAAAAAGAAGGCCTTGCTTTCTTCCCTACCCCGCCAAAGCAGCCCGCACCGCATCCAGCGCCGCCCCAGCC
>CAXUOA010000225.1:0-5062 GCA_964252625.1 uncultured Acetobacteraceae bacterium | reverse complement strand
CCAGGACCCGGCGTGCCTTGCGCGCGACCGCCTCGTCGATCATCTGGCCGTCGACCACGCCCACGCCCTTGGTATTGGCGGCGAGCACGGCCCTGGCATGCGCGACCGCCTTGTCGGTCGGCGTCAGTGCCTGGTTGATCGGCCCGACCTGGCCCGGGTGGATCGCCGCCTTGGCCGGGAAGCCGAACGCCACGCCGTCCGCCGTCTCCCGCGACAGGCCGTCCGCGTCGTGCACGTCGAAGAACGGCGTATCGATCGGCGTTATGCCGGCCAGGGCACACGCGAGCACCAGCCGGCTGCGCACCGTGACCAGCGGCGGCCAGGCAGTGGCTATCCCGAGGTCGGCCGCCATGTCGGCCGCACCCAGCATCAGTCCGAACAGCCGGGGTGTCGCCGCCGCGGTCGCTTCGACGGCGGCCAGGCCGCGGGCGCTTTCGATCAGGCCGACCAGCCTGGTTTGGCGGTTGCGGGCCGTCAACAGGCGATCGAGGATGTGAAGGTGGCCCGGACCGTCCGCCTTGGGCAGCACCAGGAAATCGGGTTCCGCGTCGGAGGCCAGCAGCGCGTCGAGGTCGGCGATACCCGCCCGGGTATCGAGGCCGTTGATGCGGACCGCCCGTTGGATCGTCTTTGCTGCAGGCTGCGATACGTAGTTGAAGGCAGTGACCCGGGCCGAGGCCTTGTCGTCCGGCGCCACGGCATCTTCGAGGTCGATGATCAACACGTCGGCGCCGACCTCGGCCGCCTTGGCGAAGCGGTCCGGCCGGCTTCCCGGCGTGAACAGCCAGCTTCTTGTCGGCTTCGTGGCGTTCGCCATGGTCAGTCTCCCGTCTGTCTCTGACGCCCGTCTGACATGTTGCCTGCTGTCGCGTTCTGCTAATTTATGGTGAAGGCGGGCTTGATATGTTTTATGAATACCCATGGAATTGCGTCACATCCGCTACTTCCTGGCGATTGCCAGGGAGGGCAACTTCACCAGGGCCGCCGCCGGTCTCGGGATAAGCCAGCCTCCCCTCAGCTTGCAGATCAAGGACCTCGAGGAGGAAATCGGCGCGCTGCTTTTCCGCCGCGTGGCACACGGCGCGGAACTGACGCCCGCCGGCCAAGCCTTCCTGGACGTCGTCGGCGGCATTCCGGCGCTGGCCGAGCGCGGCGTCAGGCATGCCCAGCGCGCGTCCCGGGGAGAGGTCGGGATACTGCGCGCCGGTTTTACCGCCTCCTCGGTGTTCAACACCGTCGTGCCTGGCACTTTGCGGGCGTTCCGCCGCGCCTATCCCAACGTCGAGTTGATGCTGGAGGAGGCCAACACGACGCGGCTCACCGCGGGCCTTGACGATGGCACGCTCGACATCGCCTTCCTGCGGCCGGAAGGCGCCGAAGGGCGGAATGTTCAGGTAAGGCTTCTTGCCGAGGAGCCGATGGTGCTCGCAGTGCCGACGGGCCACGCCATGGCCGGTGCGGACGAGATCGACCTTGCCCAGTTGGCCAAGGAGCCGTTCATCCTGTTCCCACGATCCATCGGGCCGATCCTCTACGACACGATCGTCGATGCGTGCCGCGAGTCCGGGTTCGAGCCGCAGGTCGACCAGTTCGCGCCGCAGATCACCTCGATCGTCAACCTTGTGGCGGCGGAGCTTGGCGTATCGATGGTGCCGGCCTCGATGAGCCAGTTGCATGTGGCCGGCGTGGCTTTCCGTAAGGTCAAGCGCCAGACGCCGACGGCCCGGCTGGCACTCGCCTGTCGGAGGAGTGATACTTCAAAGCTGGTACGGAACTTCATGGCAGTAGCGTTCAGCCAGTGATACCAACCCGCTTCGAGGTTGACGCTCGGGCAAGCAAGGCCTTCTTTTTTGAAAAAAGAAGCAAAAAACTTTTGCTTTCTGCGCAAGCGCAAATGCCTTGATCAATCCAAAGGCAGCCGGCTGTTGCAAATGCGAAGGACGTAAAAATCTTTTCGTCGGCGAATTCACGTTTCGGAGCGACACCTCGATCAGGAGTATGGCTGACTTCGACGCGCGATCGTCGCTCGGCCGTCCGGCCTGTTTCAGGCCAGGCCGCTTTCGGCGATTGCTGCGCGAGCCTGAGCAGGCCGGACGGCTGAACGAAGGCCTGACGATCGCGCTCCGGGCGGATGTTGTTGCCAAACTGCCACCGCATTGCGTCTACGCCGCCTCCACCCGGCGCGTCGGGCGCATGGGCGGGGGCGCCACCGGCTCGTCTTCCTTGCACAAGGCCGCCAGGAGCGCGTCCTTCAGGCCGCCGAGTTTGCGCTCGTTTTCTATCTTCAGCCCGAACACGTCCTTTACGTAGAACACATCGACCGCGCGCACGCCGTAGGTGGTGACGTGAGCGGAGCCGATCTGCAGGCCCTGCTCGCTTATGGCCGACGTCACGTCATGCAGCAGGCCAGGCCTGTCACGGCCGTTGACTTCGAGCACGGTGTAGCTGTTGGACGCTCCGTTATCGACGACGACGCGCGGCGGCACGTGTATGGCGCGCATGCGGCGGCCGACCAGCGCATGGCTGAGTTTAGGAATCTCCTGGTCCAGCCTCAAATGTCCGCTAAGCGCCTGTTCCACCAGGACGGCGAGCTTGGCGATGCGGTGTGGCTGGTCGAACGCGCCGCCGGCTGCGTCCTGCACCCAGAAGGTGTCGAGCGCGCAGCCGTTCGTCATGGTGTGTATGCGGGCGTCCACGATGGAGGCGCCGGCAACCGCGAGCGCGCCGGCGATGCGGCTGAACAGGCCGGGGTGGTCGGTGGCGTAGACGGTGATCTCGGTGACCGCGCGGGCGTGGCTGGGTTCGGTGACCACGGTGAGCGGGGCGCCCCGGGCTTCGGCGTCACGCACCATGCGGGCGTGGCGGGCGTGGGTTTCGGGATCGAAGGAGAGCCAGTAGCCGGGGTAGCCGAGGCCTGCAAAAAAGGCGCGGTCGGCAGCGTTCCAGCCTGCCGCGAGAAGGATTTCGTCGGCGGCGGCGCGGGCGCGTTTGACGCGCACGTCGCGCTCGGTGGTGGACAGGCCGCCGGCGAGCACTTCGGCGACGCGGGCGTAGAGGTCGCGCAGCAGGGTGGCCTTCCAGCCGTTCCAGACTTTGCTGGACACAGCTCGCATGTCGGCGACTGTTAGGACGAGGAGGAGCTTCAGGCGTTCGGGGGATTGTATGGTCTCGGCGATGTCGAAGATGGTTTTCGGGTCGTCGATGTCCCGCTTGAAGGCTGTCTGGCTCAGCAGGAGATGGTGCAGGACCAGCCAGGATACGGTTTCGGTTTCTTCCACGTTGAGGCCGAATTGCGGGCAGACCCCTGTCGCGATCTCGGCGCCCAGGATGGAGTGGTCGCCGCCGCGGCCCTTTGCCACGTCGTGCAGCAGCATGGCCATGTAGAGGGCGCGGCGGGATTGCAGGTTCTCGACGAGGCCGCTGGCGACCGGGGCCACGTCTGCCAGCTTGCCGCGTTCAAGCGCGTTGAGGATGCGCACCGCTTCGATCGTGTGCTCGTCGACGGTGAATATGTGGTAGGTGTCGAACTGCATCTGGCCCACCACGCGGGCCCAGTCGGGCAGCATGCGGCCGATGATCCCGCTCTCGTTCAGGATGGAGAGCCAGCCTGCGCCGTCCGGTTTGCCGTCCGGGTTCTGGCCGCACAGCAGATCGAGGAAGATCTCGCCTGCTTCGGGGTCTCCGCGCAGGCTGACGGCGCCGCGTTCGTGGCGGATCAGCGCGCGTATGGCCAGCGGGTGGAGCCTCAGGCGGCGGGCGCGCGCCAGGCGCAGGATGCGCAGCATGCGTATCGGCTCGCGGGCGAAATCGTCCTGGCGGCCGGGCATGATCTGGCCGTCCGCCAGCACGAAGCCGGCGTCCAGCAACGCGCGGTCGGTTTGCACCTGCACGGCGGGTTCGCCCAGCGCGTGGCGCAGCACCACGGGTTCCAGCACCAGGGTCAGCCGTGTCACGTCGCGCGCGGTGAGGAAGTAGTGGCGCATGAAGCGCTCGACACCGTCCTGCACGCCGTGCCGCGTGTAGCCCATGCGGGCGCCGACCACCGGCTGCAGGTCGAAGGTCAGGCGGTCCTCCGAGCGGCCGCTGATGTAGTGCATGTGGAAGCGCACGGTCCACAGGAAGTCCCAGGCGCGGCGCAGGCGGCGCAGCTCCTGCGGCTCCAGCAGATCCAGGCTGCCGGAGACCAGCTGGTTCGGCGTGTAGTCGCCGTAGGCGGCGCGCACCATCCAGTATTGCGTCTGCAGGTCTCGCAGGCCGCCGCGGCCTTCCTTGATGTTGGGCTCCACCAGGAAGGCGCTCTCGCCGAAGCGCTTGTGGCGCGCCTGGCGTTCCGCCTGCTTGCCGGCGACGAACAGAGCCGGGCCTGCGGCTTCGGTGGCGGCCCGGAACGCCGCCTGGAACGCGGTGAACAGGGTGGCGTCGCCGGTGAGCAGGCGCGCGTCGAGCAGGCTGGTGCGTATGGTGAGGTCGGCGTCCGAATCGGCCAGGCATTGGGCGATGGAGCGGGTGGCGTGGCCGACCTTCAGGCCGAGGTCCCACATGAAGTAGAGCATGTAGCCGACAACGCGGAGCGTGGCGGGCGACGGCGTGTCCGGTGCCAGGAACAGCAGGTCTATGTCGCTGAAGGGGGCGAGCATGGCGCGGCCGTAGCCGCCGGTGGCGGCGACGGCTACGCGGTCTGTTAGGCCGTCCGGGCCGGCGACTTCGGCGGTGGCGTGGGCGTAGAGGACGCGGACGACGCCGTCCGTGAGCGCGGCCAGGCGCTGGGCGGCTTCGACGCCGGCCATGCGGTAGGTTTCGAACTCGTCGCGGACGTGTTGCTGGATGCGGGCGAGGTGGCGGCGGAAGGCGGCCAGCGCGGCGTCGCGGGTTGGGCGCGGGCCGTGTTCGGCCAGCTCGGCCAGGGCTTGGGAGAGAACGGCGGAGACGTCGTCTGGTGCGGTTGGGAACGGGGTGGTCAGCATGTCCGCCGGAGCTTAGCGCTGCGCGCGGGGGAGCGACACCCTAATACCAACGGCCCCTGGTTTGACTTGCAGGAAGAATGGGGCTCTGCCCCAAACCC